>CAYPYV010000015.1:2026-31418 GCA_964414845.1 uncultured Devosia sp. | reverse complement strand
AGACCGGCGTCGAGAACGCCTTCCTGATCCCTGCCGGTACCAAGCAGGGCGAAGCGGCCACCATGCAGGGCTTCTACATGGCGCTGCTCGGTGCAGACACGCCAGAGAACGACCGCAACCGCCTGCGTAACTGGAAAGAGGGCAAGTGGATCGGCGACAGCCCGGCGCTCCGTCGCACGCTCGAGCTCTACAAGAAGGTCTACCAGGACGATAAGCTCGCCGGTAAGGCCATCAACTACGCTACCGATATCGGTGCTGCCGTCCGCCAGGAAATGCAGGCCAACAAGCTCGGCATTCTTGCTTCGGGCTCTTGGGAATATGCCTGCATGTGGGATTGCAACGGCGTGAACATCCCCTCGACCGCCGAACGCGATGCCATCATGGGCTGGACGCCCTGGCCGGGCTCGGGTCTGCCGGGCACCAAGGCCACGACCAATATCTCCGGTGGCTGGGCCATTGGCGTGAACGCCAAGTCGGCCAACAAGGAAGCCGCGCAGAAGCTCCTGACGACCATTTTCGACAAGGGCAATTTCGGCAAGTGGACCGTCGACAACAAGCGTATGGCCGTCCGCACCGATATCTCGGACTCGCCCGAGTATCAGGCTGACGCCTATCTCGCGGCTGCCACCAAGATGGCGGCGGATACCACTGGCCGCGACACCTATCCGGGCTACCAGCGCGTCTCCGCCCTCGTGCAGGAGATGACTGCGTCCATCCTGGATGGCGCTTCCGTCGAGGATGCGATCACCGAGTACAAGAACGGCCTCATCGACGAATTCGGCGAAGAGAACGTCATCACCTACGAATAAGGACCGTTTCCCGGGTCCTCCCCGGCGGCGTGGAGCCTCCTCTTCACGCCGCCCACCCCAAGCCTCGCCGGGTCGTCCAGCCCGGCCCGGCCGGTCCTTTGCCCCGTGGCGTGGGACTTCGGTTCCACGCCACGATCGTTAAAGTCCATATTGAAAGGCCCTTGCGATGACACGCCAGATGCGCCCCTGGCTGGCCTCCAACGGCTGGCTGCTTGCCGCCGGATTGCTGCCCGCGCTTGTTCTCATCGGTGCCCTTGTCTACTTCACCGGCTGGGCCTTCGCCTTCTCGTTCACCAATCTTGAGCTCGTCGGCAAGAAATCCGTCGACTGGAGCTGGGTGGGCCTCGACAATTACGAGCGTCTGTTCACCCGCAAGGGCTTCCTAGAAGCGCTCGGCACCACCATCAACTTCACGTTCTTCTCGGCCATTGTCGGCCAGTCTGTGCTGGGCTTCCTGCTCGCAACCGCGCTGCGCGGCACGCGCGGCCTGATGCGCAATGTGGTCGAGGTCTCGATCATGCTGGGCTGGCTGCTCCCCGATATCGTCGCGGCCTTCCTCTGGTCGGCGGTCACCAACAAGACCGGCCTCGTCAACACCGTGCTCTTCGAGCCGTTCGGTCTTCAGCCGGTCAATTTCCTCAACGATTTCGCGCTGCAGGTCGTCATCCTGTCCAATATCTGGAAGGGTACCGCCTGGAGCTACCTCCTGTTCACCGCCGCACTCGACAGTGTCGGCCGCGAAGTGGTCGAAGCCGCCAAGGTCGATGGCGCCACTGCCTGGCAGCGCACCTGGCAGGTCGTCCTGCCGATCATCCGGCCGCATATCGCCACGAACCTGCTCTTCATCACCATCTGGACCTTCACCTACTTCCCGCTGATTTTCGCGCTCACCGGTGGCGGGCCAGGCAACCAGACCAAGGTGCTCGCCATCTTCATGTACGAGCAGAGCTTCAAGATCGGGAAGCTTGGCTATGGCAGCGCCATATCCATCGCCATGCTCGCCATCGTCGGCGTGCTGTCCATCATCTATCTCCGCCTCCTGAAGGAGCCCAAGTGATGGAGCTCAAGCCAATCTCCGCGCCACTGGCGCTGGCGCTCGCATTCATGTCGCTCATCTGGGTGAGCCCGTTCTTCTGGCTCATCACCAATGCGGTCGACCCGGCGGCAAACGGCCTCCTGCATGTGCCGACCGCCATCGGCTTCGACAATTTCATCGAGGCGGTGAGCGGCAATGCCGGACGGCAGTTCCTCAACTCGCTGTGGATCGGCGCGGGTACTGCCACGCTGACGGTGATCGTCGCCGCCGCGGCCGCCTATCCGCTGAGCCGCATGAACATTCCGGGCAAGAACGCCTTCCTGTGGACACTGGTGCTGCTGCGAATGCTGCCTTCGACCGGCGTCATCGTGCCGCTCTACTTCACCGCGCAGGCGGGCGGGCTGCTCAATTCCTTCGGCATCATCATCGCCCTCACCATCCTCAACCTGCCCTTCACACTGCTCTTGATGAAGAACTTCTTCGACTCGGTGCCGATCGAGCTTGAAGAGGCTGCCTATGTCGATGGCGCCAGCCTCTGGCAGATCATCGTGCAGGTCGTGGCGCCCATGTCGCGCGCCGGCATCGCGGTGGTGTGGTTCTACAGCTTCACCGGCGCCTGGAACGAATTCATGCTGCCGCTGATCTTCTCGCGCACGGAGGCCGGCTTCCCGATGTCGGTCGGCCTCTATGCCGCCTTCGGCCAGAACGGCTCGATCGACTACGGCTTCCTCGCCGCCTTCTCCATCATTTACGCAGCGCCGGCGGTCGGCGTGTACTTCCTGCTCAGGCGAAACATGAACACCGGTTTCGCGGGCGTCGGAGTCAAAGGATAAGACGATGAATACCCTCGCCAGCACCCTTGGCCTGCTTGATGACGACATCAAGCGCGAGGACAAGCTCTTTCGCCTCTGCCGGGATCTGGGAGAAAAGATCCTGACGCCGGTCGACGGCGCGTTCAGCTGGCGCTTTCAGCCGGCTGACGTGACGCCCGAGGAGGCGCTGGCTGCCGACTGGCGCCAGTGGCCGGAATTTACCCCCCACACCGTCTGGGCGAAGAAGCAGGGGCATACCTGGTTTGCCGCCGAAGTTACGGTACCCGAGGGCGCCCGCGGCAAGACTTTTGTGCTGCGCTTCACCTCGCAGTGGCAGGACCGCCCGGGCTCGACCGACCCACAATGCCTCGCCTATCTCGATGGCGAGATCGCGCAGGCGCTCGACGGCAACCACAATGAACTCGTGATCGCAACCGACGCCGTGCCGGGCACGAAGCGCATCCTGCGGGTCAATGCCTTCACCTTCTTCGATCGTCCGCTCGTCGGGTTCAAGGTCGAGCTTCTGGTGCGACACCACCGCGCCGAGAAGCTCTATTTCGACCTGCAGACCCCGCTTGAGGTCGCCGTCCGCCTGCCACAGACCGATAACCGCCGCCACGCGATCATGAACCTCGTCGAGGCTTCGCTGCGCGCGCTGGACCGGCGCGGCGGCGTCACCCCGGAATTCGAGGCTTCGCTCGATGCCGCCGAGGCGATCGCGGCGCAGATCTATCAGCTCACCGATTTCGAGCAGCAGCCGACCGTGACGGCCGTCGGCCATACCCATCTCGACGTCGGCTGGCTCTGGCGGGTGATGCATACCCGGGACAAGACCGGCCGCAGCTTCGCAACCGTGCTGAACCTGATGACCGAATATCCGGGCTTCGTGTTCATGTACAACCAGTCGGTACTGTTCAACTTCATCAAGACCGACTACCCGGCTATCTGGGAAAAGCTGAAGGAGAAGGTCAAGTCCGGGCAGTTCGAGATCGAAGGCGCCATGTGGGTGGAGCCAGATGCGAACATCGTCTCGGGCGAGTCCATGGTGCGGCAGATCCTGCGCGGACGGCAGTTCCATATCGACGAGTTCGATGTGACGCCGCGCACCGTGTGGCTGCCCGACACCTTCGGCTATTCCGCCAACATGCCGCAGATTCTCCGCCGTTCGGGCCTCGAGTATTTCATCACCTCGAAGCTCAGCTGGAACGACACCGACCGGCACCCGTACGATACCTTCTTCTGGCGCGGCATCGATGGCACGGTGGCGAAGGCACAGCTGCTGACGGCGCAGGAATTCGACTCGACCGCCATCTTCACCACCTATAATTCCGATCTGTCGGTCTCGCACGTCATGGGCGCCTGGAAGCGCTACGAGCCCAAGTCGGCCAATTCCGAAGTACTGGTCTGCTATGGCTATGGCGATGGCGGCGGCGGCCCCACCCGCGCCATGATCGAGCGGGGCGAACGCCTCGCCCGCGGCATCCCCGGCGCTCCGCGCGTGCGGACGGAAGGCATCGTGCCCTTCCTCGAGCGGCTCAGCGAGAAGATGGATTCGAACCCGAAATCCTTCCCCTCGTGGAATGGCGAGCTCTACCTGCAATACCACCGCGGCACGCTCACCAATGTCGCCAAGAACAAGGCCAACAACCGCAAGGCCGAGCGCGTCATGCGCGAAGCCGAGTTCCTTGGTGCGCTCGCCATGCGGGCCGGGCAGCCTTACCCGACGGAAAAGCTGCGGGAATACTGGGATATCGTGCTGATCAACCAGTTCCACGACATCCTGCCCGGTACCTCGATCGCCGAGGTCTATGTCGATTCCGACGCCGAATACGGCCAGCTCTTTTCCGAACTCGCCTCCGGCAATGGCATCTGGCAGTCGGCGGCCCGCGCCATCGCGCCGGCCAAGTCGGATGAGCTGCGGCTGTTCAATTTCACCGGCCATGGCCGTGAGAGTGCGCTGGTACGCCTGCCGGGCGCCGCAGCGGGCGCAGCGCTCGCGTCGGGTGGCGATGTGAAGCCGCTGCAGGTGCTGACCAATGCGGACGGGTCGACGGTTCCGGCGGCTCCGGTTGCGTCCGTACCGTCCCTTGGCTGGACAGCAGCAGCGATCGTCAAGGGCGGCACCGCGCCCTCGACTTCGCTGTCGGTGTCCACCGGTCACCTCGAAAATGCGCTGCTCAAGGTGACGTTCGACAAGAACGGTGAGATCACCTCGGTCTATGACAAGGCCCGTCGTCGCGAACTGATCGCGGCAGGCGAGACGGCCAACCGCCTCGTCGCCTATGAGGATAAGCCCCTCAACTGGGACGCCTGGGATATCGACCGCTATTTCGAGGAGCAGTTCTGGAAGCTGTCCGACGGACCGGTCACTGTCTCCGTCGTCGAAACCGGCCCCTATCGCGCGGCACTCCGCATCGAACGCAGCTACTCGCAGAGCCGCGTCGTGCAGATCGTCTCGCTCGAAGAGGGGGCGCGGCAGGTCGAGTTCGATACATGGCTCGACTGGCACGATCGCCAGAGCGTGCTGAAGGCCGAGTTCCCGTTCGACCTCAACGTCTCGGAAATCCGCTCGGAAATCCAGTTCGGCCATGTGAAGCGCGCAACGCACCGCAATACCAGCTGGGATCGCGCGCGCTTCGAAGCCTCGATGCATCGCTGGATCGATATCTCGGAGCCCGATTTCGGCGCCGCGCTGATCAACGACTGCAAGTATGCCTATGACGCACATGAGCAGCTGGTGCGTCTCACGCTCGTACGGGGCGCCCGCTTCCCGGACCCGGATTCCGATCGCGGGCAGCACCGGCTTTCCTATGCGCTGAAGCTCCACGACGGCCTTGCCGATTTCGCCGGAGTTTCGGTCGCTGCCGAAGCGTTCAACAACCCTGTTGCGGTGGTCGGCGACCTTGCGGCCGTCGCCTCCGCAGCGCCGGCATCGGCGAGCTTCTCGTTCGCCAGCGCCTCGGCTCCCAATGTGACGCTCGAAACGGTGAAGAAGGCGGAGAAGTCCGATCACCTGATCGTTCGGCTCTTCGAGCACGCCAACCAACGCGCCGAGACGACAGTCAGCTTCGGCGTGCCGGTAAAGTCGGTGGCGCTCGTCAACCTGATGGAGGAGGGCGGGGAGCCGCTGGCGATCACAGGCAATGCCGTGACGCTCAGCCTCAGGCCCTTCGAGATCGCGACCCTCAAGGTCGAACTCGCCTGAAGTGACTAGCCGTTGGTGCCCTGGCGTATGAGCCGGGGCACAAGCGGCAGCACCCGTGCGCCGAAGTCTGCGTCTGTGCCGGCGGGCCAGACGCAGTTCCGACCGGCGCGCTTGGCAGCATACAGCGCGTCGTCTGCTGCCGCGATCAGCGCCTCGGGCGCCATTGGACCGGCTGGCGCTGCGGCGACGCCGAAACTTGCCGTCACGAATTGACCTGGCCCGAGCGCATCGTGCGGAATGGCGAGCGCCTCGATGCCCTGCCGCAACCGCTCGGCGAGCGCGCGGGCTTCTTTGGCGTCCGTGTCGGGCAACAGCAGCATCAATTCCTCGCCGCCATAGCGGATGGCGAGTTCGTCGGGGCCACGCACCGCCGTCGCGAGGCAGGCCGCAACCCGCCGCAGAGCCGCATCGCCGGCCACGTGTCCGTAGTGGTCGTTGAACCGCTTGAAATGGTCGAGATCGAGCAGGATTGCCGACACCGGCCGATCGCGCTGGGGCGTGAAGATCTTCTCGAGCGTCATGTCGAGATGGCGGCGGTTGGAGAGACCGGTGAGGGGATCGCTCTGAGCCGCAGCCTCATGTTGCTGGCTCACCAGCGTGGTGCGGAGGCGGCTGAGATAGGATCGTCGGATGGCGAGTTCCAGCTCATAGGTGGAGAAGAGCGTCTGGTAGAGAATGCCCCCCGTCATGAACAGCGCGAACCAGAACGCTTCGGTGCTGAGGTGTCCGCTGTACCAGGTGACGCACGCATAGGCGGCCATCAGCAACAGGCTCACTGGCGCCGCCAGCCGGAACGGCAGGCGTTGGCTGGTATTGGCGAAGACCAGCAGCACCACCATGAGATACTGGTAGTGGTGTGCCATGGCGGACTCAGTGAGCCAGAAGATCGCGAGTATCTGCGCGCCGATCGCCGCGGCCGCGACAGCAACCACGCCATCGCGCAGCAGCGGCGGAATTCGCGGATGCTGCAACGCCACCCCTACGAGGATCAGCGGGGTGACGATGAAGAAGTGCAGCGCGAAGGCAAGGGGAAGCATGTCCCGCGCCATCAGCCAGTCCGCGACAAGGAAGCAGTTGTAGATGACCGCGGTTTCGAGCAGCGAGACCCGCATCCGCCGGGTCCGCCGCACTGCGCGGTCGCTTTCATAGCGGGCTTCGAGGTCGCTGGGAAAAGTCAGGCGCAAGTCGCGCCGTGCCAACGTCTTGTCGATCGCCTCGATTGTGATGGCCTGAGCCGTCATGTCCCGTCACCGTCCCTGGATGCCGAGAATAAGTTCCTGATGTGAGCTTAGGCTTAAAGCTGCGCAGCAATTGACGGCTTCCTGGCAACGCCTGGTTAACCGAAAGCTAGCCCTTGCGCGGACTGGTCGAGTTGCGCGCCACGAGCCTCGGGGTAACGACGAAATGCTCGGCATCGCGCCGGCCCTTCACCCGCTCGATGAGAAGCCGGATGGCCTGCAGGCCCAGCACCTGCCCGGACTGGTCGATGCTGGTGAGCGCGTTCTGCGCCATGTCGCAGTACGAGGTGTTGTCATAGCCGACCACGGCGAGGTCGCCGGGAACATCGAGGCCAAGTTCACGCGCCACGGAGAGGACTTCCATGGCCACACCATCTGTCCAGCAGAACACGGCATCCGGCCGCTGCCGGCTTTCCAGCAGATGCCGCGCCGTGATCTGAATTTCGCGCGAGGTCTGCGGGGCTGGGATAACCCGCACATACTTCGCCAGCCCGTGTTCGGCCATTTCTGCGCGATAGCCGAGTTCGCGCAGGTAAGTGTTGTCGAACTCCACAGGGCGCGGCAGGTCGAGCGAGAGATAGGCGATATTGCGATAGCCGTTTTCCACAAGGTGTCGCACCGCGAGGCGGCCGCCCATGCGATCGTCGTTGTTCACCGTGTCGAAGGCGTCGTCGGTGGCGATGTGCAGCCCCAGCACCACAGTCGGTACGCGCCGGCCGATCTCCAGCATGTCCTCGAGGGGGATACGCGGCGCAATCAGCAGAAGGCCATCCATCTGCCGGTCGATCATCGCCTCGACAATCGCCTTCTCCTGGTTGGGCATCGACAGTCCGGTCCCGAAAAGCGCCTGGTACTGCGTACGTTCGAGCGCCGAATTGGCTCCACCCATGATGTCCGAGAAGAATGGGTTGTGCAGGTCCGGCAGGAGCACGCCGAGCGTATAGGTTTGCCCGCGCATCGCACGTGCGGCTGCGCGCGGGCGGTAGTTCAGACGTTCCATCGAGGCCTGTACGCGGGCCCGCAGTGCTTCGGACACGCCATAGGCGCTGCGCAGCACCTTTGAGACCGCAGCCACCGACACCCCGGCGTCTTCCGCCACCGTCTTGATGGTGACGTTCTTCTCGGTCTTCCTGTTTTCGCCGTCGGCCATGCCGTCCCCCGTCTCGCCTCGCATAGCAAATGCCCGCGCCCCGGTCGATCCACAGTCGCAGAGCGAAACCCTCTTGCCGAAAGCACAAACTCGTGGCACCTGTAGAACGATATACGTAGAACGGTACACGAAAGCCGTTGCGGCCGCCAAAGATGGCCGGGGAGGAATTGACGATGACAAAGGTGAGCACGGCTTCGGCCGGCGTGCGCGACTATGCGTTCGCTTCCGAAATGATCCGCCCGACGGTCGACCAGGGTGTCGGCACGGTGGCGAGCTTTGTCCGGAAGCGTTTCTCCATCGGCGCTCCTACCGGCAGGGAAACGCTGCGCATCACCGCGCTCGGGCTCTATCGGGCCTTCATCAACGGCAACCGCGTCGGCAATGACCTGCTGACACCGGGATGGACCAGCTACGACAAGCGTCTCTCGTATCAGACCTACGAGGTCGGGCATCTGCTCAAGGCCGGCGAGAATCTCATCGAGATATGGCTCGGCGACGGCTGGTACCGCTCGCAGCTGATGTGGGGCCAGGCGCCGATCTTCAACACCTATGGCAGTGATATCGCCGCGCTCGCCGATCTCCGGGCAGACGGCTCCGATGCCGCCGCGCTGGTCGTCGGCACGGATGCGAGCTGGACGAGCGGCGAACTGCCGATCCTGAAGAACGGAATCTATTTCGGCGAGATCTACGATGCCCGCCGCGAGGCCCTGCGCGATACCGGCGGGGCGCAGGTCGTCGCCTTCGACAAGTCAGTGCTGTTGCCGCACGAAACCGCACCGGTGCGCGAGATCGAGCCCATCGCGCCCGTGCTCACCTGGACGGATGCCGAAGGCCGCGCCATCCATGATTTCGGCCAGAACGCCGCGGGCTATGTCGCCTTCTCTGTGAAGGGCGAGGCCGGCGCCAAGGTGACCATCGAGCATTCCGAGATCATCGACCGCGACAATCTCTTCGATAACCGTAACTTCCGCACCGCCGAGGCCCGCATAGAATATGTGCTGAAAGGGCAGGGCGAAGAGAGCTATCGGCCGATTTTCACCTTCCAGGGCTATCGGTATGCCCGCGTGACCATCGAGGGTAACGCCGAGGTGACGAAACTCGTCTCGGTGCCGATCACGTCGGTGCCGGACGTCACGGCCACCTTCACTTCCGCCAATCCGCTGGTCGACCGGCTGGTGCTCAACACGGTCTGGTCGCAACGGTCGAATTTCGTCGAGGTCCCTACGGATTGCCCGCAGCGCGATGAGCGCCTCGGCTGGACGGGAGACGCGCAGGTCTTTGCCGGTACCGCCTGCTACCTGGCCGACGCCCACAGCTTTCTCGTCAAGTGGGTACGCGACGTGCTCGCCGACCAGCGCCCCGACGGCGCCGTGCCACATGTTGTGCCCGACCCGACCCGCCTGCAGCCCAAGGACTATCCGGGCTTTTACGGTTCGACGGGCTGGGGCGATGCCATCGCGGTCGTGCCGTGGCAACTTTATCTCCACTATGGCGACAAGGACATTCTCGCAGAAGCCCTGCCGGGCATGGTGAAATGGGTCGATTTCGTCTGGTCGATATCCGACGGTCCGGTGGTGTCGCCGCCCCGGCAATGGGGCGCCAAAGGCTTCTCCTTCGGAGACTGGCTGCAGCCGAGCGGTCCGTCGGCAAAGCCGCTGCCGACCATCGGCGACGATGCTGCAGCAACGATCTACCTCTACATCACCTCGCGACTAGTAGGTCGGATCGCCGGTATTCTCGGCAAGTCCGACATTGCGGAGCGCATGAACAAGATCGGCGATGACGTGAAGGCCGCCTTCGCGCGGGAGTTCGTCACCCCGTCCGGTCGTCTCGCGTATGACGACCAGACTTCCTATGCCCTCGCGATCGTCCATGACCTGATCCCCGCCGACAAGCTCGAAGCGGCGAAGCGCTACTTCATCGCCACCATCCGTCGTGCGGATGGCCGTATCGGCACTGGCTTCATCGGCACTCCGGCGCTGCTTCCCGCACTCGTGAAGATCGGCGAGCCGGGAATCGCTGCCGACGTGTTCCTGCAGGAGGAAGTGCCCGGCTGGCTCTACCAGGTAAGAATGGGCGCCACCACGATTTGGGAGCGGTGGGACGCGATCGCGCCAGACGGGACCATCTACAACCCCCAGATGAACTCCTACAACCACTACGCTTATGGCGCTGTGTGCCAGTGGCTGCTCGAGGGCGTCGCGGGCTTCCGTCCGGACCCGACGGATCCGGGTTTTTCAACCATCGTCTTCGAGCCGACCATCCTGCCGCAGCTCTCCCCCGTCGTGGCGACCCACGACTCGCCCAAGGGGAAGATCCGGGCTGCATGGAGCGTCGACCGCAAGCGCGTGCGCTACGAAGTTTCGGTGCCCCAGGGGGCAAAGGGCGTGCTGCGCCTGCCGAGAAACGTCACCGACGTCGCCGTAGACGGGCAATTGATGGGGCAGGGCGAACATCCGCTGGGCTCCGGCGACCACGTCATCACCTTCACCTTCACGCCGCCGCAGGGGCTGTCGATCAACAGCCTGGATATCAACGCGCGCATTCCGTGAAGTCGAAGACGGACCGGCTCCCGGGAGGGGAGCCGGAGGGAAATCGGCCTGTGGCAAGCAGGCGATCATGGGAGGAAGACCAATGCTGCACTTCAAGACGGGAACACTGGTTTCCGCAATCGCTGGTGTCCTGATGGGCATGACCGCGGTCTCGGGCACTGCCTGGGCCCAGGACGTGACCCTGAGTTTCCTCGTCGATAACGCCCCTTCGACGGTGGCCACTGCCGAGGCACTGGCCAAGGCGTTCGAGGAAAAGAACCCGGGCGTCAAGATCGAGATCGAAAGCCGTCCAGGCGGCGGCGACGGCGACAATATCATCAAGACCCGCCTCGCCACCGGCGAAATGACCGACGTGTTCATCTACAACTCGGGCTCGCTGTTCCAGGCGATCAACCCGACGCAGAACCTCGTCGCCGTCGACGACCTGCCGAACATGGGCAACGTGCTCGACAGCTTCAAATCGGTCGTCACAGGTACGGACGGCAAGGTCTATGGCGTGCCCTTCGGTACTGCCATGGGGGGTGGCATCCTCTACAACAAGAAGATCTATGCCGAACTCGGCCTCTCCGTGCCGAAGTCCTGGGCCGAGTTCATGGCCAACAACGAGAAGATCAAGGCCGCCGGCAAGACCGCCGTCATCCAGACCTTCGGCGACACCTGGACGAGCCAGCTCTTTGTGCTCGGCGACTTCTACAACGTGCAGAAGGCCGTGCCGAACTTCGCTGCCGAATACACTGCCGGCAAGGCCAAGTATGCTTCGACGCCCGCGGCAATGAAGGGCTTCGAGCGTCAGGAAGAAGTGTTCAAGGCCGGCCTGCTCAACGAGGACTTCGCAGCCGCCACCTTCACCGATGGCGTGCAGAAGGTCGCGACCGGCGAGGGCGCTCACTATCCGATGCTGACTTTCGCGGTCTCCAACATCAGGGAGCTGGCACCGGATAATCTGGGTGATGTCGGCTTCTTCGCCATTCCCGGCGACGATGCGGCTTCGAACGGCCTCACGACCTGGATGCCGGCCGGCTTCTACATCCCCAAGACCACCAAGCATCTGGAGCAAGCGAAGGCCTTCGCCAACTTCATGGCGACGACCGAGGCCTGCGATGTCCAGACGGCTGCCGCCGGCGCTGCCGGTCCCTATCTGGTGAAGGACTGCACGCTGCCGTCCGACGTGCCGCCGGTGGTCTCCGACATGCTGCCCTATTTCCAGACCGACGGAGCAACCGCTCCGGCGCTCGAGTTCCTCTCGCCCATCAAGGGCCCGGCCCTCGAGCAGATCACCGTGGAAGTGGGCTCGGGAATCCGTTCGGCTGCCGATGGTGCCGCCCTCTATGACGAGGACGTCAAGAAGCAGGCCCAGCAGCTGGGTCTGCCCGGCTGGTAATCCGAAGGGATCGGCGACATCATGGGGGTCCGGCGTTCGCGCCGGGCTCCGTTAGCAGGCAAGTGACAAAGGCTGGGCCAGCTGAGGTCCGCCGCCAGGCTGCAAACGGTCCGGAGGAGGACAGGGATGACGGCAGAGCTCACCGCGCCCATCGCTGGTGTCGCCCGCCATAACCGCGCGCGACCGCGCCTGGAAACGGCCTATCCGAGCTGGTTCTACCTGCCTGCCGCTGTGATCTATGGCGTGCTGTTTCTCTTTCCCACCGTTGCGTCTCTGTTCTTTGCTCTGACGCGGTGGAGCCTGTTTGACTGGACCTTTATCGGGCTTGGAAATTTCGAACAGTTCTTCAGGGAACCCTTTCTCTTCCAGGGACTGGTGAACACGCTCATTTATGGCGTGGTGACCTCGGGCGCCAAAGTCGTGCTCGGCCTGCTTCTCGGGCTGCTCCTGACCTCCGACATCATCGGGCGCGGCTATCTGCGTGCCGTCGTGTTCTTCCCCGTGCTGGTTTCGACCGTGGGCGTCGGCATCACCTTCACGACGATGATGCACCCGACACAGGGCCTGCTGAACGAGAGCCTGGCGCTGCTCGGCATCAAGGGGCCAGGCTGGCTCACCGACCCCAGGTTCGCGCTGCTCTCGGTTGCGGCCGTCGATGTGTGGAAGGGCGTTGGGCTCGCGACCGTGATCTACATGGCCGGCATCGTCTCGATCGGCTCGGAATATTACGAAGCCGCCAAGATTGACGGTGCAACGGCCTGGCAGCGCTTCTGGACCATCACACTGCCGCTGGTGAAGCCTGCGACTGTCACCGTCGTCACGCTCAGCCTCATTGGCGGGCTCAGATCGTTCGACCTTATCTGGGCCATGACCAAGGGCGGCCCGGGCTTCACCTCGGACGTCATCGCCTCGGTGATCTACAAGCAATACCAGGCCGGCTTCTACGGCCTCTCGACCGCCGGCAATGTCGTGCTGTTCATAATGGTCGCCCTGATCATCGTGCCCTTGAGCTGGTTCCTCAACCGCGGGGAGACCGAAAGATGAACCGCGCGCGCCGCTACATCATCGGTGGCGTCGCCATCGTCGCATCAGTCTTCGTGTTCCTCGTCCCCTTTGCCTTCATCGTGCTCACCGCAATGAAGGACAAGAAGCAGGCCGCACTGCGCGAATTCAGCTGGCCCAGCGAAATCCACCTCTGGGACAATATCGTCGAGGTCATCGAGACGCGTGACTACCAGCTGCTGACCGCCTTCGTGAACTCGTCGATCATCACGGTTGCGAGCGTCACGCTGCTGGTCGTCTTCGGCGCCATGGTGGGCTATGTGCTGCAACGCCGCCCCTCGCGCTGGACGAAGATCGTCAACTTCTTCGTGCTTGCCGGCCTGATCATGCCACCGGCCGTTGTGCCCACCATTTGGCTCATGCAGTCGATCGGCCTGTTCAAGACAATGCATGGCTTTGTGCTGGTGCAGGTGGCCTACGGCCTGAGCTTCACCGTCCTGCTGTTCAAGAACTTCGTATCCACCATTCCGCGCGAGCTCGACGAAGCGGCAATCATCGATGGGGCAGGGCCGCTGCGCCTGTTCTTTCAGGTCGTCCTGCCGCTCCTGAAGCCGGTGGTCGTTACGGTGATCGTGGTGCAGTCGGTTGCGATCTTCAACGATTTCACCAACCCGCTCTACTACCTGCCGGGCAGGCAGAACGTCACGGTGCAATTGACGCTGTTCAACTTCCAGAGCCAGTTCCTCACGCAGTTCAACCTGCTGTTCACCAACATCCTGCTGATCACGATCCCGCCGCTGCTCGTCTACATGTTCTTCAACCGGCAGATCGTCGCCGGCATGACCGCGGGCGCGGTGAAGGGCTGAGCACCTTCGCGGAGCTGTTCCGGCAGCGCTCGGCTGACTGATGCTGGGGCAGTCGAAAGCCAAACAGGCGCCGCGATCAACGGGGCGCCTGTGAATAGGTGATCCGGCAATGTGATCGCTTCGGCTGAAGCGACAGCCAGCGTCAGAACGACATACCGCCGTCGGGGAACAGCGCCTTGATGTCGAGAATTGCAACCAGCCGGTCCTGCGTCTTGACAAGGCCCATCACCGAGCCGGTGTCCTGACGGCCATTGGCCTTTGGCGCCGGGCGGAGGTCCTCGCCCTGGGCGAAGATGATATCGGACACGGTGTCAACCAGGAGGCCCACGTCCTGTGCTTGCAGCGACACGACCAGCACCACCTGCCCGGCCTTTTCCTCGCCATAGCCACCCGAAGCGCCGAGCATGGTTGCCAGGTCGTAGACCTGCACGATATTGCCGCGGATATCGAGCACGCCCTTGGCGCCAAACGGCTGGTTCGGCAGTTCGGTGATCGGCGACCAGGACCGGATCTCGCGCACCGCCATGATGTCGATACCAAAGGCCCGCGAGCCGCAGGTGAACGTCACGAACTGGTTCGGGACATGCTTTTCCGCGGTCTGGGGCGGGGTGTCGTCATAGGTTTCGACGCGAGCGGCGGCAGCAGCCATGGTGGTCTCCTCTTCGGGCCCGCCCGCCACTGCCTTCGGGCAGGGCATGCATGCGGGGAGATATTCCACCCATGGTTACGTCTTAACCCGGAAATTATCCCTTAACGCGACCTGGCCCTTTGCTGAACAGGGGGCGCTTTCTGTCCATCACCGGCTGAACTGCGCCCGCATCTGCCGAGGGGTCAGGCCATAGGCGTTGCGGAATTGGGAGTAGAACTGGCTGAGTGAGGCAAAGCCGGATTCAAAGGCAACATTTTCGATCGATAGTCCGCCCTCGAACAAGAGTGCGCGGGCGCGGATAAGCCGCATCCGCACGACGAACTTGTGGAGCGGGACGCGCATGACATCGGTGAACAGGTTGAGGGCGTAGTTGGGGTGCAGCCCGACGATCTTCGCCACGTCCTCGGCGCGCAGCGGTTCGTGCAGGTGCTCGAGAATGTGCCGCACCATCGAGACGACATAGCGCAGAGGCGACGCTGCGCCGCGATGGGCCGGACCGACGCTCTCGATCCATGGCTCGAGCAGCACGTCCCAGCCGGTCACGGCGGCCCGGCGGAGCATCAGCCCGATTTCTTCCTTGAGGATATCGGCCCGCTCGGCATCGCCCGAGCGGTAGTCCTGGTACCAGCGGGTCAGTGTGTCCGCACCCAGGGTGCCCGGCGTCAGCGCCACCATGCCGCCGCCCATCATGGTCTCGGTCAGCCGACCGAGATTCGGCATATGCAGGAAGCTGTCCAATGGCAGGTAGACATTGCACTGCCGCGCCGCCTCGCCCGGGCCGCGGTCGAGCGCGACGGTCTGGTGGGGAATGCCCGCCCAGAACATCACCAGTCGCTCGGACGGAATCGCCACCAGACGACCGTCGATCACATAGTCCATCGAGCCGGAACTGAGCCAGTTGAGTTCAATATGGCCGTGGAAATGCTGCTCGGGCATGATCTGCGGGTCGAACCAGCGGATCCCGAAGCGTCCAAACGCTTGGGTCTGCGCATAAAAGCGCCGGTCTGGACGCGGCACGGGCGCGGCCGCCGCCGCCCGCGGACGGACCGGGGGGATGGTGTGGACGGCTTGGTTACGCTCGAGGGTCATCTTTAAAAACCGGAAATACTCATTCAGATAGCGGCATTGTCGCGCCGATTGCAAGCGCTACGCTTCACCCTGCTCGAACCGGCGACGAGGCCCAAGGCCCGGCGCCTGCACAACCTGCTTCTGGTTCCGAGCATGGGAGGTAACATGAAACGAAATCTGACGGCCCTGTCCGGGGCCCTTCTGCTTGGCGTGTCGCTGGCCGCGGCACCCGCGTTTGCGCAGGTAGCGCCAACCACTCCGCCCGACCCGCCGAAATTTGATGCCCAGGGCGAGCCGGTCTTCGTCAACCGCTCCGACATCCTCGAGTACAAGGCGCTTCCGTCTTATACCGAGCCGGAATTCGTCAAGGCCTTCGTCGACGCCGGGAAGCTCCCGCCGGTTGCCGAGCGCCTGCCCAAGGAGCCGCTGGTCTACAAGACCGCCAACCAGCCCGATGGCACCGGCGTCTATGGCGACGTGATGCGCCACGTCATCGGTGGCCGGCCGGAAGGCTGGAACTACTGGGCAGGTCAGTCCTATGGCTGGGGCGGTATCGATATCGGCCTCGTGGAGTGCCTGACCCGTACCGGTCCGCTCTTCACCGTCAACGCGTCCGATCTGCAGCCGCTGCCGAACCTCGCCAAGAGCTGGGACTGGTCGGAAGACGGCAAGACCCTCACCGTGCACCTCGTCGAGGGCGCAAAGTGGTCTGACGGCGTCGAATTCACCACCGACGATATCGCGTTCTACTACAACGACATCGTCAACGACTCGAACGTCAAGCCGCTGAACGGCGCGTCGCCGGCGAGCTATGCCAATGGCAAGCTCACGATCATCGACAAGTACAATTTCTCCCTGAGCTTCGAAACGGCATTCCCGGAATCGGTGCTCTACAACTTCGCCTATGGCAATTTCTGCCCCGGCCCGTCGCACGTTCTGAAGCCGCATCATCCGAAGTATGGCGGCAAGTCCTATGACGATTTCCGCAACGCCTTCCCGGCCGACTTCATGAACTTCCCCTCGCTCGGCGCGTGGGTGGTCGTGGAGCATCGGCCTGACGACATCGTCGTGCTGCGGCGCAATCCCTACTACTGGAAGGTCGACGAAGCCGGCAACCAGCTGCCCTACCTCGACGAGATGCAGTATCGCCTCTCGACCTGGGCCGATCGTGACGTGCAGGCCGTGGCCGGTACCGGTGACTTCTCGAACCTCGAGCAGGCGGAAAACTACGTCGAAGCCCTCAAGAAGGCAGCCGACCCAGCGTCCCCGGCCAAGCTCGCCTTCGGACCGCGCACCATCGGCTACTCGCTCTATCCGAACTATTCAGCCAATGGCTGGGGCGAGCCCGATGCCAATCAGCAGGCGATCCGCGAGCTGAACCGCAACCTCGATTTCCGCAAGGCGATCTCCTACGGCCTCGACCGTCAGCGCCTCGGCGAGTCGCTGGTGAAGGGTCCGTTCACGACCCCCTATCCGGGTGGCCTCTATGCCGGCACGTCGTTCTACGACAAGGACTCGACCGTCTACTATCCGTTCGACAAGGACTCGGCCAAGGCATCGCTCGCCGCGGCAGGCCTCAGCGACACGGACGGCAACGGCTTCGTGAACTTCCCCAATGGCGGAGCGGACGTCAACATCACCCTGCTGACCAACGCCGACTACCAGACCGACAAGAACCTCGCAGAAGGCGTTGTCGCGATGATGGCGGATATCGGCCTCAAGGTGACGCTCAATGCCCTTACCGGCAAGGATCGCGAAGCTGCTGGCCTGGCCGGCAAGTTCGACTGGCAGATCGTGCGTAACGGCACCGAACTGATCACCGTTGTTCAGAGCACCACTGCGCTGGCTCCGGTCGGGCCGACCACCTCCAACCACCACCAGGCCAATGCCAAGGGTGAGCTGGATCTGCAGGACTACGAGAAGCAGCTGGTCGACATCGTGAACAAGTTCATGGCGACCCGTGACCCTGCCGAGCGTGTCGCGCTGATGAAGCAGTACCAGAAGATCTATACCGAGAATCTCGACGGTATCGGTCTCACCGCCTATCCGGGCGCGCTGATCATCAACAAGCGTTTCGCCAACATCCCGGCCGGTGCCCCGATCTTCATGTACAACTGGGCCGAGGACAACATCATCCGCGAGCGCGTGTTCGTGCCCAAGGACAAGCAGATCAACGCCGAACTGCACCCCAACACCTTGCCCGGCAAGCCGGGTGATGCTGGGCCGGTCACGGCGAACTAAGCCATCCTCCCGGTACGGCGGACGGGGCAGCACCTGCCCCGCCCGCCAACCGCATACCTATCGATTGCCGAGCCCCGCGCGAGGATAGCGCCATGTTGAAATTCCTTGGTATCCGGATCCTTCAGTCGGTCCCGGTACTGCTGGTAATGAGCATCGTCACCTTCATGATTATCCAGGCTCCGCCTGGCGACTATGGCGACTTCATCCGCTCGATGATGATTACCCAGGGGAAGGCAACCATCGAGGCCGCCGAGGCGGCAGCGAATGCCTATCGCGAGGCACACGGACTGAACGATCCGCTGCCAATTCAGTATCTCCGCTGGCTGTGGGGCATCATCACCCAGCTCGATTTCGGCCAGTCATTTGCCTACAACAAGCCGGTGCTCGATGTTGTGCTGCAGCGCCTGCCGGCCACCCTCGGCATTGCCCTGACCTGCCATGTTCTTGCATCGTTGCTGGGCATCACGTTCGGTATCCTCGCTGCCACCCGTCAGTACAGCTGGGTCGACACGGTGCTGAGCTTCTTCTCCTTCCTCGGCATGACGGTGCCCCGCTTCCTGCTTGCGCTGATCCTCCTCTACATCCTCGCCTACAAGCTGAACGTGCAGGAGATCGGCTCCTTCTTTTCTTCGCGCTATGGCGGGCAGGAGTGGTGGCTCGGCTGGTTCAACTTCAACTGGCCCAAGCTGTGGAACCTCATCCAGCACATCTGGCCGGTGATTGCAGTCGCGACCATCGGTGGCCTCGCCTACAACATGCGCGTGATGCGGGCGAACCTGCTCGATACGCTCAACGCGCAATACGTGGAGACGGCACGTGCCAAGGGCCTGAGCGAACGCGCCGTCGTGATGAAGCACGCCGTGCCCAACGCGCTGCACCCCCTCGTCGCCTATCAGGGCGTCGTGCTCCCCTACATGCTGACCGGTGAGATTGAAGTCGCCATCGTCTTCGGTCTCGCCACCATCGGCCCCGCCATCGTGGGCTCGATGAATATCGGCGACGTCTACGTGACAGCGACTCTCATGCTCATACTCGGCGCCACGCTGATCGTGGGCAACATCATCGCCGATCTGCTGCTTGTGGCGCTCGATCCGCGGATTCGTGTCGGAGGCGACAAATGACCCACGCCCATGAAGGCGAAAGCGCCGATGCCCGCGTCTCTACGGTCAACACCAAGTCGCAGAGCTATCTCTCCCTGGTTTGGCGCAGATTCCGCCGGTCGGTACCGGGCATGTTCGGCCTTTCGCTGGTGATTGTCCTGCTGCTGTTCTCGGTCTTTGCCGAATTCATCGCGCCCAACGATCCGAACAAGGCAACCACGGCCTTTGCACCGCCCGACCAGGTGTCGTTCTTCACCAAGGACGGTTTCACGCTCTGGCCGGTCATCTTCCCGATTGTCGAAAGCGACGAGCTCGATCCCATCACCTTCCAGCCGCTGATCGGTCCCGACTACGACAATCCGCGCCCCCTGCAGCTGTTTGCAAAGGGCGACCCCTACCGGATGTGGGGGCTTTTCCCGGGTGACATCCATCTGATCGGGGTGGCGGACGGCACGCCGGTGCATCTGCTCGGCACCGACAAGCTTGGTCGCGACATCCTCTCCCGCGGAATCTTTGGGAGCCGCCTGACGCTGATCATCGCGCTTACCTCGATCACGGCGATCACGATCATAGGCACGCTGCTCGGCATTACCTCGGGCTATCTGGGAGGGGCCTTCGACCTCTGGTTCCAGCGCTTTGTCGAAATCGTCCTCGCCTTCCCGCAATTGCCGCTCTACCTGACGCTCGCCGCGCTCATCCCGCCCACGTCGCCATCGCTGCTCTTCATAAGTTTCGTGATACTCGTGATCGTGGTGTTAGGCTGGGCACAGCTGAGCCGCGAGGTGCGGGGCAAGACCATGGCGCTGGCTCGCGTAGATTACGTCCGTGCTGCAATGGCGATCGGGGCGTCGGACGGCCGCATCATCACGCGCCACATCCTGCCCAACGTCATGAGCCACGTTATCGTCGCGGTGACGCTCGGCATCCCCTCCATCGTGCTGCTCGAGAGCTTCCTTGGGTATCTTGGCTTCGCCGTGAAGCCGCCCCTGATCTCGTGGGGCCTGATGCTGCAGGACAGCCAGACCTTCTCGGTGATCGGCTCCTATCCGTGGATCCTTTCGCCCGTCGGCTTCGTGCTTGTCGCCGTCTTCGCGTTCAACGCGTTGGGTGACGGTTTGCGCGACGCGATCGACCCCTATTGAGGTGCCCGCCGTGAGCGACGACTACATCATAGATGCCCGCAAGGTCGGGGTCAGCTTCCGTGTCGAGGGCGGGACGATCGAGGCGGTGCGCAATGTGTCCTTTCGGCTGAAGAAGGGGCAGACCATCGCCCTTGTCGGCGAAAGCGGGTCCGGCAAGTCCGTTACCGCGCGCGCCGTCATGAAGCTGCTCTCGAAGCGTGCCCGCCTCTCGGGGGACACGCAGATATTCTATGCCGGCAAAGACATGGCGAAGCTCTCGGACTTGGAGATGCGGCGGTTGCGCGGCAACCGGCTGACCATGATCTTCCAGGAGCCGATGAGTTCGCTGAACCCGGTCTACACCGTGGGCAGCCAGATCGCCGAGGTGCTCCGGCTCCACAAGAAGATGGGGAAGAAGGAAGCGCACAGCCGCGCCATTGAACTGCTTCGTGAGGTTCAGATCCCGGACCCGGAATCCCGGGTCAATCAATACCCCCACCAGCTTTCCGGCGGCCAGCGTCAGCGTGTCATGATCGCCATGGCGCTCGCCAACAACCCGGACGTGCTCATCGCCGACGAGCCGACCACGGCGCTCGACGTCACGGTTCAGGCCGAGATTCTCAACCTTATCAAGGCGCTGAAGGAAAAGACCGGCATGGCGGTGATCCTCATCACCCATGACCTGACGGTCGTCCGGAAGTTTGCCGACCATGTCTATGTCATGCAGCATGGCGAGGTGCGGGAAGAAGGACCGACCGAGCAGGTCTTCTCGAACCCCCAGAACGCCTATACCAAGCGGCTGCTCGGCTCAGAGCCCAAGGGTCGCGCGAACTCGCTCGAGGGCAAGCCGGAAACCGTGCTCGAGGGGCGCAATATTCGCGTCACCTACACCTTGCGTAAGGGCGGTGCCTTCCGGGGCAGCTATCATGATCTCCATGCTGTGGACGGGTTGTCGCTGTCGCTGAAGCGAGGCGAGACCCTCGCGCTCGTGGGCGAATCGGGCTCGGGCAAGACGACCTTCGGGCAGGCGCTCTTGCGGCTCAACAAGCTCTCGGCGGGCGAGGTCGAGTTTCTCGGCAACCGCCTTGATGTTCTCGATCGCGCCGGAATGAAGCCCTATCGGCAGCGCATGCAGGTTGTCTTCCAGGATCCGTTTGCTTCGCTCAACCCCCGCATGTCGGTGCGGCAGATCATCGAGGAAGGGCTGGTGGTCAACCGGATCGGCCGCAATGGCGCAGATCGGTTGGAACGGGTCCGTCAGGCGCTTCGCGATGCCGGCCTCCCGGACGACATTCTCAATCGCTTCCCGCATGAGTTTTCCGGCGGCCAGCGCCAGCGTCTGGCGATCGCCCGCGCCATCGCGCTCGAACCGGAATTCATTCTGCTCGACGAACCGACCTCTGCGCTCGACCTCTCCGTGCAGGCGCAGATCATCGAACTCCTGCGCACGCTGCAGCGCGACAAGGGGCTGAGCTACCTGTTCATCTCGCATGATCTCAAGGTTGTGCGGGCGCTGTCGCACCGCGTTATCGTCATGCAGAACGGCCAGATCGTCGAACAGGGACCGGTTGCGGACGTACTCGAAAACCCGCAAACGGACTATACCCGCCGCCTCGTGCGGGCTGCTTTCGACATTGCTGCGTGACCCATGCCCATCCGTCTTGACGATAATTCGCAAACCCTTGTGCTCGCCGAAACCGACGGGCTTCCTGCCATCATCTATTTTGGTGCGCGCCTGCCAGACTCCGAGGACCTGGGGCAGCTTGCGCTGGCGGCGACCCTCGATCTCACCGGCGGCATGCTCGACCGGCTGGCGCCCCTCACCATTTGTCCCGTGGGAGATGGCTGGTTTCAGGGGCAGCCTGCGCTCTCGATCGCAAGCGAGACCGGTGCGCCGCTAGTGCCTGGCTTCGCCAAAGCCCGCATCGAGAAGGCGGCAAAGGCACTGCTCGTCGAAGCGCGTGACGCTGCCCTTGGCTTGACCTATCGGGCCCGGCTGGCGCTCGATGGCGTGCTCGAGTTTTCGGCGTCGCTCGATGCCGCGACACCAATTCGCGTGAGCTGGTTTGCTGCCCCGGTACTGCCAATCCCCGGTAGCCATGCCGAACTCATCGAGTTCTCCGGTAAGTGGAACGGCGAGTTTCACACGCATCGCCAACCCTTTGCACCCGGTGCCCGCCTGCGCGAAGGTCGCAACGGCCGCTCCGGTCAGGAAGTGCCTCCCTTCCTCATCGCCTGTACGCCTGGCGCCCGCTACACATCGGGCGAGGCCATTGCCTTCGCCTATGGCTGGCCCGGCGGCCACCGCTCGATCGCCGAGGAACTGCCCTGCGGTCGCCGTCAGGTGCAGTTTGGGAGTGCTGCCGGCTCCGAGCGCGATGCCGGCAGGCATTTCGAAACATCGGTCCTCACAATCGCCCGATCGGACAACGGTCTCAACGGTACTGCCATCCAGATGCAGGCCTATGTACGCGACCGGATTATCCCATGGCCCGACCGCCACCGCCCGCGCCCTGTGCACTACAATTGCTGGGAGGCGGTCTATTTCAAGCATGACCTGGCGGTGCTTTCCGAAATGGCGGAGCGTGCCGCGCGCATCGGCGCAGAACGCTTCGTGCTGGATGACGGCTGGTTCGGGAAACGCGACGACGACACCACCTCGCTCGGCGATTGGGTCGTCGATCGACGCAAGTGGCCCGATGGCCTGAAGCCATTGATCGACAAGGTCCACTCGGTCGGCATGAAGTTCGGGCTCTGGGTCGAGCCCGAGATGGTCAACAAGCAGTCGGATCTCTATCGGGCGCATCCGGACTGGATTCTAGGCGGTCCGGATCAGGTCACCGGCCGCGGCCAGCTGGCGCTCGATATCGCCAGACCAGAGGTGCGGGACTACCTGTTCGAGAAGCTGGACGCGATCCTCACCGAGAGCGACATCGACTATCTGAAATGGGACCACAACCGCCATCTGCCGGTGCTTGATGCAGCGCAGGGGCGCGGCATTCTCGAGCTGCTCGCCCGGCTGCGCGCCGCGCACCCGAATGTCGAGATCGAGAGCTGTGCTTCGGGCGGCGGCCGAATTGACTATGGCACCCTCAAGCACACGCACCGCGTCTGGCTGTCGGATTGCATCGACGCCATCGAGCGGCTGCGCATGCAGCAGACCGCGTCGCTCTTCATCCCCTCGGCAATCACCGGCAGCCATGTCGGCGCCTACAAGAGCCATACGACTGGTCGGGCGCTGCCGACCAGCTTTCGCGCCTGGATTGCAGCGAGCCGGCACATGGGCTTCGAGAGCGACCTGCGCGTCATCTCCGCAGAGGACGAGGCGATCCTTACGCGCGCCACGGCCTGGTATCGTGCCAACCGCGAGTGGATGATGGCGGGCGCCATCCACCAGCTGGATAGCGATGACCCGACCGTCACCGCCGAAATGCAGGTGTCGGCCTCGGGCGATCGCTTCGTGGTCTTTGCGGGGCAGGGCGCGTTCGCAGAGCAGATCCTGCCGCGACCGTTGCGCCTTACGGCGCTCGACCCCGATGCGCGCTATCGCATCACACTGATCAATGCCGAGGATCGTGCCCCGCAATCACGCGGACCCGCCGCACTCAAGACCCAACCCCTCATCCTGTCCGGCCGCGCCCTCATGCGCACCGGGCTTGCGCTCCCCGTCGCCTGGCCCGCCACGATGTTCGTGGTGGAAGGTGAACGGCTCCCCGATTGACACTGTTTTCAGAGGTTCACATGGCCAGTCCCAAAATCACTTTCATCGGCGCCGGCTCCTCGGTGTTCATGAAGAACATCGTCGGCGACATCCTGCAGCGCGAAGCTCTCGCGGCTGCCGAGATACGCCTGATGGATATCAATCCCGAGCGTCTCGCCGAAAGCGAGGTCATCGCCGGCAAGCTGATCCAGACTCTTGGCGGCAGGGCCTCGATCAAGACCTTCGCGAACCAGCGCGAAGCGCTGGATGGCACTGACTTCGTCGTCGTCTGCTTCCAGATCGGTGGCTATGACCCGTGCACCATCACCGATTTCGAGGTGCCCAAGAAGTACAACCTGCGCCAGACGATTGCCGATACGCTCGGCATCGGCGGTATCATGCGCGGCATCCGCACCGTGCCGCACCTGTGGTCGATCTGCGAGGATATGCTGCAGGTCGCGCCGAACGCGATCATGCTGCAATATGTCAACCCGATGGCCATCAATACCTGGGCCATCGGCGCGAAGTATCCCTCCATCAGGCAGGTCGGCCTGTGCCACTCCGTGCAGGGAACGGCCTATGAGCTGGCCCGCGATCTCGACATTCCCTACGAGGAACTGCGCTATCGCGCCGGCGGCATCAACCACATGGCGTTCTACCTCAATTTCGAGCACCGCCAGGCGGATGGCAGCTACAAGAACCTCTACCCGGACCTGATGAAGGGCTATCGCGAAGGCCGGTTCCCCAAGCCCAGCCATTGGAACCCGCGCTGCCCCAACAAGGTGCGCTACGAAATGCTGACCCGCCTCGGATACTTCGTCACCGAAAGCTCCGAGCATTTCGCCGAGTACACGCCCTATTTCATCAAGGAAGGCCGCGAGGACCTGATCGAGAAGTTCGGCATTCCGCTCGATGAATACCCGAAGCGCTGTGTCGAGCAGATCGCCCGTTGGAAGCGCGAGGCCGAAACCTACAAGACCGCCAACACGATCGAGGTGAAGGAGAGCCACGAATACGCATCCGAGATCGTCAACTCGGTGGTCACTGGCCAGCCATCAGTGATCTACGGCAACATCGTCAACAAGGGCTACATTCCGCAGCTCCCGGCCGGCTGTGCCGTGGAAGTGCCGACGCTGGTCGATGCCAACGGCCTGCAGCCGACTGTCGTCAGCGACATTCCCCCGCAGCTTATCGGTCTCATCCGCACCAACATCAACGTTCAGGAACTCACAGTCGCTGCCCTGCTCACCGAGAACCGCGAGCACATCTATCACGCGGCGATGCTTGATCCGCACACGGCGGCCGAACTCGATCTCGAGCAGATCTGGAATCTCGTCGACGACCTGCTGATCGCGCATGGCGACTGGCTGCCGGAATGGGCGCGCCTCGCTCCCAAGCAGAAGGTGGCGTAAGCTGTGCTCCCGGACCTCGCCCTTCGACTAGCTCAGGGTGAGGTCCGTTTCGCTGGCATCGCTTTCAGGAGAAGTCCCGCACCTCGCGCTGTGTCTCCGATTTGGGCAGATTTGCAGGTCAACAGGCACTGCTGCTCTCAGTAGACCTCATGGTGAGCTTGTCGAACTTCGAGTGGAAACCAGGCATCGTTCCAGTGGAACGATGCCCCACGAGAAGGCCACGAGGGCTGTGCTCGAGTGGCAGAGCATAGAGCCAGACCTCACCCCCTCAAACTCTCCAGCCGCGCCGCCCGATACGCATTGGGCGCCACCCCATGCACGCGCCGGAACGCCTTGGCGAAATAATTCCCGTCCGAAAACCCGGCAGCGCGGGCAATGCCTTCCACTGTACCGTCCGTCGCCAGCAGTAGTCGCTCGGCGAGCGCCATCCGCCGGGTGAACACGTACTCGGCCGGCGGCACGCCTGTTGCCGCCGAAAACTCCCTCACGAAATGCGCGCGGCTCAGTCCGGCCGTGTCGGCGAGCCGCTGGACATGCAAGGGTTGTGACAGGTCGGCCTCCACTAGCGCGACTGCCCGCCGGATCGGGCCGGGCAGGCTCGCCTTGCTCTCGGGCAGGGGCGCAAAGCTGGCGTCCAGCAGGGCCATGGCTGCATCATAGCTCAGGGCGGAGGCCTGCCCGATGGCGAGATCCTCCGTCGCGAGCCTCAGGCAGGCCGCGGCCAGACGGTCGACGATTTCGGGACCGGGGCGGATGACCGGGCCTTTCTCCTCGAGTACGGCGCGTGTCAGGCGCAAGGCCTCGCGACCATGAAGTCCGATCCAAAAATACTCCCAGCTCTGTCCGGGCTCCAGCCAGTAGCGATTGGCATAGGGAAAGGTCAGCACCATGCTGTCCCCCGGGCCAAGCACATGGCGGGCGCCGGCATAGTCGAGTGCTCCGCGACCTGCAATCGTGTGCTGAATGAGGCAGAACGCGCCGCGCTTGCTGCCTTCCCAGTCGTAAACCTCGTTCTCGCGCCGCTCATAGCCGGCGCCGATCGGCAGGCAGTGCAGGTCCATCATCCCGCGCGCATGGCGGAAGGGCCTGACTACCGGGCCATGCGCGATCAACGTTTCGAGCACAAAATCACCCTCTTCGGCATGACATTTCTCTTATCCGAGCGACGAGGCTCGCGCTAGAAAATCCACCACAACGGGCGCAAGAGGCCCAAAGCGGAGGATGCTCATGTCGTTCAAGGTCGCCATCATCGGCGCCGGCTCGGTCGGGTTCACGAAGACCCTGGTTTCCGACCTGCTGAAAGTGCCGGAATTCGCCGCGGTTGAGTTCGCACTCACCGACATCAATGCCCACAATCTCGACATGATACGGCAGATCATTTCGGAGATCGTCGCGGTCAACAACCTGCCCGCCAAGGTCTCCGCCACGACCGATCGGCGTGAAGCCATCGCCGGTGCGCGCTACATCATGAGCTGCGTGCGTGTAGGCGGGCTGGAGGCGTTCGCCACCGATGTGAACATCCCGCTCAAATACGGTGTCGACCAGTGTGTCGGCGATACCATCTGCGCGGGTGGCATCCTCTATGGCCAGCGCAACATTCCGGTCATTCTGGATTTCTGCAAGGATATCCGCGAGCTGGCCGAACCCGGCGCGCTGTTCCTCAACTATGCCAACCCGATGGCGATGAACACCTGGGCGGCGCTCCAATATGGCGGGGTGAACACGGTCGGTCTGTGCCATGGCGTGCAGCATGGCGCCCATCAGATTGCACAGGTGCTCGGCGTCGCCGACAGCGAGCTCGACTATATCTGCTCGGGCATCAACCATCAGACCTGGTACATCGACATTCGCGCCAAGGGCCGAAAGATCGAGAAGGACGAGCTGATCGCCGGTTTCGAGCGCCATCCGGTCTATTCCAAGCAGGAGAAGGTGCGCATCGACGTGCTGAAGCGCTTTGGTGTCTATTCCACCGAGAGCAACGGTCACCTCAGCGAGTACCTGCCCTGGTACCGCAAGCGCCCCGAGGAGATCTCCCGCTGGATCGACACCAGCGACTGGATTCATGGGGAGACCGGCGGGTACCTCCGCTACTCGACCGAGCGCCGCAACTGGTTCGAGACGGATTTCCCGAAGTTCAAGGCCGAGGCGACCCGTCCGCTCTCGGAGCACAAGCGGACCACCGAGCATGCCAGCTGGATCATCGAGGCGCTCGAAACCGGCCGCGTCTATCGCGGGCATTTCAACGTCCGCAACAACGGCATCATCAAGAACCTGCCGGATGACGCCATCATCGAATCGACCGGATTTGTCGATCGCTTCGGCATCAACATGAAGGAAGGCGTCGAACTGCCGATCGCCTGCGCCGCCACTTGTTCGGTGTCGGTCTCGGTGCAGCGCATGAGTGTGGAGGCGGCCATCAGGGGCGACATCGACCTCCTGAAGCTCGCCGTGCTGCATGATCCGCTGGTCGGCGCCATCTGCACGCCTGACGAAGTCTGGCAGATGGTCGACGAAATGGTCGTCGCGCAGGCGCAGTGGTTGCCCCAATACGCCCATGCCCTGCCCGCGGCCCGGGAGCGTCTCGCCAAGGGAACAGTCAAGACGAAGGACTGGCAGGGGGCGGCACGCAAAGTGGTTCGTTCCGTGGAAGAGCTCCGCGAGCTCAAGGGTGCCCACCACTGATCGTGCCAAGGTAACATGCGGATCGGCCTCTGCCGCATCGCGGGGAGGCCGATGCACGCATTTGGGCGTCACACTTGGCGCCAAGCGGCAATCAACGGTTTTCAGCGCGCCGCACTTTTGCTATCAGCAGCCCCGGCGACCCCGTAGC
Organism: uncultured Devosia sp.; assembly: GCA_964414845.1. GTDB lineage: Bacteria > Pseudomonadota > Alphaproteobacteria > Rhizobiales > Devosiaceae > Devosia_A. The sequence continues at coordinate 3,246 of CAYPYV010000015.1, read as the reverse complement.
TCAGCAGGATAGAGCACAGGATTCCTAATCCTGGGGTCACGCGTTCGAATCGCGTCGGGGTCACCATTTGTCGCCTTCCGCTGCGGCGCAAAGCGGGGTAGGGGCACATTCACACGCAACACTTCATGTTCGGCCAGCGTTTCTGACGCATTGGCCGACGCGGGCGGCCCCGCGATCACCAAAGGCCCGGACGAGGAATATTGCAAATGGTAGTGAAGGTCCTCCGCTTTGCCCTGATCGGTGCCCTCGCATTGTCGGTTGCCGCCTGCGCCTCGGCCGGGCAGCCGCTGTCGCCGGGGCTGAGCGCCCCGATGAATCTGCCGGGCGCGAAGCTGAGCCGCGTAGAGGCGATCTTCCTCCTCAACGACTATCGCAAGCAGAATGGCGCCGGCGATCTCCGGGGCGACTCCGTGCTTGATTCTACTGCCGAGACGCTCGCCACGAACTATGCAAAGTCCGGCACGCCGCCGACGCTGCCCCCTGGCATTGCGCAGGTGCGGATCAGCGCAGGTTACGCCACCTTCGCCGAAGCCTTCTCGAGCTGGCGCGCGTCGCCCGCAGATGCTGCAGCCATGGCCGACCCCACGGTGAAGCGAGTTGGCCTCGCGGCCCACTACGAGCCGAACTCGGCCAATGGCGTCTATTGGGTGCTGCTGCTTGCGCCCTGACGCGGGACGTTCCGCAGCAGGGCCCGCGCCTGAAACCATCGATGCGCGCGGGCTCCGCTGCCCACTTCCGGTCCTGAAGCTCGAGAAGCGTCTGGCGCAGCTGTCGCCCGGCGCGAGGCTGGTTGTGCTCGCCAGCGACCCGATGGCGAAAATCGACATTCCACTCCACTGCCGGCAGCATGGCCATTCCTGCGAGCAAGCCGAGTGGGATGGTGGCTTCCGCTTCGAAATCACCAAGGCTGGCTAATCCAGCCCGACGGCTCGCCTCACATCAGTCGGGCTCCAGCCCTCGGCCCTCAGGTCGCGTAGCGACTTCGATTGTCGCGATTTCGCGAGTTTGCGTCCGTCGTCGTCGAGTAGCAGGTCATGGAACCCGTAGATTGGCGTCTCGAACTCGAGCAGTCTTTGCAGCAGCACGTGGATATCGGTTGCTGCCTCCATATCCCTGCCGCGCGTGACATGCGTGATCGCCTGTGCCGCATCGTCGACCACGACGCTGAGATGGTAGGACGTGGGCGTATCCTTGCGCACGAGAATGACATCGCCCCAGCG
>CAYPYV010000015.1:0-1926 GCA_964414845.1 uncultured Devosia sp. | reverse complement strand
GGTTCGGGCCACTCAAGGCCAAGCCAGGCCAGGTCTTCAAGGATCGCGGCGGTGAATTCCGGCTTGCATCGCGTTGTGTCGATGTCCTCGATACGAAGCAGCATCGTGCCGCCAAGTTGCCCCGCCCAGCGCGCGGTGCGGAGCGCGGAATAGGCATGCCCGAGATGCAGATAGCCGTTTGGGCTCGGAGCAAAGCGAAGGAGTGCGGACATGGGTGATGAGCTACCACGGGAAGGGAGCAAGAACCTAGAGCGGCTCGAGGCGCAGCATATTCTCGAAGGCCATCTGGCCCAATTGCTGGAAGTCGATCCCCGGCTCGTACCGATCGCGGTTCGGGCCGGGCGGGTCGACCTGCGCCGCTCGGTTGGCGGCTTCGAGGGGCTGGCCCGCATCATTGTCGGCCAGCAGCTCTCGACGCAGAGTGCCGACGCCATCTGGCGTCGCTTTGCCGCTCTCGAGGGGGCGACAGTGCCGCATGGATTCCTGCAACTGGCCGACGAAGCGCTGCGCGCTGCGGGCTTCTCGCAGTCCAAGGTGCTTACGCTTCGCACCCTTGCGACGGCCATTGTGGAGACGCGGCTCGATCTTGCGCCGCTCGCGACCCTTCCTGCTGGTGAGGCGCGGGCGTTGCTCACCGCCCACAAGGGCATTGGCCCATGGACAGCGGAGCTTTACCTCATGTTCGCGGCGGGGCACCCGGATGTGTTCCCCGCTGGCGATATTGCCCTGCAGCATGCGGCCCATTGGGGACTGGGGCTTGACGAACGGCCGTCGGCGAAGTCGCTTGGGGCGATCGCTGAAGCCTGGGCCCCATGGCGCAGTGCCGCCGCGCACCTGCTCTGGCGCTACTATCGTGCTATCCGAAACAAGGAAGGCGTTTCGACCTCATGACCAAGCTCTCAGGCCCGATGCTGGCCCCTGCCTCGGGCGCTGCGCCCAAGCGGCTCGTCGTGCTGCTGCATGGATATGGCGACGATGGCGCAGGCCTCATTGGGCTTGGGCGATACTGGGCGCCGCTGCTGCCCGACGGGTTGTTCGTGTCACCCAACGCACCGCGCGTCTGTGGCGCCTTTGCCGGCGGGTTCGAGTGGTTTCCGCTCGCCAACGACCAGAGCCTGCCCTGGAGCGAGGGTGTGCGCTCGGCGGCGCCGGTCCTGCGCGATTTCCTCTCCGATCTCTGGCGGCAGACCGGACTTGGCCCGGCGGACACTGTCCTCGTCGGCTTCTCGCAGGGAGCAATGATGGCGCTCCATGTCGGTACCTCGCTTGACGAACCGCTTGCCGGGATCATCGGCTTTTCGGGCGTGTTCCTGCCCTCCGACGCCTTTGCGGCCGGCTTTGTCGCGAAGCCGCCGGTGGCATTGGTTCATGGTGCGGATGACACCGTTCTTTATGCCCAGCACAGCCGCGAGGCCGCCGATCAACTCACCGCTGCCGGCTTCGAGGTAACGCTGCACATCACCCCCGCATCCGGACACACGATTTCCGATGAAGGACTGGCTTTCGCCACGGCTTTCCTCTTGGCGTCCAATGGTTAATTTGCCACGGTGCTGAGGGGGTTCACAGCCCCGTCATACTGCGCATAGAGTAATGACGATCATGACTGGCCGCGATTCCGGATACGGGGGCGACGAGTGACAGTACATGTGTCGCTTGAGTCCTGCCCCGCGCTGGTGCTGAACGCCGACTATCGGCCGCTCAGTTACTACCCCTTGTCGCTTTGGTCCTGGCAGGACGCCATCAAGGCCATCTGCCTCGATCGGGTCAACGTCGTGTCGACCTATGACAGGGTCATAAAGTCCCCGAGCTTCGAGATGGCGCTACCCAGCGTGGTGTCGCTCAAGGACTATGTGAAACCGGCGCGACACCCGGCCTTCACCCGCTTCAACGTGTTCCTGCGCGATCGCTTCCAGTGCCAGTATTGCG
>CAYPYV010000014.1:21631-32007 GCA_964414845.1 uncultured Devosia sp. | reverse complement strand
CTCCGGGCATCCTCGGCCATCTCATGGGCGAAATAGAGCGCCGCATCGTAGAGCTTGCGCGAGTTTCCATGGCCGCGATTGTCGATGGTGATCACCTGACGGCCTGCCTCGACCAGCGTCTCCACCCAGCCCGTATCGAGCCAGTTCACCTTGCCCGACGAGCCGAAACCGTGAATCAGCAGGATCGGCGGCCCATCTCCGTACACATCGTAGGAGATGGCGATTCCTTCGGAGGAAAACTGCGGCACGCGGGGCTCCTGTAGCTGTGGCGACGCTTCTAGACCAACGCGGGTACCGGCCTCAAGTTCGTCGCCCCGGCGCATTGCCGGCCCGCAAAGGCACTTGGTGCAAGCGTCACTTCGTCGGCTTTCCTTCGGTGCGGCGCTTCTATATGTTCCGGGCAAAATCGCCCCGGCATTTTCACGAGATCGACATGGCGCACGAAAGCACTCCGCACTTCCACAACACCGACGGGCTGAAGCGGATCGAGATCGGCTCCAAGGAGTTCCAGTGCGTCGGCGCCCTGCCGCCCTTCGATCACCCGCATGTCTTTCTCGATATGGGCGCCGATAGCGAAGTCGTCTGCCCCTATTGCTCGACACTCTATGTCTACAATCCCAAGCTCGAGCCCGGTACGTCAGAGCCGCTGTCGGCCATCTATCATTCCGAGGCCGCCTGACCTCTCATGTCCCCCGATGGACGGATGATCTATGTCGCGGGCGCCGGCATCGCCGGCATGACGCTTGCGCTCGCGCTTGCCAAGTTCGGCGCGACGGTCGTCATCCTGGAGCGGAATGCCGGCATCCAGGAAGCGGGCGCGGGGCTGCAGGTCAGTCCCAACGGACGCCACATCCTCAACCGCCTGGGCCTTGATCGGCCGCTCGCTGCCCGCAGCTTCGAGCCCGAGGGCATCGAGATCTACCCCTATGGGGCGCGCCACCCGCTGGTGACGCTCGAGCTTGGCCAGCTGATGCGCGAGCGCTTCGGTGCGCCCTATGCGGTCATGCATCGGGCCGATCTGGCCGATGTTCTCCACAAGGCCTGCAAGCGTTTCGCCAATATCGACATCCTGTTCGGCGTCCGCGCCTACGACGTGGAGCCGCATGCGCGGGGTGTCGCCGTCCTTGTCGAGGAGGCTGACGGCAAGACCCGTTCAGCCAATGCCTTCGCCTTTATCGGCGCTGATGGCGTCCACTCCCGCACCCGAGCCGATCTGCTTGGCGGACCAGCGGCCGGCTATTCCGGCATGGTCGCCTGGCGGACGACCATGCCGGATCAGCACTTCCCGGCCATTCTGAGCCGCCAGCATACCTCGGTGCTATGGGGACCAGGCTATCACGCCGTCACCTATCCCCTGCCGGCGCGCGGTGAGGTCAACGTCGTGCTGTTCAGCCATGTCAGGGCCGCGGACGTGACCCGCGATGCAAAGCCCAGTTCACCGAAACTGCCTTGGGCGGTGTTGCCGAGCCGGCATTTCTCTGCCCTGCTGAAGGCCGCTGGCGATGGCTGGACCTATTGGCCAGCCTTCACCGTCGACACACCCACCTGGCATAAATCCGGCATCGGGCTTATTGGCGATGCCGCCCACGCCATGCTTCCTTTCCAGGCGCAGGGCGCCATGATGGCGATCGAGGATGCCGCCGTGCTGGCGCCATTGCTGGCCGCCAGCGACACGGCCGAGGCCGCGCTTACGCACTATTCTGCCATCCGCCAGCCTCGGGTCCGCAAGGTTCAGGCAATTTCGCGCTCCAATGGCGCAGCCTTCCATATGGAATGGCCGTTCACCCTTGGTCGCGATGCTGTCGTCAAGGCGCAGGGCCCGCGCGGGCATATTGGTCGGCTCGAATGGATCTATGGCCACGATGCCGCCGCCAGCATCGATGCGCCACGGCCCGACAAGCTGCAGCGTAGCGGCGTAAACTGATCGCGGCATTGCCGCTTGCGTCACCCTTGGGCGATGTGTCAACTGCGCCCCATCGCAAAGGACCGCCTGCCTGATGCCCTCCAATCCCCAGTCGAAGCTGGTGCTTGCCAGCGTTCTCCTCACCATCCTGCTCGATATGCTTGGCTACGGCATTGTGCTGCCGGTCCTGCCGGCGCTGATCAAGCAGATGACCGGCGGCAACGTCGCCGAGGCCGCGGTGATTGGCGGATGGCTGGTGTTCTCCTACTCGCTCATGCAGTTCATGTTCGGCCCCACTCTCGGCGGCCTGTCTGATCGCTTCGGTCGTCGCCCCATCATCCTGATTGCGCTCGCCGGCCTGACGCTCGATTACGTCATCATGGGCTTCGCGCCTGTGCTCGCGCTGCTCTTCATCGCGCACACCATTGCCGGCATTTCCGGGGCATCCGTCGCCACAGCCACCGCCTACATCGCCGACATCACCCCGCGCGAGAAGCGGGCCCAGCGCTTCGGTCTCATCGGCGCGGCCATCGGCCTCGGCTTCATCATCGGCCCGGTGGTGGGTGGCATCCTCGGCAAATTCGACGTGCGGCTGCCCTTCTATGCTGCGGCGGTCCTGGCGGGCGCCAACCTGCTCTTCAGCTTCTTTGTCCTGCCCGAAAGCCTGCCGAAAGACCGGCGCCGGCCCTTCAATATCCGGCGGGCAAACCCCTTTGGCGCCTTGATGAACCTCAGCAGCAATCCGGTGGTCATCTGGCTGCTGGGGACGCTCGGGCTCTTTGTGCTCGCCAGCCAGTCCTTTCCGTCGGTGTGGAACTACTTCACCATCGAGGTCCTTAGCTTCACCTCCGACCAGATCGGCATCGCCCTGGGCGCCTTCGGTGTCGGCTTCGCCATGAGCCAGGCCCTGTTGATCGCGCCGGTCACCAAGCGCATCGGCGAGTGGGCGACTGTACTGGTCGGCATGGGCTTCGCTGCAGTCGCCCTTACGGGTACTGCCTTCATTCACTCCGAGCTGTCGCTCTACGCCTTTCTTCTCGTCGGGTCGCTTGCTGGCCTGGCCGGGCCCGCCATCAATTCACTGATGTCGCGTCACGTAGCCGACAATGCCCAGGGGGAGCTGCAGGGCGCCATCAACGCCACCAATTCGCTGGCGGCCATTCTCGGTCCACTAATGGCAACCCAGCTGTTCAGCGCCTTCACTCAGTCGAAAAGTGTCTATTTCCCCGGCGCGCCTTTTCTTGCGGCGGCAGTGCTCGTGCTCTTCGCGGCAGCACTCTTCGTCTATGTCGGCCGCCGCTTCGATCTGGCGCACCGCCCGCAGGTCGCCAAGCACAAGCACACCCATGAGCTCGGCCAGCCTGGCCAGCAGCAGATGCCCCCGCACGACGAGCCCACCTGATTCGGAATGCTGTGCTGAACGGTCGCGCTTGCCGCTTATCACGTTTTCGTGTGCAACAAGGCTGACACGCACCCTCCTCCCGTATCCCCTGCACCACATAGACGTGGATCACGGTTTGAGAGGAAACCCAAGTGCGTCTCATCACTGCCGCGGCCATTGCCGCCCTGACCCTTCTTCCGACCACCATGGCCGCCAATGCGGCCAACATCGTTGACACCGCTGCCGGCGCGGGCACCTTCGGCACCCTGCTCGCGGCCGCCAAGGCAGCGGGCCTCGCCGACGCCCTTGCCACCACCGACAACATCACGGTGTTTGCGCCCACCGACGAGGCCTTCGCCGCGCTCCCCGCCGGCACTGTCGAAAGCCTGCTGAAGCCTGAGAACAAGGATCAGCTCGTCGCCATCCTGACCCTGCATGTGCTGCCGCGCGAACTCGCGTCCAACCAGCTCCCGGGTCGCGCCATCCATGTGAAGACCCTCAATACTGCAGAGCGTCTCGCAGTGACCAAGAACGCCCATACGCACGCAGTGACCGTCGCTGCGTCAAACACCGCCAATGTCGTGAAGGCCGATATCAAGGCCGACAACGGCATCATCCACGTCATCGACGCCGTCCTGCTGCCGTAACGGCCGCGCGACAGGTTATGCTGAGCTCGAGGGGCGTCGCGTTGCGGCGCCCTTTTCTCTGTGTGGCACCCCCATGCCGCCTGTCAGGTCACGTTCATCCGGACGGAGCGGGCGCGCCAATTGTGCGGCAAAGCTGTGGCAACCTCGCCGAAACGCCCGAGTTCAGCGAATGCCCGCCCGCCAGCTTCTCGCGTAACACACTGGTATTACACGGGTTTTCACAAATCTATCCCCGTCCCGCCGCGACATGCGATACTAGGTCCATGGGCAAGCCGATGAAGCAAACAAGGGGTGCTCGGGGCCGTTCAGGTTAGGTGTCGCAGTCGCTCGAGGCCACGGGGTGAGATGCTGCTTAGCTCGTCAAGCGCCGCCCATCTGGCGCCGCTGACTTCGTCCAGTTGCGCGGTCAGTGGCAGGTCGGGGTCAGCGACGAACACATATTGCAGGTCGTGGTGATAGTGAGGCTGCTCACCACGGCTCGCCTTTCCCGCGACTTCGTGGCTATCGATCACGAAAGGCAGATCGCCACCCCGATGCCATTGGTGGAGCGCGAGCCCGGCAACAGCCGTCTCCTCCACCGCCTCGCGGGCGGCAGAAGCCGCGAAGCTCTCGGCCGGTTCATAATGGCCACCCGGCTGCAGCCAGCGGCCGATGGTGTTGTGATGGATCAGAAGAACTCGAGTCAGATCCGGCGACACCACGAAGGCGCTGGTAGTCACGTGGCCGGGCATTGTGCGCCGATCATCCAGGGCATGACCCGCGCCGATCTGCCAGCGCAGCAGCGCCAGCCACTCGTCTGGTCCGGCCACCTCTGAAAGGTAACGCTCGACCAATCGGCCGAGCGTTCCGTGAAAATCGACGATGGGCAAGAGCGTTACTTGCCGAGTGTCGAGGGCCAGCTGCCGTGCTGCTCGCCATCGCGATCGATAAGGATGAAGCCGTGCGCGCCGAAGAAATCTCGCTGACCTTGGGTCAGGTTCGCCGTGCCCAGTGCCTGCCGGTAGCTGTCAAAATAGGCGAGCGAGGCCGAGAGGCAGATCAGCGGGAACTCGCCGAGCGCACCCGCCGCCACAACCTTGCGGAGCGACTTGTGGGCATCCTTCATGATGGCGATGAAGTCGGGCACCATCAGCAGGTTGATGGCATCGCCCTTGGCATAGGCCGCCGACATCTGGTCAAGGAACCGCGAGCGGATGATGCAGCCAGCACGCCAGATCTTCGCAATGACCGCGAGCGGCAGGTTCCAGCCGAACTCTTCGCTCGCCTTGGCGATCACCGCAAAGCCTTGCGCATACGAGACGATCTTTCCGGCGAGCAGCGCCGATTCGAGGTCCTCCAAAGTTACATCGGCCTTGTGGGTCGCCGGCTTGCCGTACACCTTCTCCGCCGCCACGCGCTCCTGCTTGCGCGAGGAAATCGAGCGCGCCGCCACGGCACCTTCGATCGCGGTTGCCGGCACACCGAGTTGCTGCGATGCGATCGCCGACCACGCACCAGTACCCTTCTGGCCTGCCTGATCGAGGATCAATTCCACAAGCGGCTTGCCCGTCTTCGGCTCCACCGCATCGAGCACATGGCCGGTGATTTCAATGAGATAGGAGTTGAGCGGGCCATCGTTCCAGGCACGGAAGACTTCCGCCGCCTCGGTCGACTTGTAGCCAAGTCCGTCGCGCATCACCCCATAGACTTCGGCGATCATCTGCATGTCGCCATATTCGATGCCGTTGTGGATCATCTTGACGAAGTGGCCGGCCCCACCCTTGCCGAGATAGGCGCAACAGGGCTCGCCGTTGAATTTCGCCGAGATCGCCTCGAGGATCGGCTGGGCGTTCTTCCACTGCTCCTCTGCACCGCCAACCATGATCGACGGACCATGGCGAGCGCCCTCTTCACCACCGGAAACGCCGATGCCGAGGTAACCGATACCCTTGGGGGTCAGGTAGTCGAAGCGCCGCTGCGTATCGGTATAGAGCGAGTTGCCGCATTCGAGGATGGCGTCGCCGGCTTCAAGATGCGGCAGCAACTGCTCAATCATCTCGTCTACCGGCTTGCCCGCCTTCACCATGATGATGATCGAGCGCGGCCGCTTCACCGACTGGATGAACTTGGCGAGGTCGGCCTCCGGCACCACGCGGCCAGCAAGGCCCTGATCACTCGCCATTGCGACAAACTCGTCGATGCGGCCAGCGGAGCGGTTGTGCACGGCGATAGTGTAGCCTTTTTCGGCAATGTTCAGGGCCAGGTTCGAACCCATCACCGCAAGCCCGATGAGGCCGATATCCGCGGACGCCATTGTGAACTCCCTTGGGCAGTTTTGTTCTGGGCGATGGTTTTGGCATGCGATTGGACCGATTGCCACCCTAAACGATGGGGCGGGCGCGCAACGAAAGTGGGGTTACCAAGCCCAACCCGATACTCTACTGTTCCAGGCAAGAATACGGCCTGGGGAGGCGCTGCTTGGATTCTCTTTCGCTCTTTTCACTCAAGGGCAAGCGGGCCCTTGTCACCGGTTCTAGCCGGGGCATCGGCTTCGGTATAGCTGAAGCTTTGGCAGGCGCCGGTGCTGACATCCTCCTCAACGCCCGCGACAAGGTGGCCCTGGGTGACGCTGCAGCCAAACTCGCTGCCATGGGTGCCAATGTGAGCGCTCTCGCATTCGACGTCACATCCGAAGACAGCGTCTCGGAAGCGATCGCCCACGCAGAAGCCGAGATCGGCCCGATCGATATCGTCGTGAACAATGCCGGCATGCAGCACCGCCAGCCGCTGGAGGAGTGGCGCCTGGACAAGTTCGAGCAGGTGATGGCGACCAACCTCACCTCAGCGTTCCTTGTCAGCCGCGAGGCGGTGAAGGGGATGATCGCGCGCAAACAAGGGCGCATAATCAATATATGCTCGGTGATGAGCAATGTGGCGCGCGCCTCGATAGCGCCCTACTCCGCGTCCAAGGCGGCGCTTGCCAACCTGACCCGAGGGATGGCGGTCGATTGGGCCAAGCATGGAATCAACGTCAACGGCATCGCGCCTGGCTACATCCGTACCGAACTCAACGAAGCGCTGCTGCAGAATGTCGAGTTCAATGCTTGGGTCGAGAAGCGTACGCCGCTCGGCCGCTGGGCGGATCCGAAGGAACTGGGCGGCGCGGCAGTCTTCCTCGCCTCCGAAGCCTCAACCTATGTGAGCGGACACATCCTCTATGTCGACGGCGGATTCACTGCAACCGTTTGACGGGGCACGCATCGTCATCGCAATGGGAGTTGCCTCGTCCGGCAAGTCCGCCGTCGGCGCAGCAATTGCTCGACGACTGCACGCCCCGTTTCACGATGGCGATGACTACCATCCCAGCGCAAACAAGGAGAAGATGCGGTCTGGCATTCCTTTGGTCGATGCCGACCGCTGGCCATGGCTCACGAGCCTCGCGGCCGCTTTGGGGGAAAGTGCACGCCACAAGGGCGTAGCCGTTGGTGCGTGCTCAGCGCTGAAGCGCGCCTATCGTGACTTCCTTGTTGAACTGGTCGGCCAACCTATTCTGTTTGTCTTCCTCGATGGAGACATCGAAGTGATTCGTGCCCGGATAGCGGCACGCCGCCACGAATTCATGAACCCGACCTTGCTGGATAGCCAGTTTGCAACCCTGGAACGCCCTGGTCCTGACGAAAACGTCCTCGCCGTGGACGTCCGGGAGCCTGTAGAGACCATCGCCTCGCGCGTGGTGAAGGAACTGCCCCATCTACGCGTCTTCAAGCGGGGCCAGTGATTACTGCTCCTTGCCGACCGATGGTTTAGAGCGATGTCAGGCTTGCGTCGAACTCGCTTCGTCAAAGTGGCTTGGTTTCAATAGCAAGATTCCATCTGTCGCCGAGGAAGATCTGAATTTCAGAAGCAACAAATGCAAGCAACGCATTGAATTCGTTACGGTCTCGTTCAGAGAAGGTCCATTTTGGATCCGATGGATCGTCCCAATTTACCTGGCGGTCGTACAACTGGTTCAGCCGGGCTAGACGCCGACGGATGTCCTGGGGAAACTCCCACGCTTCCAGTTCAGTTGGCCGACCATCGACAAAGAGCGGGGCAAGCCCATGCCCAACCATGCCGTAATCAACTCGCAAAACCACTTCGCGAAGGGCGCCCCTGAGCGCCGTCGGCCTCGTCTGGTGACTCATAGCAAACATCTGTGGCCCGCACCTAATGTATACAATGCGGATGCTTCCAGAGACAGCACGTCGAGTCGCCGGGGTTAACTACGCCCCCAACAGATTTTGTCCTATTGCACAGTCTCAGGTCCGTCCGCACTTAAGCGTAATCGCCAAACAGTGACGCGAACAAGCTGAATGATGTCTTAATGACAGCGATATCAACCGAAATGCACAGCAATCAGAGCAACAAGTGCAGGAATCGTCTGCACGAAGACGATGCGTCGCGCCGCCGTCAGGGCGCCAAAAACGCCAGCAACGGCGACGCACGCTAGAAAGAAAGAACTCACTAGCCTTCCGTCTGCCCCAAGCCAGGCTCCCCAAAACAGCCCAGCTGCCAGGAAGCCGTTGTAGAGCCCCTGGTTTGCGGCCATCACCTTGGTCGACGCTGCAAACTCCACGCTCATGTTGAATGCCTTGCGCGAGCGCGGGGACGTCCAGAAGAATATCTCTAGCACCATTATGCCGAGGTGGACGACGCCGACAATGGCGGTAACAATGGATCCTAACACTCTATCCCCTGATCCCCATCATCAATCGCTGGAAGGTTAGGGCGGCCTGCGGAAAAGTAAAGGGCCGCATCGCGCCCCCCAGGATCCGGATCTCGCTGGGTCAGTTCTTGAGTGCATCGCGAACTTTCGCTTTTGCCTGGCCGACACTTTTCTGGAGCCCGCCCTCCGCTTTGTCGAGAGCGCCTTCGACGCGCAGTTTGTCGTCATCCGTTGCCTTACCAATCGCGTCCTTGATAGCCCCCCGGATCTTCTTGGCTTCGCCTGCGATCTCATCCTTATGCATAGTACGCCTCCTTGTTCTCGTGCCGGACTAAACGGAAGGGGGCGGCCGAAGTTCCAGTGCCGCAGCCACGATTTCGTGAGCATTGGAAAAGACGCGACTTGTGTCGGTCGGCTTTACCGGCCTTGAACCACGCTGCCAATCTTCGCAACGGACGGAGCGGTTGCACTCATGATTTCGGCACGGAGAGAGGGCATTCTCTGCGTCATGCCACACAAAGTCCTTATCGACATCCAGGATCTGCTGGTCTGGGCCTTCCGCACGCAGCGCGTGGAATTCAATCCGCATGCCGATATTGATGCGCTCACTACCTATTGGGCGGTGATAGGCCTGCCCGAGGCACATGCAGGGCTGATAAAGCGGCACGCCAGAGCAGGGACAGAACCCAACTGGCAGATCGGGTCAGGCTCCCTTGTCGCCCTGTCCCAAGTTCGCATGGCTCGGCTTGTGTACACTGAGTGGGTGCGCTCATTGACGATACTGCGAGAAACCCTTTCGGACCAGTTGCGGTACTTTGAGGTTCATGGCCCACATTTGGCAGAGGAGCCCTGGGCCCGGCTTCGCGCATAATCAGCGGCAAGCCGTCTCTAGCAGGTCGATTGCCCGAGCTGAGCCCTGTAGCGAAAACGTGACCGGGTGGTAGACTTCCGTGGGGTCGTCTATCGACAGCGATCTGCCTGCGCGAAGACTCCTAAACAACGGGTCATCAATCTTGAGATAGGCCGCGAACGCACCATCCATCTCCTCTAGTTGCATGGACAGTTGGCGGGTTGAGCCGTCAATTGAGAAAGAGAAGATGTATTGGTCGCCACCCGTCATGACCGTACCGGCAGTAAGGTCAGACCCCATCCCGTACCTCACTCCGACCCGCGCATCGGCGAGACACTGCAGGCGAAGGTCACTCGGAATGTCGGCGTCCCCAGCTTCGACATATGCCTGCATGATTGGGCCTCCCTCGTCCTCGACCATGCCGGCAACCCATCCGGCAGTTGCGGGCGAAACGGCAGCAACTACGCCAACGGCCGCGAGAAAAAAGTAAATCCGCTTCATACCTTTGGCTCCTGGAAGCTGACTTCGATGCGCTGGAACAAAGGGCCCTCTTTCATGGTTGCGAGCCAGGCCTGAAAGGCATCCAGATCGACAAAACCCGCAGCACGAGCGTCTTCGATGGTAACGTCCGCAGGGGACATCTCCTCCATCTTGCCGATGTAGAGGACACCAACTTTAGTCTTCAGGGTGCCACCCGGCTTGACCGTCGGCCGTGTCCACCGACGAAACTGGAGGCTGATCTCACCGCTCTTTATTGCTTCGAGAACTTCTCTCTTTAGCAACATCGCTTTCCTCGTGCATAGGGTTGCAGATACTGGCCGTTTGCTGCCGCTTCACGTGTGAACGTATAACGCTGGCGAATATCAGGGTATGGATTTCCGTCGAGACAAAATCCGGGGCTTCTATCTGGA
>CAYPYV010000014.1:0-21621 GCA_964414845.1 uncultured Devosia sp. | reverse complement strand
TTAGCAACATCGCTTTCCTCGTGCATAGGGTTGCAGATACTGGCTGAGATACCTACGGAATAGAAATTTTGCAGTTGCCGATTCAAATGGTTGTTGTGCATTCTTACGCCAAATAGAGCGTACCGGCAGCAGTACTACAGTATACGCACATTTCCTTGCTATACATGACAGCCCTGGTCGGTGGCGAAATCCTGACATACTACTCTGTCGAACACCCTGCACAAATCCGGCCCGGTCGTGGCTCTCAGCCTGACTTCCGAGTTGCGGCGAAATTGGAAATGAAGCTCCACTGCAGTGTCTTGTTGGTGCGGGCGGCGGGACTCGAACCCGCATGGGTGTACACCCTCCGGATTTTAAGTCCGGTATGTCTACCATTCCATCACGCCCGCTGCGGCCCGCTATATTGCGCGAGCTATCGTTTCACTTGCACTCTTCTGGCCTACGGTAGGAGTGGTAGCCGCCGTGCAGGTCTCCCAGAGGCGCTTAGTCCGTAGCGCCCGAAATCGGCGGCACATAGGCGACATCTAGATCCCACGGGAAGAAAATCCAGGTATCCTGACTTACTTCCGTAATGAACGTGTCGACCATCTCACGCCCCTTTGGCTTGGCGTATACTGTTGCGAAGTGAGCGCCGGGCAGCATGTCGCGCACGACACGTGCCGTAGCTCCGGTATCGACGAGGTCATCCACGATAAGCAGCTTTCCGCCATTGCGCGCCAAGGCTAGAAGATCATTTGTAATGGGCTTGAGGACCCTGATACCGCCTTGGTTCTGATGGTCATAGCTCTTTACCGAAACGCACTCGACAACGCGGATGTTGAGCTCGCGGGCGACAATCGCCGCAGGGACCAGACCGCCGCGTGTAATCGCGACTAGCGCGTCAAAGGGACCCAAGCCCTGCAACCGCCAGGCGAGTGCACGGCTGTCGCGATGGAACTGATCCCATGTTACGGGGAAGGACTTCTGCGATGACGGCTGCAATCTATGCTCCTTGGCGCTCGGCGCCGCATGAATCGGGCCTCGGGCCCAGGTTAGTCGAAATCGTGTGATGCCCGAATGCCCGCGGAGGCGTGCGCCGCTGCAACCATGGCACGAACTGCTTCGGCGGCGATTGCCAAACGCCTCTCGTCAGTCGCACGAAGAACGAGTTCTGTGCGCACTGGCCCGTCACCCATGCGTGGGTAAGAGCCCATCCTGACGTCGGGAAACTCGTCTTGCACACGAGCAAAGGCGCTACCGATAGAGCCCTCACCGACGCCGCATCGCACAGTAAGGGACGACACTCTTTGACCACCCCTCAAGGTTGGCGCGATCGACTCGAGCATTGCCTGCATGATCTTGGGCACGCCGGCCATAACGTGAACGTTGTGGATCCGGAAGCCGGGCGCAGCGCTTACGGAATTGACGATCAGACTTGCACCTTCGGGGATGCGAGCCATACGCAGGCGCGCCTCGTTGACTTCGGTACCGGTCTGCCGCCAGCGCTGTTCAAGCATTTCCCGGGCTTCACTGTTGATCGGCAGTGCAACATTGAACGCCTTCGCCACTGCATCGGCGGTAATGTCGTCATGTGTCGGACCAATGCCTCCCGTCGTGAACACATAAGTATAGCGGCTGGACAGGGCCCGAACGGCAACAATTATGTCTTCCTCCACGTCAGGCACGACGCGGACTTCACTGAGCGCGATTCCAAGCTCGGTGCAGAAATCTGCAATAGTGCCAATGTTCACGTCCTTGGTGCGGCCTGACAAGATCTCATCGCCTATGACGACAAGGCCAGCGGTGACGACGTGTGGATCGGACATAAGACGCCCAGCGGGGAAAGCGAGGCTCATTCCTTTGCCCTTGCCCTGCGGAAAGGTCAAGCAAGCCGAGCCGATTGCCTCTGCGCGGCAGCTGGGTGTCCAACCTCTTCCCTTGCGTACTCGGAAAGCTTACTTGTTGGCCTCCATCGGAGCCATCAATGATTACTTTTGTCGACGCCGAAGCCAAGACCCGCCGCACAGCTGGCGTTATCCCTCTTCACGGGGAGGCTGGTTTCGTCGGCATGCGAAAGGCAGGCCGCCTCACTGCGGAGGCACTCGATATCCTCGTCGAGGCAGTGCGTCCGGGCGTAACCACGGCTGCGCTGGATCGAATTGCCTATGAGTTTGCACGCGACAACGACGCCATCCCGGCGACCTTGTTCTACAAGGGCTACCGACACTCCATATGCACATCTATCAACCATGTGGTTTGCCATGGGATTCCTGATGACCGCCCGCTGCGGGACGGCGACATCGTCAATATCGATTTGACCCTAATCGTCGACGGTTGGTATGGCGACAGCTCGCGGATGTTCCCGGTAGGTGAAGTCAGCCGCAAGGCCGAGCGACTCATCGACGTCACTTATGCGGCGCTCGAAGCCGGCATCGCGGCAGCAAAGCCCGGCAATACCACCGGGGATATAGGTGCAGCGATACAGGCTCTAGCCGAGGCCGAGCGCACAAGCGTGGTTAGGGACTTTGTGGGACATGGCGTGGGGCAGTTGTTTCATGATGAGCCCAACATCATGCACTTCGGTGTTCCTGGGACCGGCGTGCCCCTGAAGCCAGGAATGATCTTTACCATCGAGCCGATGATCAATCTGGGCCGTCCACATGTGAAGATTCTGGCTGACGGGTGGACGGCAGTCACCCGTGACCGCACGCTTTCGGCGCAGGCGGAACACTCGATTGGGATCACGGAAACGGGTAACGAGGTTTTCACCCTCTCCCCCAAGGGCCTGTTCAATCCGCTGGCGGCGCGCCGCTGACCGATGGCTGACGGGGCCCACGACAAACCCGAGTCCTCTGGCCTGGCGGAAGCCTCGCCGCACTATCTCGGCCACCGCGAGCGGGCCCGCCAGCGCTTCGCACTTATGGGGTCCGAGGCGCTCGCAGATTACGAGCTGCTGGAATTGGTGCTGCAACTCGCCCTGCCGCGGCGGGATACCAAGCCTCTCGCCAAGGACCTGCTCGCACGCTTTGGCTCTTTTTCGGCTGTGTTTGGCGCTTCGGTCGACGACTTGGCCCGGGTCAAGGGGATGGGGCAGACCACGGCCATCAGTCTCAAGATCGTGCAGGCAGCAGGCCAGCGCTTTGCCAAGGAGCGTGTGGTGCGCGATGCTCCCATCCTCTCGTCATGGACGCAGGTAATCGACTACTGCCATGCCGCGATGGCGCACAATGAGATTGAAGAGATGCGGATCCTGTTTCTCGACAAGAAGAACCGGCTGATTGCGGATGAGGTATCGCAGCGCGGCACGGTCGACCACACGCCGGTCTATCCGAGAGAGGTCGTCAAGCGGGCGCTGGAACTGTCTGCCACTGCCATGATCCTTGTGCACAACCACCCGTCGGGTGATCCGACGCCATCGTCGGCCGATGTCCACATGACCCGGCAGATCGAAGAGATTTCGAAGCCCCTGGGCATAACCATCCATGACCACCTGATCATCGGGCGTGGTGGCCATGCCTCCATGAAGGCCATGAAGCTGATCTAGCCGCCAGCCTCACCGTCCGAAGCGACGGCAGATTTGGTCGAGAGACGAGCGCGAAGCTTGCGGGCCAGTGCCAACAGCTTTGGGTCGGACTTGATGCGATGCTTGAGCTTGATCCTCATGCGGTCGGCCGCGCTTGCCATCAGCCCCAGGGGCGATAGGGCGAGGTAGTGCCGACGCAGGGGGATCTGCGCATTGCACCAGTGCCGCTTCTCGTCCGTGAAGCCAGCTCCCATGTCGAATGCCGTCCAGCCGGTGTCGAAGACATTTTGCATGACGCGCAGAAGGCATTGCTTGCCCGGGGATCCGGCCTGGATGGCGGGATCGTCGCTCATCGAGGAGATCAGACAGTAGAGCGCACCACCGAAGCCGATATTGTAGCGCAGGGCGACGGGCTCGCCATCCAGCCGCAGGACATGCAGCACAACGGCTACGCCAGAGTCCTCCGCAGCAATGGAATGATAGAAGCCGCGGATGGGGTGGTTAGCGAATGGGTTGCGGATGCCCTGCGCCGCGAAACGTCGCGCCCGCTGCTCGAACAGCACCCCCAGCATGGCCTGGCAGTCAGGCCCGTTGTGCAGTTCGTCGAGAGTTACCTCGCCCATCGCCGCGAGCTTCTCGCCCTGCTGGCGGTCGTGCTTGCGTCGGCTCTTTGAGCGCTGAACCCGGTCGGCCTCCGCAAAGCTTGTGAACTCGGCGCGGTACAAGGTTTCCGCTGCAATACTCTGGCCGAACTCGGCAAAGCTTGGCGCACCATCGCGTTGAGGTATCGCGTCGAGAACGATGAGATCCGCTCCACTCAGGGCCTTGGGCACACCGCGCCACATCTCCCGCCGCTCGCACGCCGCAAGTTGAGCATAGCGGACCGGACAGATCAGAGGCTGGTTGGCCCCAACATGGCTGCCGGGAAAGAAGCGCAGGGTGCTGACGCCGCGCTGGACCCGACGCCATAGCGGTAGCAGCGCCACCGGCCCCTGCCCGGACTCGACCACGACATAGAACTGGTCGGCAGTGGCGATCTTGTTCGCAGCAATCCAGTGTTTCACGAGATGGAGCGACTGACCGGGCGAGACGGTGTGCGCCTTTTCGAACGACGACCAGAGTTCGGCGACTTCGGAAATGTCATGCGAAACACGATAGCGGAACTCGGCAGCGGCTGCTGCCGCCGGAGCGGCGCTGCTCGCTTCGACCCTCGCGCTTGCCGAAATCGCCATGGAAGTACCCTGCCCGGTTCGTGGCTGCAGAATCACCGCCAGCAATGAACGCGGCGTTGATTGCAGCACGAGCCGCACACGCGGACGTGATCGAACTCCGGTGATAGTTAAGCAGCACTTACCCGAAGGCGCTCAGTTGCGGGAATGTCTCCAAGAACCAGTAGGAAATGCGGGTAAACTGCCCTGTTACGAACAAGAGCCCGGTGATCACCAGCAGACCGCCCATGACCTTCTCGACGATACCGAGATACTTCTTGAAGCTGGAAAAGAAACTGAGAAACGGACCGATCGCGAGGCCCGCGAGGATGAACGGCACGCCCAACCCAAGCGAGTAGATACCGAGCAGGCCGGCGCCTTCCATGGCCGTGGACTGCGCGGCTGCCACGGCGAGCACGGACGCAAGCACCGGGCCGATACATGGCGTCCAGCCCACGGCGAAGGCGAGGCCGAGCAGAAAGCCGCCAACCGGACCGCTGGCGACGCCGGGACCCTGGTGTCGGATCTGGCGTTCGAGAATTCCGATACGGAACACCCCGAGGAAATGCATCCCCATCAGGATGATGAACACTCCGGCGATTGGCATGAGGATCGGCAACACCTGGCGGAACGCCTGCCCGAAAGCGGTGGCAGTCGCTCCCAGCGCAATGAAGACGATCGAAAAGCCCAGCACGAAGAATACGGATGTGAAGACGCTGCGCCGCCACAACATGCCTGCGGCCGCGCCATCGGTACGCAGCTGCTGGAAGCTCGCACCGCTCATATAGGTCAGATAGGGCGGCACGAGCGGCAGCACGCAGGGACTGAGGAAACTCAGCACACCCGCCCCGAAGACCAGCCAGAATGAAAAGTCCTGCATCACGGCCCTCGCTTTCGTCGCCTGATTACTCTGGTTGCCGCCGAAAGCAATGCGTCGCAGAGCCGCTCCGCGCCTTGTGAAGCGGGGGTCGATGGGCTAAGCAGCCCTCGAACGCTCCACCGCACCCCGTCAACTTTTCCGGATCTCGGCCGATGACGCAATTGCCGGTTCGCATCGCCCCATCCATCCTGTCTGCCGACTTTGCGCGCCTCGGCGATGAAGTCCGCGCGATCGACCAGGGCGGTGCCGACTACATCCATGTCGACGTGATGGACGGTCAGTTTGTGCCCAATATCACCATTGGCCCGTTGATCGTTTCCGCCATCCGCCCCGTGACAGCGAAGTTCATCGACGTCCACCTGATGATCTCTCCCGTCGACGCCTTCGTGCCCGCCTTCGCCAAGGCTGGGTCCGATGGAATCACGCTCCACGCCGAGGCGGGACCACATCTCCATCGCTCGCTGCAGGCGATCCGGGCCGAGGGCAAGCGCGCAGGCGTCGCCATCAACCCGGCGACCCCGGTCTCCGCACTTGAGCATGTGATCGAGGATGTCGACTTGATCCTGATCATGAGCGTGAACCCGGGCTTCGGGGGGCAGAAGTTCATCCCCGAGTCGCTGAAGAAGCTCCGGCAGGCCAAGGCGCTGATCGGCGGCCGGCCGATCGATCTCGAAGTCGATGGCGGCGTGAGCACAGAGAACGCCCGCGCCCTCGCCGACGCCGGCGCCAATGTGCTTGTTGCCGGCACCTCGGTCTATGCGGGCAACGACCCCAAGACTTACGCCCAGAGAATCGCCGCGATCCGTGCGGCAGCCACGTCCACCTTTGCCTGAAGCCCCAGAGAGTCCGAGCCGATGATCCCGCGCTATTCCCGCCCCGACATGGTCGCCATCTGGTCGCCCGAGACGCGGTTCCGCATCTGGTTCGAGATCGAGGCGCACGCGACGAGCGCGCTGGCCGACCTCGGAATCGTGCCGAAATCCGCTGCCGAGACCATCTGGGAGAAAGGTGCCAACGCGACGTTCGACGTCGAGCGCATCGACGAGATCGAGCGCACCACCAAGCACGACGTCATCGCCTTCCTGACCCATGTCGCCGAAATCGTCGGGCCCGAGGCGCGCTTCCTGCACCAGGGCATGACATCGTCCGACGTGCTCGACACCTGCCTTGCCGTGCAACTCGCCCGCGCGTCTGACCTGCTGCTCGCCGATATCGACAAGCTGCTCGCCGCAATCCGCAGGCGCGCCAAGGAACACAAGTACACAATCACCATCGGGCGCAGCCACGGCATCCATGCCGAGCCGACCACCTTCGGCATCAAGCTTGCCGAAGCCTATGCCGAATTCGACCGCAACCGGGCGCGACTCGTGGCGGCTCGGGCGGAAATCGCCACCTGCGCGATTTCGGGCGCCATCGGCACCTTCGCGAATATCGACCCCAAGGTCGAAGCCTATGTGGCCGAAAAGCTCGGGCTCTCGGTCGAGCCTATCTCGACCCAGGTGATTCCGCGGGACCGGCATGCGGTGTTCTTTGCGACGCTTGGCGTCATCGCCTCGTCGATCGAGCGCATCGCCACCGAGATCCGCCACCTGCAGCGCACCGAGGTGCTGGAAGCCGAGGAGTTCTTCTCCCCGGGCCAGAAGGGCTCGTCGGCCATGCCGCACAAGCGCAACCCGGTGCTGAGCGAGAACCTGACCGGCCTGGCCCGCATCGTGCGCGGCATGGTGACCCCGGCGCTGGAAAACGTCGCGCTCTGGCATGAGCGCGATATCTCGCACTCGTCGGTGGAACGCATGATCGCGCCCGACGCAACGGTGACGCTCGACTTCGCGCTGCAGCGCCTCACCGGGCTGATCGAGAACCTGCTGGTCTACCCCGAGAACATGAAGCGCAACCTCGACCTGCTGGGCGGGCTGCACAATTCGCAGCGCGTGCTGCTGGCGCTGACCCAGGCCGGCATGAGCCGCGAGGACTCCTACGCGGCGGTGCAGCGCAACGCCATGCAGGTCTGGCAGGCCAAGGGCGACCGCGCCGGCCTGTTCGCCAACCTGCTGAAGGCGGACCCTGATGTGTCGGCGCGGCTGACCCCCGCAGAGATCGACGCCATGTTCGATGATTTCTATCACCTGAAGCATGTCGATGCGCTGTTCGAGCGGGTGTTCGGCCCCGAGCCCTGAGGCTCCGCCGGCGCCCCGCGCCTCAAGATGAACGGGCATTTCGCCAATTTGCTCCGCCACTTTTGACTTTCCCCTGCCCCGGGCATTGCCGCGACGCCCGTGACCGCATTCCACATCAGGAGGGCGATCGACCTCGGCTGGCACAAGCCCCTGCTTTTGCACACATTCCTGCCCTGCAACGACCGCCGCTGCATCTCGACCGGGCCATTATCGCACGCTCTGGAGGGGCGGGGATTGATTGGCGAAACTGCCCGCCGACACCGCGAGGAACCCGGCTTTGTGAACGAAAACCGCCGGCTTGCGCGGGGCCATCCCCATTGATGAACGGATTCTGAAGCCGGGGCCCGAGGAGGCCGGTTGCGGCTGCCGGGACAGCATGGATTTCGCCGGCAGCGCACTGGGCGCACCACCCGCAACCAGGTCATCGTCATCGCCTCGTCACCCGACAGCGGCAAGAGACCGCGCGGCAAAGGAGGCACGTCGACATGCACGACACGCTTGAACTCGTCCACCCCAGCCTGGCGGATGCCGAAGGTTACCTCGCCGCGCGGGCGGAGGGGTTTCGCGACTCGTCATCAGGGTCGGATTCCGGGCCGGTTTCGATGGCAACGCTGCCCCAGCACCTGGCGCGCCTGCAGAGGCCGGGTTCACCATTGCGGCTGGCTGACGGCACGATGGATGACCCGGTTCCCTTCGGGCATTTCTGGCTGGTGGCGAACAATGTCTTCGTGGGTCGGGTCGGTATCCGCTATCACCTCAACCGCACGCTGCGCCGGTCGGGCGGACATATTGGATACGAGATCCGCCCGTCACTGCGTCGCCGGGGCTTTGGCCACGCCGCCCTGGCATTGGCGCGGGCTCACCTGTCGGCACACGGACGCCGGGACCTGTTGGTGACCTGTACCGACGGCAACCTGGGATCGATGCGCATCATCGAGAGCGCCGGCGGACAGCTGGAAGATATCGTCCCGGCCCCGGACTTCTCGGGAAACATCCGCCGGTACTGGTTCGGAACTCCCATGGAGGAAGCGGCATGGCCAGGACTCGCCTTCGGGGCGGAGGCACTTCACACCAGTGTCAAGCGGACCGCGTAGCCACATATCCGCGTCCAGCCCGGACGCAGCGGAGGTTACGATGCCTGCTTACCTGCTCGCGTTTCATGGCGGCCGCGCCGCGCCCGAAACCGAAGACGACAATCTGACCACCGACGCCTGGTACGAGTGGATGCATACCATTGCCGATTCCCTGATCGACGCCGGCAACCCGACGCGCGATTCGCGGACGGTGATGGCCGATGGCAGCGTTGTCGACACCGAAGGCGAACGCATCAGCGGCTACAGCATCATCGGCGCAAACGACCTGGAGGAAGCGCTCGCCATCGCCAAGACATGCCCGATCCTCGCGGAAGGCGGCACGGTCGAGGTCTCGGAACTCGTCGAATTCGATGATGACGACGACGACGAGGACGAAGACGACGAGGAAGACGAAGACGACGACAAGGCCGTGCGCGACAACGAGGACGCGCGTCCCTGACAAGTGGGCGGCGCAGACATTTTCTGTCAGCGCCGCCAATAGCTTACCGGTTTATATCGAGTATTCGGGGTCGATGCCGAACAGCCGCGCATAGAGCTCCTCGGCCATCTGCACCGGCGACTTGGTGCCACCTTCGAGCACCACGTCGGGCGATTCCGGCGCTTCGTAGGGGCTCGAAATGCCGGTGAAGTTCTTGATCTCGCCGCGACGGGCGCGACCATAGAGGCCCTTGGGATCGCGAGCCTCGCAGACGTCAAGCGGTGTGTTGACGAACACCTCGGTGAACCGGATATCGCCCGCGATTTCGCGCGCCAGGCGGCGCTCGTTGCGGAACGGCGAGATGAAACTCACGAGCACGATGAGGCCGGCATCGGCCATCAGGCGGGCCACTTCGGCGACGCGGCGGATATTCTCCACCCGGTCCTCGTCAGTGAAGCCGAGATCCTTGTTGAGCCCGTGCCTGACATTGTCGCCATCGAGGATATAGGCGTGGCGGCCTTCGGCGGTGAGCCGCTTTTCCATGAGATTGGCGACCGTGGACTTGCCGGAGCCCGAGAGGCCGGTGAACCAGACCACCTGTGGCTCCTGCCCCTTGAGATCGGCGCGCACCTGCCGGTTCACGTCGAAGCTCTGATAGGACAGGTTCTGCGCGCGGCGCAGGCCGAAATCGATCACCCCGGCGCCCAGCGTCGCATTGGAGATGCGGTCGATGAGGATGAAGCTGCCGGTCAGCGGGTTGTTACCGTAGCTGTCGAACGCAATCGGCTTGTCGGTGGCGAGCGTAACCGTGCCGACCTCGTTGAGTTCCAGATGCTTGGCAGGGCTCTGTTCGAGCGTGTTGACATTGGTCTTGAACTTGAGCGCCGTGATGGAGGCCGGCACCTGCTGGCTGCCGATCTTCATGAGGTAGGAGCGACCCGGCAGGGCATGCTCGTCATTCATCCAGATCACGCGCGCCTGGAACTGCGTGGACACATCGGGTGTCTCGCCCGAGTGGACGAGAATGTCGCCGCGCGAAATATCGACTTCGCGGTCGATGACCAGCGTGACGGCCTGTCCGGCGACAGCCTCGTCGAGCTCGCCATCCATGGTGACGATCCGGGTGATGCGTGCCGGCTTCTTCGACGCAGCCACGACGATATCGTCGCCCACGCGTACGGTGCCGGAGGCGACGGTGCCGGAGAAGCCGCGGAAATCGAGGTTCGGGCGGTTCACCCACTGCACCGGGAAGCGGAACGGCTTGCCGGTCCGGTCACGCGAGACCTCGATGGTCTCGAGATAGGGGACGAGCTGCGGGCCCTTGTACCAAGGCATGGCGGCAGAGGGCTCAAGGATATTGTCGCCCTTGAGCGCCGAGACGGGAATGGCCGCCAGAGTTTCGAAGCCGAGATCCTTGGCGAAGGCGCGATACTCGCTCTCGATCTGGTTGAACACCGCCTCGTCATAGCCGACGAGATCGATCTTGTTGATGGCGAGCACCACATGCTTCACGCCGATGAGGCTGAGGATGAAGCTGTGCCGCCGCGTCTGCGTCAGCACGCCCTTCCGCGCATCGATGAGCACGATGGCGAGATCGGCATTCGAGGCGCCGGTCGCCATGTTGCGCGTATACTGCTCGTGGCCCGGTGTATCGGCGACGATGAACTTGCGCTTGTCGGTGGAAAAGAACCGGTAGGCGACGTCGATGGTAATGCCCTGCTCGCGCTCGGCGGTGAGGCCATCGACGAGGAGCGAGAAATCAATGCCTTCGTCGCCGGTGGTACGATTGCGGCTTTCCTTGCGAAGCGAGGCGAGCTGGTCGTCGAGGATCAGCTGGCTGTCATAGAGCAGGCGGCCGATCAGGGTCGACTTGCCGTCATCGACGCTGCCGCAGGTGAGGAACCGCAAGAGCCCCTTGCCGGTCTGCTCGGCGAGCCAGGCCTCGAGCGCGGCGGTCGAGGCATCGGGGGCGAGGGAGGCGACAGCGCTCATCAGAAATAGCCTTCCTGCTTCTTCTTTTCCATCGAGCCGGCCTGATCGGAATCGATCAGCCGGCCTTCGCGTTCGGAGGTACGCGATGCTTGCATTTCCATGATGATGGAGGGCAGGTCCGCCGCTTCGGAGCGGATCGCGCCGGTGAGCGGGTAGCAGCCGAGGGTGCGGAAGCGCACCATCTCTTCGCTCGGCACCTCGCCGGGCTCGAGCGGCATGCGATGGTCATCGACCATGATCAGCGTGCCCGAGCGCTTCACCACCGGGCGCTTCCGCGCGAAATAGAGCGACGGGATCTCGATGCCTTCCGAGTAGATATAGGTCCAGATATCGAGCTCGGTCCAATTGCTGAGCGGGAAGACGCGCATGCTCTCGCCCGGCGCGAGGCGGGTATTGAAGATGCGCCAGAGTTCGGGGCGCTGGTTCTTCGGGTCCCAGGCATGGGACGTGTTCCGATGGGAGAAGATGCGCTCCTTGGCGCGGCTCTTTTCCTCGTCGCGGCGCGCCCCGCCGATGGCGGCATCATACTTGCCGGCGTTCAGCGCCTGGCGCAGCGCCTGCGTCTTCATGATATCGGTATGGACCGCCGAGCCATGGTCGAACGGATTGATATTGTCGCGCAGGCCATCGGGATTGGTGTGAACCAGCAGTTCAAAGCCGTGCTCGCGCGCCATGCGGTCGCGGAAGGCGATCATCTCGCGGAACTTCCACGTCGTATCGATATGCAGGAGCGGGAACGGGATGCGGCTCGGTGAGAACGCCTTCCGCGCCAGATGCAGCAGCACCGACGAGTCCTTGCCGATGGAATACATCATCACCGGCCGCTCGAAACTGGCGGCGACTTCGCGGAAGATTTCGATGGATTCGGCTTCGAGCGACTGCAGGTGGCTGAGCGTGCGCGGAGCGAGGGATGTCATATAGGCCGGGTCCTTCGGAGATCAGCCGTGACATAAAGCTTTGGGTAGCACCGGACAAGGCCGATTAGAATACCAAAAAACTGAACTATTCCGGCCATTTGCGCGTATCGCCAACAGCTGAGATTGCGCTCGGTGTCGCTGCTTGCCGGAAGGGCAATGCCGCGTCGCGGAGCCAAGCAAAAGGAAAAAGAATTTCATGGCCCACAAGGTGCTCGTGTGGTTCCGCAACGACCTGCGCATTGCGGACCACCCTGCCCTTGCCGCCGCAGCGGCGGAAGGCAAGGTGGTGGCCATCCATATCGAGCCCACTGACGGGCAATTGCGCGCGCGCGGCGGCGCCTCGCGCTGGTGGCTCAATCAATCATTGAAGGCGCATGCGGCAGCACTCGCGGCGCTCGGCATCCCCTTCGAGGCGCATGCCGGGCCGACGAAGGAGCTGGTGTTCGCGGCGGCGCAGCGGCATGACGCCAAGGCCATCTACTGGAACCGCCGCTACGCCCCGGCCGAGCGGGACCTGGATGCCGCGCTCAAAACTGAGGCGAAAGCGCGCGGGCTCGAGGCGAAGAGCTTCGTTGGCGACGTGTTGGCCGAACCCTTCGACATGCAGACGGGTTCGGGCGGGCCATACCAGGTCTATACGCCGTTCTGGAAGGCGCTGAAGGTTCGGGACATGGCGAGCCCCCTGCCCGCCCCGCAGCCGCAGGGCGCGGCGCTGCCAATGCCGGACGTGGCTGGCGATTACCAGGAGCCGCGCTGGGCGGCGCAGCTCGCGCCCCACTGGCGGATCGGCGAGGCAGCGGCGCTGAAGGCGCTGGACGCGTTCCTCGCCGGGCCGGTGGCTGGCTACAGGGACGGACGGGACATTCCCGCGGAACCGGCGACATCGCGGCTTTCGCCGCACCTTGCCTTCGGCGAGATCAGCCCGCGGCAGGTATGGCATCGGGCAAGGCATGTTGCGGCGGCGCACCCCGACCGCGAGGCGGCGATCGACAAGTTCCTGTCCGAACTGGGCTGGCGCGAGTTCAACATCAACCAGCTCTATCACCGCGAAAACATCGCCCATGTGCCGATGCAGCCCAAGTACCGGGATTTCCCGTGGCGGGACCCCGGCGCGGAACTCGGGCGCTGGCAGAAAGGCCACACCGGCTTCCCCATCGTCGATGCGGGCATGCGCGAACTCTGGCAGACGGGCTACATGCACAACCGGGTGCGCATGCTGGTGGGCTCGCTGCTGACCAAGAACCTGCTGATCGACTGGCGCCTGGGCGAGGCGTGGTTCTGGGACACGCTGCTTGACGCCGACCCGGCCAACAATTCCGGCAATTGGCAATGGGTGGCGGGGTGCGGGCTCGACGCCTCGCCCTATTTCCGCATCTTCAATCCGGTGACCCAGGGCGAGAAATTCGACGCAGACGGGCGCTATGTGCGCCAATATGTGCCGGAACTGGCGAGGCTACCGAACGAGTGGATCCACAAACCCTTCGAAGCGCCCGAGGAGGTGCTGAGGAAGGCCGGCGTCAGGCTGGGGGACACCTACCCGCTTCCGCTGGTGGACCTCAAGGCGACGCGACAGCGGGCGCTGGACGTGGCCGCGCGGCTGTAGGCTTACTTCGGCAGCGGCGCCTGCAGGATGTCGAGCAGGTCATAGGGGTACTCGCCACCTGCCCAGATATTGTCGACCTTCCAGGCGGCGCCTTCCCTGACGAGCGCAATGCCGAGATCCTGCGCATCACCGAAATTCTCGAAGGTGACATGCACGATCGCCTTGCCGCCGGCATAGAGCGGCTTTTCGATCTTGAGCTTCTTGATCTCGTAATCCTGCCCGTTGATGTAAGGGTCGAAACCGATGCGGCCGATCTCGTCCCCCGCCTCCTTCGCATCGGCATCGTAGAGGGCATTGAGCCGCTGCGATTGCTGCGCCGAGATGAAGTTCCCGTCCGGGAAATCGTGGCCGGGCGCGTATTGCCCGTAGATGGCTTCAAGCAGCTTCACCGGATCGGCAAAGTCCTCGGCCTGCACGGCAACGCTGCCGAGCGGCAGCGCGACAATCGACAGAGCCAGAACCAGATTGCGCATGACCAACTCCCATAATGCCGGTGCCGCCCAGGCACCCTTTCGGCCGCTCTATCGCAGAGCGGACGTGAGCGCGAGATGAATGCGCGGATTGAGCCTGGCAGCACATGGAGGCATGCCGGGCGCTTGCCCTTGGGTCAGCGAGCGGCCATGTCCAGCCACTCGTCTTCGCTGACGACGCGCACGCCGAGCGCATGCGCCTGTGTGAGCTTCGAGCCCGCGCCCGGGCCGGCGACCACGATATCGGTATTCTTGGACACCGAGCCCGCGACCTTTGCGCCGAGCCGCTCTGCCATGGCCTTGGCTTCGCCGCGCGTCAGCTTTTCGAGCGAACCAGTGAAGACAACCGTCTTTCCGGCGATTTCCGAATTGGCCGAGATGGTGACCACATAGGGCTTGGGCCGCACTTCCTTCAGCAGCTCGTCCAGCGCCTCGACATTGCGGGCGTTCTGGAAGAAATCGCGGACCGAGCGCAGCACTGTGTCACCGATGCCGTCGATCGACGGGAAGACGGCGTGGATATCGCCACCTTCGCTCGCCGCCCGGAGCGCCGTCTCGCGGAAAGCCTCGATGGTGGAGAAGGTCTTGGCGAACATGGCGGCAGTGGTTTCGCCGACATGGCGGATGCCGAGCGCGAAGATGAAGCGATCGAGTTCGGGTTCGCGCGCCGCGTCGATGGCGTCGAACAGCTTCTTGACCGAGACCGCGCCGAAGCCTTCGACATCCTTGAGCTTTTTCAGCGAGCGCTCATCGCGCGCCTTGAGCGTGAAGATATCCGCCGGGCGCATGATGCGACCCTCGGCATAGAACTGGGTGACCTGCTTGTCGCCGAGCCCATCGATATCCATCGCGTCGCGGGCGACGAAATGCTTGAGCTGTTCGACCGCCTGCGCGGGGCAGATGAGCTCGCCGGTGCAGCGGCGCACAGCATCGAGCCGGCCGGTCTTCTCGTTGAGCTCGCGCTTGGCCTCCGAGCCGCAGACCGGGCAGCGATCGGGAAAAGCGAAGGGCTGGGCGTCACTTGGACGCTTTTCCGGAATCACCGCGACAATCTGCGGGATGACATCGCCGGCCCGCTGGATGACCACCGTGTCGCCGACCCGGAGGTCGTAGCCGCCACGGATCGGCTCGCCATCGCCGCCAATACCCTTGATATAATCCTCGTTGTGGAGCGTGGCATTCTCGACGACGACGCCGCCGACCGTGACCGGCATCAGCCGGGCGACGGGGGTGAGCGCGCCGGTGCGACCGACCTGGATATCGATGGCCTTGAGCACGGTGGTTGCCTGCTCGGCCGGAAACTTGTGCGCCAGCGCCCAGCGCGGCTCGCCGGTGACATAGCCCCAGCGCTCGCGGAGATCGAGCCGGTCGAGCTTGTAGACGACGCCATCGATATCGTAGCCGAGGGTCGCGCGCTGCGCCTCGATGAGCCGGTACTGCTCGATCATCTCGTCGATCGAGGCGGTGCGGCGGGTGAGCGGATTGACCGGAAAGCCCCAGCGTCCGATGGCCTCGAACATGCCCCATTGCGTATCGGCGGGCAGCGACGAGGCCTCGCCCCAGGCATAGGCGAAGAAGCGGAGCTTCCGCTGCGCGGTGATCGAGGGATCCTTCTGGCGCAGCGACCCGGCGGCCGTGTTGCGCGGGTTGACGTAGTCCTGCCCGCCCTCGGCGGCCGACTTGGCCTTGAGCGCCTGGAAATCGGCGTGAGTCATGTAGACCTCGCCACGGATTTCGATCACATCCGGCACGTCCGGCCCCGAGATCCGCTGCGGGATATCGGCGATGGTGCGCAAATTTGCGGTAATGTCCTCTCCGACCGCGCCATCGCCGCGCGTCGCGCCACGCACGAACACGCCCCTTTCGTAGCGCAACGAGGCCGAAAGCCCGTCGATCTTGGGCTCGGTGGTGAATTCGAGCACCAGACCCTTGTCGCGGGCGAAGAAGCGATGGCCGCCATCGATGAAGGCGCGCACGTCGTCGTCGGTATAGGCCTTGGCGAGGCTGAGCATCGGTACGGCATGCCGCACTTTTGCAAAGCCCTCGACGGCCGGTGCACCGACGCGGCTGGTGACGCTGTCGGTGCGGCGCAACTCGGGAAACGCCAGCTCGATCTCGCGATAGCGGAGCTTCAGCGCGTCATATTCGGCGTCGGTGATCTCGGGCGCGTCGTTCTGGTGATAGGCGATGTCGGCACGGGAAATCTCCGCATGCAGCCGGTCGAGCTCCGCCTTCGCCTGGGTTTCCGACAGGCCTTCGACTTCCACTGCACCCGAACTCATGACACCTCCGAAATCAGGCGCTTTGCCGCCGCGCGGGCCTCGTCGGTCACCTTGGCGCCGGCGAGCATGCGCGCGACCTCTTCCTGCCGCGCTTTGCCGTCAAGCTGCTTCACATGCGTGCGCACGAAGGCGCCCTCTTCGATCGCCTGCTTCTCGATGAGCAGGTGGCTGTTGGCCCGCGCTGCCACCTGCGGCGCATGCGTAACCGTCAGCACCTGCACCTTACGGGCGAGGCGCGCCAGCCGCCGCCCGATGGCATCGGCCACAGCGCCACCGACGCCCGTGTCGATTTCGTCGAAGATCAGCACCGGGGCAGAACCGCGATCGGCAAGCACCACCTTGAGCGCGAGGAGGAAGCGGCTCAACTCGCCGCCCGAGGCGACCTTCAGGATGGGGCCGGGCAGCGTGCCCGGATTGGTCTGCACGTGGAATGCCACCTGGTCGTAACCATTGGCGGAAACCCGCCTCGGATCACTCTCGATCTCGACGATGAAGCGCGCCGCGCCGAGCTTGAGATCGGGCAATTCAGCGCCGACTGCAGACGATAGCGCCGTGCCCGCCGACTGGCGGGCGGCAGCGAGTTCGGCGGCGGCGGCGGCATAGGCCGCACGTGCGGTGGCCGCGGCCGCCTCGACGTGCTTGAGGCTGGCCTCCCCCGACTGCAGCATGTCCAGATCGCCGCGATACTTGGCGAGAACCGCCTCGAGTCCGTCGCAGGTGGTATGGTGCTTGCGTGCCGCAGCGCGGAGCGCGAACAGCCGTTCCTCGACCTTTTCGAGATCGGCGGGCTCGAAAGCCATTTCGCGCTTCAGCTGCTCGAGCGCATCGTTGACCGCATCCATGGCAACGAGGGCCGCATCGAGACTGTCGACCACTGGCTGGAACACGGCCGCGCCGGATTCGGCCTTGCGCCCCAGCCGCCGCAGCAGGCCGGAAAGCGCCGGGCCCGGCGCCATCGGGCCGTTCAGGATTTCGTCGGCGTCGCGGACTTCCTCGGCAGCCTTTTCGAGCTGCATGAGCCGCTGCCGGCGCTCGGCCAGGACCTCCTCTTCGCCGGCTTCGGGCGCAAGGTCGCCAAGCTCGGCCACCACATGCCGGGCATATTCCTCCCGCGCGCGCGCCTCTTCGATCACGGCGCGCTGCCCGTCCACAGCCGCGACCGCCTCGACCAGCGCCTCATGCGCCTGCCAGACCCGCGACACCATCTGCTCGTGGCCACCAAAGGCATCGAGCAGCGCACGGTGGCTGGCTACATCCACCAGGGCGCGGTCGTCGTGCTGGCCGTGGATTTCCACCACCA
Source organism: uncultured Devosia sp. (assembly GCA_964414845.1). GTDB lineage: Bacteria > Pseudomonadota > Alphaproteobacteria > Rhizobiales > Devosiaceae > Devosia_A. The sequence continues at coordinate 3,778 of CAYPYV010000014.1, read as the reverse complement.
GCCTTCCGATGGCCTGCAGCAGGCCCGCCGAGACCGGCTGGTCGTTGATGAACGCGCGGGTTCGCCCATCGGGGAATTGCACGCGGCGGAGGATGATGTCTTCGTCATCGGCGATGGCATTGTCGCGCAGGGCCGCACGCGCCGGATGACTGCGCGGCAATTGCACCACAGCCACCACCTGCCCGCTTTCGGCGCCGGCGCGTACCAGCGAGGCATTGCCACGACCGCCCAGCGCCAGCGTAAGCGCGTCGAGAAGAATGGACTTGCCCGCGCCCGTCTCGCCGGTCAGCGCCGTCAACCCGTCGTCGAGCGCGAGGTCGAGCTGGTCGATGAGAACGATATTGCGAACAGAAAGCGCACTCAGCATGCGGACCCTGCCCCCGTTTTGCCGCGGCGGCACTGGCCCGGCTCACCTCTCAAGCGCGTTCCGCACGGACCACCTGGTCCGCTTGGCAAGACCGCGCCCCTGTATGGCGGCGCAGCCTACCGGCCCAGTGCGACCGGCACACAGGCCAGTTCATACCAGACCAGAACAAACCAGCAACAGAATTCTCGCGGTCAGTTCTTCGTGTCGAGCTTCGCGAGCTTGGAAGAGGCGTTCACCTGCGGGGAAATTCCCTGCTTCTGCAGCAGCTCGTAGGCTTGCTTGTACCAGGTCGACTGCGGATAGTTGTGCCCGAGTACGGCTGCCGCAGTCTGCGCTTCGCTGATGAGACCGAGTGCGAGATTGGCCTCGGTCAAGCGGAACAGCGCTTCCTCGATCTGGCTGGACCTCTGGTACTTTTCAGCCACGACCGTGAAGCGGTTGATCGCGGCCACATAATTGCCGTTGCCGAGATAATAGCGGCCCACCGACATTTCCTTGCCGGCCAGCTGGTCAACACCCGTCCCGAGGCGCTCGCGCGCATCCTTGGCATAGGGGCTGTCTGGATAGTTGGTGATGATCAGCGTGTAGGTATCGATCGCGTTCTGCGAAATCTGCTGATCGCGCGTGATGTCCTTGATCTGCCCGAAGTAGGAATTCCCCTTGAGGAACAGGATGTAGGGCACTTCCTTGCTGGTCGGGTAAAGCGCGAGATAGCGGTCTGCCGCAGCGATGGCGTCGTCGAACTTGCCGATGCGGTAGTTGGCGAACACCTCCATGAGCTTCGCCTTCTCGTAATACTCGCTGTTCGGATGCTGGCGCTGCAGCTTCTGCAGCGACTCGGCAGCCGTCATGTATTTCTGCTCGTCCATCTGCTTGATGGCGAGATTGTACTGCACATCGGCCGGGACGATCGGCTCTTCCTTGATCTTGTTGCCGCCGAACATGCCGCAGCCCGCGAGCATCGCCGCAAGAGCCCCCGCCATCACCACGCGCGCCACGGGAATCGAACCAGCACTGATGCGAGAGATCGTCACGATCTGCCCCTGCCCTTGTTGCCGCCAGAAAAGATAAGGCTGGCTATTTGCAAATACGATCAAAACTGTGGCGCGTCAGCCGACGGACCGCAGATATGAACGCACGTCGATGCCGGTGGGCATGTCGTCGAGCGCATCGAAGGCATAGGGCAGTTCGTCTGCCGTGACTACCTCGTAGTTCGCCTCGCTGGCGAACAAGCCGTGGAGAACCAGCGCGTTGAGCGCGTGTCCGCCCTTGTAGGAACGGAAGCGGCCATAGATCGGCAACCCGCAGAGCGCGAGGTCGCCGATGGCATCGAGCAGCTTGTGCCGCACGAATTCATCCTCGTAGCGCAGCCCACCGGGATTGAGGATGCGGTCCTCATGCACGGTGATGGAATTGTCCATCGACGAGCCGAGGGCGTAGCCGGCCTGCCGCAAGATCTTGGCATCGCGCACGAAGCCGAATGTGCGGGCGCGGGACACGTCGTCAAAATACTTGCGCGGCGTCCAGTCGAAGATCATCCGCTGCCGGCCGATGACGCGGGAATCGAAATCGATCTCGAGGTCGAACATGCGGCCGTTATAGGGCTCGAGCGCGGCAGAGGCCTCGTTGTTGCGCACCAGCACCTGACGCATGATCTTGATATAGCGGCGGGGCGCGGGCTGCACGGTGAGCCCAACCTTCATGATGCCCTCGACGAAAGGCCACGCGCTGCCATCGATGATCGGGCACTCGGCGCCGGTAAGGACGAGATGGGCATTGTCGACGCCCAGCCCGGACAGCGCCGAGATCACGTGCTCCACGGTTGCCACCGAGACACTGTCGCCCAGGTCGATCGTGGTGCACAGGGTCGTGCGCGTCACGCGCGAGAAATGCACCGGCACCGGCCCAACTTTGCGGTCTTCGCCGACGATGCGGGTAATGGTGTAGCCACTGTCAGGCGCAGCGGGCTCCATCACGAGGGTGACGGGAGCTCCCGAATGCACGCCAATGCCACTGAACTCGATGGCATCCGCGAGGGTTCGCTGCCGCGCCGAAAGTTTCTGCATACTGAGGACTCCAGCCCCGTCCAAACCCGAAGCAGTCATAAACAATAAAATCCCGGCGCGGAAGCCGCACCGGGATGAGGTGTACACAAGCTTTGCGTTTTCGATCAGCCGTGCTTGCGGAGGAAGGCCGGGATCTCGATCTGCTCCTTGCCAGCCTGCGGCTGGACACGGCCCTGCGCGTCGAGCTGGCCGCGAGCCCCCTCGGGAGTCCCGGAAATCCGGGAGTTTCGCGAGGCTCCGGCCTCGATTGCGCTGCGCGCGGCGGCATCGTCGGCACTCGGCTCAAGATGCGCTTCACGACCCTGCGGCTCGTTCGCCTTGAGGCTCAGACCCACATTGGAGGCGAGGCGCTTGAACAGGGCGCGGGCATTGCGGGGCTCCGGATCCTGCTTTTCCTCGACCGACAGTGACCGGCGCGCAACAACCGGAAGCTCTTCCGTCCGCGGCATGCGACGAAGTCCATCAGGCCGCTCGGCGCTGGAAGGCACATAGGCGCTGGGAATCGGTGCTTCTGCGACTCGCACAGGCTCTTCGACATGGCTGTGCGCAGCGGCCGGGATATAGGGCTCGACGGTGATTCCATCGTCGTCGCTATACTCGGCATAGCTCGGCTCGGCATGGCTGACGGCCTCGGCCACAGCCTGCTGCATCTGCGTCTCGATCTGCGCGGCAACCTGCGGCTGCGGAGCCGGGGCGACGGGCTGCTGGTAGCTCGTGACCTGCGGAGCCGGCTCGGGACGCGCCTGCCGCATCACGGCGGCCTGCAGCGGCGCGCGGGCCGGGTTCGCCTTCATCGGCTCGAGAGCCTGAACCATGGTCGCGTCGGTACCGGTGGCAACGACGGCCACGCGGATGGTACCGGTCATGTCGGGATCGAAGGTCGCGCCGAGGATGATGTTCGCATCCTGGTCGACTTCCTCGCGGATGCGGCTCGCCGCCTCGTCGACTTCATAGAGAGTGAGGTCCGGACCGCCGGTGATCGAGATCAGCAGGCCACGCGCGCCATGCATCGACACATCGTCGAGCAGCGGATTCGCGATGGCGGCTTCGGCGGCATGACGGGCACGATCCTCGCCGGAGGCTTCGCCCGTACCCATCATGGCCTTGCCCATGCCGCGCATCACGGCGCGCACGTCGGCGAAGTCGAGATTGATCAGGCCTTCCTTGACCATCAGGTCGGTGATGCACGCGACGCCGGAATAGAGCACCTGGTCGGCCATCTTGAAGGCATCGGCGAAGGTGGTCTTCTCATTGGCGACGCGGAAGAGGTTCTGGTTGGGAATGACGATAAGCGTATCGACATGCCGGTGCAGCTCGTCGATGCCATCCTCGGCGAGGCGTGTGC
>CAYPYV010000013.1:0-32470 GCA_964414845.1 uncultured Devosia sp. | reverse complement strand
GGGAAGCTTCTGCTCTACCATTGAGCTACACCCGCAGTGTGCCTCTATCTGCCCAAGTTGCGCGGGCGCGTCAAGACGGGGGAAGGGAAGCGGCAATGCGCGAGGCTCCGGGCGCCAGTCGGCAGGAAGGCCGGCCACGGGTCATTCGCATACCCTGCAGATTGCAGATGGGTCGCTCAGGAGAAGTCTGTGCCTTGGTCTCCTGCGGATTGAACTTGGACGTTCATGCAATTGTCGCGGGAAGTCTGGTCATTACACCCTTACTGGCAGCTCGAGCTCCCGATGCCACCCCGAACGACGCAGATAGACAAGGATTCCAACAAACTTGGACCAAACCGGGAACATTTTCCTCCGTTCGGCGTTTTTGCGTCACGGTGTTCTAGGAGGAACGAGAAATGAACAAGATCAAATTGCTCGCCTTATTCGCGACCGTCGGCGCTACTTCCCTGATGGCAACTGCCACCCTGGGTGCTGTTGCCACAGGCAGTGTCAATGTCCGTTCGGGACCGAGCACGGGCTATGCTGTCGTAGATACCCTTTACCCTGGAGAAGTCGTCGAGGTTGATCGGTGCGCCAGCAGTGGCTGGTGCTACGTCATCAAGAGCGGTCCCGATGGCTGGGTCTCGGCCCGCTACCTTGCAGACCACGATGATGGACCAGAGGTGGTCATTCGTGAGACGCGACCGAGCGTAACCTTCAGCTTCTCGTTCGGTCGTGGTGATGGCTTTTCCTTCGGCGCCCCGCGCGGCAGCCAGAGAGACCTTGTCTGTTTGGTGACCTTCTACCAGCGGAGCCAGGTCGAGGGTGGCGCGGACGCTGACGTCCAGCGGGCAGATGTCATGACCAGGGCTCGAGCCGAGGTTCTAGACCGTCCCAACGATCGTCGTCGCATCTTCGACTACGGCACGAATGCCCAAACCCGTGACACCTGCCGGTACCTCGACAACTTGAACTAAGCGTCTCCCCGCCCCGGCGCGAGGCTTGGCAATCAGTACAGAAGGGCGCTCTTGAGCGCCCTTTTGCTGCGCGGCGCCGGCGCTTGCCTTGCATCTGCAAGCCCCCAAAGACACAAAGTCCCACCAGCCCGCCGACCATCTGCCGTTGCGCGGCTAGGGTGCGCGGGCAGCAGAGGTCAATTGAGGCAGGCGCGCGCCAGGCCCTTCGCCTGACCGCTCTTCGATGAAGCTCCAGATGCGGTCGGCCGGGATCGGACGGCTGAAAAGGTAGCCCTGCGCCTCGTGACATCCGGCATCTTGCACCTCCTTCAGGTCCGCGGGCGTTTCAATACCCTCTGCGGTGACCCGGATCCCGAGCGAATGGCCCAGCTGCGCTATCGACCGGATGATCGTATGTGCCTGCTCCCGGTTCCGCTCCTGGCCAACAAAGGACTGGTCGATCTTGAGTTTGTCGAACTGGAACCGGTGGAGGTACCCGAGCGACGAGTACCCCGTGCCGAAGTCGTCCAGGGCTACCCTCACACCCAGGCCCCGCAATTGCTGAAGGATGTCGAGGTTGGCGTCGTCGGCAGCGATCAGCACGGATTCGGTGATCTCGAGCTGCAGGCGGGATGCCGGCAGACCAGCCCGCGACAATGCCGATGCCACCCTGAGCGGCAGCGTCGGCTCGAACTGCCGCGCCGAGATATTGACGGCAATGCTGATGCTTGTCGGCAAGCTCGCGGCTAGCTCGCATGCCTGCCTCAGCACCCACTCGCCAACGGCAATTATGTCGCGAGACTCCTCGAGCATCGGCACGAAGACTGCCGGGCTTACCATCTCACCGGGTCGCCGCTGCCAGCGGAGGAGAGCTTCGAAGGCCGTGACCTCTCCCGTGGCGATGTCGATCAGCGGTTGGTACTGCAATGAGAACGCCAGGTTGGAGACGGCCACTGCAAGATCCGAGCGCATCATCTCCTGCGCGACAAGGGCATCTTCCATCGTCTCGTCATAGAGCGAGACGTACGACTTCCCGCGCTTCTTCGAGGCATAGAGCGCCAGATCCGCGTTCTTCATGAGCTGGTCGGTGTCAGCAGAGCCGTCAGAGGCCAGGGCAATGCCGATCGATACCCTTACGTCACTCACAACGCGGTCGCGTGCCTGCGGGCTTCCAATCGCTTCGGCGATCTTTTGGGCCCATTGCATCGCTTCGTCCGCGCTGCACCCTTTCCGCATGAGCGCAAACTCGTCACCGCCGAGGCGCGCGACGACGTCTGTAGCTTCGCTGTTCTCCGAAACGACGCCGGCAACGTATTTCAGCACGTCGTCCCCAGCCGCGTGTCCATAGGTGTCGTTGACCTTCTTGAAGTCGTCGACGTCCAGCAGGAGTACCGCGGTCTGGCCGGCATCTTGCGGCTCTGAGCCCAGTTTCGCGCCAAAGGAGGACCGGTTGTAGAGCCCTGTCAGTGGATCGTGCTGCGCGAGATAGGTTGCTCGTTCGGAGGCAAGCTTCTGCTCCGTGATATCCTGAATGATGGCAAAGCCGAGGACTTCGCCCGATTCTCCCGCCGTTGCGGTGACCGTGCGGTTTCCCCACTTTGTGGCGCCGCTCTTGGTTCGGTAGCGACGCTCACCGTTGGCGGACATGCGTGTGCCGTTCCTGAGGGCGACCAAGGTGGAAACGTCGTCTTCGCGCATGCCGTCCAGCGACAGGTCGTCAACGGTCATGTCGAGAAGCTCGTCGCGACCGTAGCCGGAGAACTGCTCGTATTCCCTGTTGACCTTGAGGAACCGCCTCGTGGTCAGGTCAACCCAAGCCATAGGAACGCACGAGAGATCAAAGACGTCGCTGAATCGTTGTTCGGTCTTGGAGAGCGCCTGGTTTTGTTCCTGCAGCCGCTGCTCCTTGTCGATGCGGACCAGCTCCCTGCGAACAAGGCGAACCACGAGGACCAACCACAATGGGTAAAGCGTTGCACTTGCCCCAAGAACCCGTTCAACAACAGCCAGTATGTCCAGGCCGGGCGGGGGTGCAGCGATCAGCAGGCCGAGGGACGGAATGGCCGTGTTCACGATCGCCAGGACGGCCCCATAGCCAGCGAGTCTGAGACTCGTCGTCAGCCTGGGCGCCATGGCTATCGACAGACCCGAACAGAGGCAAAGGCTCACTATCGCGCCGATCACCTGACCGCCCATCTCCAGGCGACAAACAATCGCAAACGCCGTGGCAATCAACGCTGCAATGGGGCCGGAAGTTATGGCTGCGACAGCGATGATCGCATTTCTGAGGTCTGCAAAGATCCCCGGTCCGATCGGAAAGGCGAACTTCATCGACAGCGCGACAACACCACCGAACAGCAAGCCAAGGACGGCTTGGCGGAGCAGGGGGGATCGCGGAGCGAGATGGGGCAAGGCCAGCGTCAGGAGGAAAATCGCCCCCAACGACACGAACACATTTCCAATGACCTGACCGACGAATTCCGCCATGACGCGCCCCCATCATGGCAGCATCACCGAAATAAGTTCAGAAATGGAAAAAACTCCTCACTCTGAACCGTGTCTCCGATCGTGCCGGTCACCTGGGCGATGACTTCCCGGTTTTTCGAACGAAAGTCATGCTCCGCACCCGTGGACAGGTCAGAAATCACGGTCGCGTACCAGTACCGGATGGTGTCAGTCAGAAAGCGTTGGGCAGCCATTTCGTAGAAGCTGCGCCTGGGCCGCCGGACTGGGTCGTCATGCATAGACCCTCGGTGCCGGCATCGGATCACCGGCGCAAGGGGCGGTATGTTCCTCCAATCTGGCCTGTTCCCAATGTGCGGCAGATTGCCTGATGCCAACGCACGGCTTGCCGCGAGCCGATCTCTGCCCTAGATGCAAGGGTGCAGGTTCGCCTGCGAGAGTTCTCAGGGCGGGGTGCAATTCCCCACCGGCGGTGATTGCGCTTCATGGCGCATCAGCCCGCGAGCGCCTCTTCTTCGGAAGAGGGTCAGCAGATCCGGTGCAATTCCGGGGCCGACGGTATAGTCCGGATGGAAGAGAACACATGATATGACAAGCGCGCTATCCGCTCCCGGGTAGTGCGCTAGCTGTGTCATGCGCCCTGGAATTCGTCACTTGATGATGGTCCGGAGCATGACGCCAACAGCACTCCCCAACGATATCAAGCTATCGCCGGCTCGACTCGCCGATGCCTTTGGGCAGGCACTGGCGCTGGCTCGCGCCTTTGAGGGCGCCACGGCGCCTAATCCCCCCGTCGGCTGCGTTCTTCTCGACGCGGCAGGCGAAATCGTGGCCACCGGTGCACATGAACGCGCTGGCGCCCCTCACGCTGAAGCCGCCGCCCTCGCGGCCGCACGCGCTGCCCTTTCCCTTGACCGTGTACGGGTCGCAATCGTCACGCTCGAACCCTGCAACCATCACGGCCGAACCCCGCCCTGCACAGCGGCGCTCCTCACCGCGCCAGTGCAGCAGATCTGGATCGCCTGCCGCGACCCGAATCCAAGGGTTGCGGGTGGTGGGCTCGAGCGGCTGCGTTCAGAGGGTCGGCAAGTGAGGCTCTGGACCGAGCTTGCCCACGAAGGGGCCAAGGCGCTGGCAGCGGATGCCGAGCGGTTGCTTGCGCCGTTTGCCAAGCACAGTCGCACCGGCTTGCCCTTCGTCACCGTCAAGCAGGCCCTGACGCCTTCAGGGTCGATGATCCCCGGGGCCGGTCAGAAGACTTTCACTGGCGAGACGGCGCTCGAGCTTGCCCATCGTCTCCGCCGACGCGCAGACGCCGTGCTCACGGGTTCAGGCACCGTCATCGCAGACGACCCATTGTTCACCGTGCGGCGTGTCGCCGACCACGTTGGAAAGCGGAGAAGCCTCGTCATCCTCGACCGGCGACGGCGGGTGATGCCGGCCTATCTCGATGCAGCACAGGCCCGTGGCTTCGACGTCCGTATCGAGGACGACATCGAACTCGCCCTTCGCCGCCTGGGCGTCGCAGGGGTGCTCGAAGTGCTCGTCGAGGCGGGGCCTGCCATTACCTCGGCCGTGCTCGCCGGTCCGCATTGGGACGAGCATGTGCTGATCCGGCAAGGTGCGCGGGCCGATCTTCCCGATGCCGTGTCGGTCATCCGTCGCGACGCAAATCTCCCCTTCATCCCAAAAGGAGCGCCATGTTCTCTGGAATTGTCGAACGGCTTGCCCCCGTCACAGGCAGCGACCGCATAGATGGGGCGCTCGCGCTCGAGATTGGTACCGGCCTTGCTGATCTCGAACTGGGTGAAAGCATCGCAGTCAATGGGGTATGCCTTACCGTCACCAGCCGACAACCGACGGGCGAAGCTCGTTTCTTCGCCAGCCCGGAAACGCTGCAGCGTACGAGTCTCGGCCGTTTGAAGGCAGGCGATGCGGTCAATATCGAGCGGGCCGTCAACCTTGCCACAAGGCTCTCCGGCCACCTCGTGCAGGGCCATGTCGATGGCCTCGCGCGGCTTGCGGCCCGGCAGGAGGTTGATGGTGCCTGGAACCACGAATTCGTGCTCCCACCGGAACTGGGCCGATACACCGTGGAAAAGGGTTCCATCGCTCTAGACGGCATCAGCCTGACCCTCAACGCCGTCCGCCCTGGTCCCAAGGGCGTCGCGGTCGCGGTGACGATCATCCCCCATACCTGGACCCATACCAATCTGCACCGCCTCTCGATCGGCGACTTCCTCAATGTCGAGGTCGACGTCATGGCCAAATATGTGGAGCGCCTATGCAAGCCCTATCTCTAGCCCTTGCCGCGCTGCGGCGCGGCGAAATGGTCCTCCTGCTCGACGACGAAAACCGCGAGAACGAGGGGGACCTCGTGCTGGCCGCCGAGTTCGCGACGCCCGAGGCCATCAACTTCATGGCCCGCTTCGGCCGCGGGCTGATCTGTGTGGCGCTCACCTCCGGGCAGGCCGACCGGCTCGGCCTGCCGCCCATGGTGGCCGACAACCGCGCCCGCCGCTCGACGGCCTTCACCATTTCGGTCGAGGCGCGCGAGGGCATCAGCACCGGCATCTCCGCGCATGATCGCGCACGGACCGTCGCCGTCATCGCCGATCCCGCCTCGACGCCTGCCGATATCGCGTCGCCGGGGCACATCTTTCCCTTGCGGGCGCGCGACGGCGGCGTGCTGGTGCGCGATGGCCATACCGAAGGCGCCATTGATCTGATGCGGCTCGCCGGGCTCAATCCGGCTGGCGTCATCTGCGAGGTGATGCGCGACGACGGCCACATGGCCCGGCGGCCTGACCTGGTGCGCTTCGCAGCCGAACATGGTCTCGCCATGGTCACCATCCGGCAGATCGCCGATCATCGGCTGGCGACCGAGGTGCTGGTCGACGAGGTGGCGCGCGCCAGCCTACCCACCATGCATGCGTCTCTGCCCCTCGAGATGCGCGCTTTTCGCAGTCGTATCGATGGCAGCGAGCATCTGGCGCTGGTGCGGGCACCACTCGCGGGCACGCCGCTGGTCCGTATCCATTCCGAGTGCCTGACCGGAGATGCCATCGGTTCGCTGCGCTGCGATTGCGGCCCGCAATTGCAGGAATCTCTCCGGCAGGTGGCGACGAGCCATGGGGGAGCTGTCATCTACCTTCGCGGCCAAGAGGGGCGGGGGATTGGCCTCGCCAACAAGGTCCGGGCCTATGCACTCCAGGACGAAGGCGCCGATACGGTGGATGCGAATGCGGCGCTCGGCCTGCCGGTCGATGCCCGCGACTATGGCATCGCCGCGCAGATACTGAAGGCGCTTGGCATCGCGCAGTTGCGCCTTCTCTCCAACAACCCCGCCAAGGCCGAAGCACTCGGCGCCTATGGCATCGCCGTCAGCGAGCGTGTCCCGCTCGTCATTCCCGCCAACCCGTTCAACTGGCGCTATCTGCACACCAAGCGCACGCGGCTTGGCCACACCTTTCACGATCAGGAGTTCGAGAACAATGCCAGCTGAGTTGACGCCCCGCATCGCCATCATCGTCAGTTCCTTCAATGCCGAAGTCACCGAGGGGCTTCGGCGCGGTGCACTTGCCGTGCTCGACGAACATGGCATCGCGCCGGCGCAGGTCGGCATGTTCCCGGCCCCTGGCGCCTTCGAAATGCCGCTGCTCGCGCGCAAGGCGGCACTGTCCGGCTATGACGGCGTGATCTGCCTCGGCTGCGTGATCAAGGGCGACACCGCGCATTTCGAGTATATCAGCGAGGCGACGGCGCATGGCCTGATGCAGGCGGGCCTGGAGACCGGCAAGCCGATCGCGTTCGGTGTCCTCACCACCTATACCGAACAGCAGGCGATCGATCGCAGCCAGGACGACGCGCACAACAAGGGCCGCGAAGCCGCTTCCGCCTGCCTCGCTTCAATCGCCGCCCTTCGCGCCATGGACGGGCCGGCGTGACGGTAACGCGTCGCGCAACCCAATGCCGCCCGACGGCGTGACCAGACGCGTCTGTCAGTTCGGCTATCGTGTGCTCCAGGGTTAAGCGGCGACCCGGACCTCGCCCAGTACGTCCCATTTTGGGGTGATCCCGAGGCCCGGGGCATTCGTGGTGGTCATCCGGCCATTGACGCGCTTGGGCGCTCCGTCGGCGATATCGACCGTACCGTAGGAGTTGAAGTCGGTCGCCGAAAAGCAGAGTTCCTCGGGCGTCGAGCGCGCCAGATGTGCGATGGTTGCCGTCACGATATCGCCGCCCCAGGTATCCTCGATCGTCATCGGGATGCGGTGCGCCACGCAGAGGTCGCGGATCTGCTTGGCCTTGGTGAGGCCGCCGACCTTCGAAATCTTGAGGTTGATGATGTCGAAGGCGTCTTCGGCGAGGCCCTTGAGCAGCATGCCCACGCCATCGATGTTCTCGTCGAGGATGAACGGCAGCGCCGTGCGGCGACGGACCGACACGCTCTCGTCATAGCTCATGCAGGGTTGCTCGATATAGACGTCGAGGTCCTTTACGGCATTCACCACGCGCGCCGCGTCGGCCATGGTCCAACCGGTATTGGCGTCACAGACGAGGATATCCGTCGGCTGGAGAATGGCCCGGCAGGCGCGGATGCGGGCGATGTCGTCATTGGCGTCGCCACCCACCTTCAGCTGGAACTTCGTATAGCCTTGCGCGCGGTAGCCGGCGATCTTCTCGGCCATGACGCTGGCATCTTCCTGGCTGATCGCCCGATAGAGCTTGATCTCGTCCTGTTCTGCGCCGCCCAGCAGGGTGTGCAGCGGCAGGCCGGATACCTTGCCGAGAATATCCCAGCAGGCGATGTCGATCGGCGCCTTGACGTAGGGGTGGCCGCGCAGCACGGCATCCATCCGCCGATTGAGCGGACCCAGCGCGGTCGGGTCCATACCGATCAGCTTGGGGGCGATCTCCTCGAGACCGGAGCGCACCCCCTTGGCATAGGCGGGCAGATAGGCCGACCCGAGCGGACAGCATTCGGCGTAACCGGTAATGCCCGCATCGGTTTCGACGGCCACCACGGTAGCGTCGAAGACGTCGATGAAGTTGCCGCCGGACCACTTGTAGCGACCCTCGCGCAGCGGCAGGCCAACCTGCCAGTATTTGATAGCAGTGATCTTCATCAGAAGCGTCCTTCGAGGGGCCAGGTATCGGAGAGCCGGTAGCCGGCAGGCCAGGGGTCGGCGGGGTCCAGCATTTCCTGCCGGGTGCCCGTGATCCAGGCTCGGCCGGAAATGACTGGAATGATGGCGGGTCTGCCGCCGATGGCAGTTGCGCGCTCGATGCGGCAATGGAACTCGGAGCCGATGATCGAGCGGCCGATGAAGCGCTCGCCCACCTGCATCTCGCCGCGCGCATGCAGCACGGCCATGCGCGCAGAACAGCCGGTGCCGCATGGCGAGCGATCGATCTTGCCCGGGCGGATCGCGACGGCATTGGCCGCGGTCAGCACGCCCTCGGCATTGCGTTCCACCGGTGCGGTGATCTGACAGAACGAGATATGGTCCCAGCCGGCATTCTCGGGGTGCACGAAGCCGAGCTGCTCGTTGGCCGCACGGGTGATCTTCATGCCGATGGTCGCAAGGTCCCGGGCCTCGTCCGGGGTCAGCGAGAATCCCAGCCGCGCCGCGGGCACGAACACAAAACTGTCCCCGCCATAGGCGGTGTCGACGCGCAGCGTCCCGATGCCTTCGACCTCTATGGTCGCATCGAGCTTGTCGACGAACGAGGGATGGTTGGTGACGTGAATCCGCTCCGCCTTGCCATTCCGGCACTCGGCGGTGACCTCGATCAATCCTCCCGGCGCCTCGAGCATCAACCGGGTAACAGGCTCCGTCATCGGCAGGATGCCGGTATCGAGCAGCACAGTCGCCACACACATCGAGTTGGAGCCCGACATCGGCGGGGTGTCTTGCGGCTCCATCACGATCCAGCCCATCTGCGCCAGCGGGTTCCTGGGCGGAACCAGCAGGCTGACATGGCGAAAAACTCCGCCGCGCGGCTCGTTGAGCACGAAATTGCGCAGCGTCTCGTCGCGGGCAATGAAGTTGCGCTGTTCCCAGACCGTATCACCCGGCGGTGGCGAAACCCCGCCGACGATGACGTCGCCGACCTCGCCTTCCGCATGGGCAGAAACGATGTGAACGAGCTTGGAGGAACGCATCTAGAGGACCGAGTTGAGGAATGCCCGGGTCTCGGGCATCTGGGGCGATTCAAAGATCTGCTGCGGACTGCCGATCTCGTGGATCTTGCCCGATTTGAAGAAGGCGACCCGGTCCGAGACTTCACGCGCAAAGCCCATTTCGTGGGTCACGAGGATCATCGTCATGCCCTCACCGGCAAGCAGCCGCATGGTGTCGAGGACCTCGCCCACCAGCTGCGGATCGAGTGCCGATGTCACCTCGTCGAACAGCATGTATTTCGGGCTCATGGCGAGCGCACGGGCTATGGCCATGCGCTGTTGCTGGCCACCGGACAGCTTTCCCGGGAAGGTCTTCAGCTTGTCGCCGAGCCCAACATGCTCCAGTTGCTTCACAGCGATCGCCTCGGCTTCGGCGCGAGACATCTTGAGTACCTTGCGCGGAGCCAGCGTCACATTTTCCAGCACCGTGAGATGCGGGAAGGCGTTCCATTGCTGGAAGACGATGCCGATATTCCGGCGCAGCTTGTTGAGGTCGGTTCCACTCGCATGTACCTCGACACCATCGACGGTAATACGACCGCCCTGGATAGGCTCGAGCCCGTTGATGCACATCAGCAGCGTCGACTTGCCGGAGCCCGATCCGCCGATAATCGACACCACCTCGCCGGTATTCACGCTCAGGCTGACTTCGTCGAGGACCGTCAGGCTGCCGAAGGATTTCTTGACGCGTTCGATCTCAATCATTGTCTCGCCACCTTTGTTCTAGACGCGCCCCGAGGCGGGAAATCGGGAAGCTGATGAGGAAGTAGATCAGCCCGGCTATGCACAGGATGAAGAGTGGCTCATTGGCCATCCGGGTGATCAGGATCTGAGATGACTTGAGCAGCTCGATCACCCCGATCCAGCCGACCAGAGCCGTGTCCTTCATGACGCCGAGTGTCAGCCCGATCCAGCTGGGCAGCATGACACGAAGCGCCATCGGATAGACGATCTCCTTCATGTCCTGCCACCAGGTCAGGCCGAGCGAGCGCGCCGCGCGACGGGTTGTCAGCGGCACCGACAGCACGCCCCCGCGGACGATCTCGGCGCAATAGGCCGAGGTGTAGAGTGCCAGCACCAGGCAGCTGACGGCAAACGGCGTGGCCCGGATCCCGAGGATCGGGATGAAGGAGTTGGCGAGCACCAGCTGGATCAGCAGAGGCACTGAGCGGAAGATGTCGAGCAGGAAGCCGAGGGGCAGCGTCGACCAGCCGGGGAGCGTCGCGCGCGCCACACCGAAAAGGATACCGAGAATTGTGCCGGCAACCATGGCGATCGCCGTGATCAGCAGGGTCCAGCCGGCACCCTGCACCATGAACCAGATGTCGTTGGCCGAGAGAGCGGTGTCGATCATGGCAGCGCCCTCAATACCGGAAGAGGCGCCAGGCGATCAGCCGCGCCCCCAGCGTCACGAACTTGGCGATGAGGTAGTACATGACCGCCGCGATTGCGAAATACTCGAACGTACGGAAGGTCTTGACGTTGAGCTCCTGCGTCACGCCCGTCAGGTCGGTGTTGAGCCCGACAACGACGCCAAGGGACGTCATCAGGATGGCCCAGACCATCTGGTTGGTCATCGGATGGAAGACCACCCGGAACATCTGCGGCAGCACGATCAGGCGGTAGGCGTCGACCGCCGAAAGTCCGAGCGACCGCGCGGCGCGGGTCTGTGTCAGCGGCACGGCGCGGAGGCCGCCGCGGAACGTTTCTGCCAGATAGCCTGCATTGTTGAAGGTGATGCCGATCAGGAGGGCAACGAAACTGTCGAGCCGGATGCCGACCTGCCCAAGACCGAAATACGCAATATAGATCTGGAAGAGGGCCGGGGTATTGCGGGCGATCTCCACCCAGGTGGCGGCAAATCCGCTCAGCAGCCGGTTTTTCGAGCCGCGCATCACGGACAGCACGACGCCAATCGCTATGCCGAACAGCATGGAAAGCACTGCCAGCTGTATCGTCACCAGCGCGCCTTCGAGCATTGCGGGCAGCGCCTGCAAGGCCGGACGCCAGTGGAAGGTGTAGTTGAACACGCCCTATTCCCCTCTTGGTCGGGCCCCGATCACATCATCCAGGTGTCCGAATGGGGAGCGTCATCGACGCTCCCCGAAACGAGACGTCAGTAGTAGACGCCGGGTATCATCAGGTTCGGCGGCTCGCCTTCGCCGATCCACTTCTTGTAGAGCTCTTCATAACGACCGTTACGGATCTGGTGGTTGACGAAGAGGTTGAGGTAATTGATCAGGCCATACTCGCCACGCAGGGCGATCAACGAGACATAGTCGATCTCGTAGGGAGCCTTGCCACCCATCTTGAAGCCCTCGAAATTGCCCGAGGCAATGGTGGCGCCGGCGACGGTGGAGGTCACGACAGTGGCCCCGATCTGGCCCTGTGCGAGCGCCAGGAACACGTCAGCCTGGGTCTGGTAGGCCTGGAACGAACCAGCCGGGTCTGCCCAGGCATTCACGTCCTTCTCGAGGGCGATGGCTTCATAGGTGCCGGAGACCGAACCGGTCTTCTTGCCCTTGAGGCTCTCATAGCTCTCGATGCCGAGGCCGTCCTTGGTCAGGACCACCATTTCGAATGCAAAGTAGGGGATCGAGAACCCGATGGTCTTGGCACGCTCCAGCGTGTCGGAGGTCGAGGCGACACCAACGTCGGCACGACCGGAAACGAGGGCCGGAATTCGATCCGGGAAGGGCGTTTCGACGATCTCTGCCGTCACGCCGAGCGCTTTGGCGAGGTCATTGCAGGTGTCGACGTCAAAGCCGATCGGGTTGTTGTCCTTGTCGCGCGAACCCATGGGTGGGAAATCGAGCACGACCGCGCAACGAAGGGTGCCGGAAGCAATGATGTCGTCAAGCTTGTCGGCAAAAGCCTGCGGCACGGTGAGCATGGTCAGCATGGCTGCCGTGGCAGCCAGAGACATCCATTTCATTCGTTCTCTCCCCATATTCCTTGGGTGTTCCGACTGGATTGCCGGAACCCGAGCTAATCAGTACACAGACTGTGTGCATTGACAAGCCAGTGACCCAAGCTGTGAAGGGGTTCGCACGTTCCGCCCTGTGCGTAACCGGGTTCCGGAAGCGGGAATGCTCGTCCGCAGGCCCTGGATGATCTGGTCGTCGGGCATGGCTCCCGTCCGTTGATGAGATGCGGGACGGGGTGCTGAGCCAGTACCTTTTCATTCGGTAGCAGACCCTATTCGTTGGCACCGCGGCCATAGAGTGTCGCTGACCAGGGGCAAACTTCTCTTAGCGGCATTATCCAGACCGCGGAGGCGCTAGAGTCCTCGTGGGTCGAGGTGTCCTGGGCGGCGGCGCGGCGATTTGGCGAGATGCCGGCATGGCCGGTTGCGACTTCGTTTGCGCCCTCCGGCCACACCAGATTGCCAACCCTGACTATTTCAGTCATATTAAATTGCCGGTGCAGGTCCGGCGAACCAGACCAGGCGAATTGACTTATGGCAGCAGGGCACCCGGGTACAAATCCGCGGCTTTTGGCGCGGGGTGTCGTAGCGGGCTACGGCGATGCGACCATCCTTGACGGGGTCGACCTGGCGGTGGCGACCGGCGCGCTGACGGTGCTGGTCGGGCCGAACGGATGCGGCAAGTCAACGCTGCTGAAGGCGCTGGCGCGGATCCTGCAGCCTGTCCGTGGCGAGGTACAGTTGGATGGCCGCCCGATCGGCGCCCTGCCCACGCGCGAGGTCGCGCGGCGCCTTGCTCTCCTGCCTCAGGGCCCTGTCGCGCCCGAGGGACTCACGGTGCGGGAACTTGTGGCGCAGGGCCGATATCCGCATCAGTCCTTCCTGCGCCAATGGTCGGCTGCCGATAGCCGGGCCGTCGACAGGGCGCTGGACATGACGGTGCTGCATGCGCTTGCCGACCGGCCCGTGGACAGCCTTTCAGGCGGCCAGCGTCAACGCGCGTGGATCGCGATGACGCTGGCGCAGGAGACCGATATCATCCTGCTGGACGAGCCAACCACTTTCCTTGATCTCAAGGTGCAGGTCGAGGTGATGTCCTGCCTCGCTGCCATCGCGCGCACCGGGCGGACGCTGGTCGTGGTCCTGCACGAGTTGAACATCGCCGCGGCCTTTGCCGACCATCTGGTGATGATGCGCGCAGGCCGAATCCTGGCGGAAGGTGCCCCCGCCGCAGTCATGACCCCCGCCACCCTGCGTGCGGTCTTCGACCTCGACGCACAGATCATCGCCGATCCGGCCAGCGGGCGTCCTGTCTGCATCCCGGTCTGTCCGACGGGCCTTGCCGCCTGATGCGGGCGCTGACACTTCCGGCGCTGGCCGCGCTCGCTGGGGCGCTTGTGCTGGCGTGCCTCTGGCACATCTCGGTCGGCGCGCGGGCAGTGCCACTGCCCGAGGTCTGGCGGGCCCTGACCGCACCGGATCCGGCGCTGTTCGATCATGCCGTGGTCCGCGACCTGCGCCTGCCGCGCGCACTGGCGGCGGCAGCGGTGGGGGCTGGGCTGGCGGTGGCTGGGGCCCTGATGCAGGCCGTCACCCGCAACCCCCTGGCCGAACCAGCAACGCTGGGCCTCATGGCGGGCGCTTCCTCGGCCGTCGTGCTGGGCATTGGCTGGTTCGGAATCGCAGGAACGGGCTGGATTCCGGTCTTCGCGGCCGGAGGCGCAGTCGGCGCGGCGGCGCTGGTCTGGACGCTGGCTGCTGCCGTGCCGGGCGGTGCGCGGCCACTCTCTATGATCCTGGCCGGTGCTGCGGTCGCCGCCTTTCTCGGCGCGCTCGACAGCATCGCCATGCTGCTGGACGAAGAGACCTTTCGCACCCTCCGCGGCTGGCTGGCGGGCTCGCTCTCGGGGGCCGACATGGGCCGCTTGACCCAGGCCGCGCCCTGGCTGGGAGGGGGGCTGATCCTCGCTTTCCTGCTCGCCCGGCCGCTCACGGCGCTATCGCTGGGAGATGAGACGGCTCAGGGCCTCGGGCTGCCAGTCGGCCGCATCCGCGCGTTGGCCATCGGGGCGGTCGTGGCGCTCACGGCGGCGGCGGTTTCGGTCGCGGGGCTGATGGGGTTCGTTGGTCTCGTCATTCCCCATGTCGTGCGATTGTTCGCGGGGGCCGATTACGCACGGATCGTGCCGATGTCGGCGCTTCTGGGCGCGGCCTATCTTGTGGTGATCGACACCGTGTCGCGCGTCGCGCTCGCCCCGGTTGAGATCTCCACCGGGCTGATGACCGCGATCATCGGTGCGCCGGTGTTCCTCTGGCTGGTTCGGGCCCGCGCATGACGGTGATGGTGGCAGGCCCCTTTGGCAGCCGGTTGCCCCGGCGCGGCGTCGCTGTCCTGCTGGCGCTGACACTTGCCGCTCTGTTGGTCGTCGCCCTCAGCCTGGCCAGCGGAACCTATGGCCTCAGCCTGTCGCAGGTCTGGGCGACGCTGACCGGGGCTCCGCCGGAGCCAATGGCCGCGACGGTCGTATTCGATTTCCGCTTGCCGCGAGTGGTGGTCGCGCTCCTGTGCGGCGCCATGCTGGCATTGTCCGGGGCGGTGCTACAGGCCTTGACCCGAAACGGCCTGGCCGACCCATCGCTTCTGGGGGTCAGCCAGGGTGCCGCGCTGGCAGTGGTGGCGCTGATCGTCCTCTGGCCCGAGGCACCGCATGCGCTGCGTACGCCGCTGGCCTTTGCGGGCGCGATCCTTGCGGCGGCGCTGGTGCAGGCGGTAGCCAGCGGGCCGAGGGGCGCTGGTCCGCTGCGGCTGATTTTGACAGGCGTGGGCCTGTCGGCCTTTCTGTCGGCGCTCATCGGCGTGTTGCTGACCCATGGCCAGCTGCAGGAGGCGCAGGCCGCGCTGGGCTGGCTTGCCGGCAGCATCAACGCCGCAAGCTGGGCCGAAGCGCGCGCTCTGGCCGTTGTGGCACTCCTGCTGGTGCCTGGCGTCGTGGCCCTGACGCGGCCGCTCTCCGCCCTGCGACTGGGAACCGAAGTAGCGACCGGCCTTGGCCTGCGGCTCGGCCTTGCGCGGGGCGGCGCGATGCTGCTTGCCGTGCTGGCCGCTGCGGCCGCGACAGCGGCGGTCGGACCGCTTGGCTTTGTCGGCCTGATTGCGCCGCATATGGTTTCGCGACTGGCTCGGTCGGGGACCGGGCTGCACCTCGTCAACTCTGCGCTGATGGGGGGGCTGGTCGTGGCCCTCGCAGACCTGCTGGGCCGCAGCCTTCTTGCTCCTCTCCAGATCCCGGCAGGATTGGTAACTGCCCTGATCGGCGTGCCGGTCTTCGCCATCCTCCTGCTGCGCGGCGGCAGGATTTCCGCTGTCTGAACAGGCACTTGCCGGAGGTCACATCGGTCAGTCGGATATCTGACTGTCCCAGTCAGTTTTTCGTTGCAAATCCTGATTGTTTTACTCATATATACCGCGCTTCACCTCGGGCTTCCGGATGCTTCGCACTCTTTATTCTACGTTCCCGCCGGCCGCAGCCGCATTGGCGCCGGATGGCAGCACAGCGACCGACGCGATGGGCGTTGCCGTCAATTTTCCAGCCAGTCCGCAGCGGATCACGGTGATCGATCCGCTCAAATTCGATTTCACGCTGCCTGTTGCCCAACAGGTGGCCGCGCTCCTTTTCTGAGGTCCCGCCATGATCCGCTCCACACTTGTTGCCCTTCTTGCCCTATCGATCGCGTCGCCTGCGGTGTCGCAGGAGTTTCCGCTGACGATCGATACGGCCTTCGGACCGGTCACAATTCCCGCGCCGCCCGAACGGGTAGCGACACTCGATTATGCCGGTGTCGACAATGTACTGGCGCTTGGCTTCCAGCCGCTGACCGTCCGCAAGTGGTATGCGCCCTATCCCAATGAACTCTGGCCTTGGGCACAGGCTCTGTCCAAGTCCGATCCGGTGCTGCTGGAGGGTGATCTCGATTTCGAGGCCATAGCCGCCACCGACCCCGACGTGATCCTCGCCTTCCGATCGGGCATCACGGCCGAAGATTTTGCCCGGCTGAACGCGATTGCGCCAACCGTCGCCATTCCGCCCGGCCATACCGACTATGATCTGACCTGGATCGAGCAGGCCGAACGTGCCGGGCTGGCGCTTGGCCGGTCGGACGAGGCCGCAGCCGGGATCGCCGCCATTCAGGCCGACCTCGCCGCCACCGTAGCCGCCAATCCCGAATGGAAAGGCAAGACGTTCGCCATGCTGACATGGTGGAACGGCACCGTTGGGCTCTACACCCCCGGCGATTCTTCGGTGAAGTTCATCGAGGAGCTTGGCCTGACCGTGCACCCGGCAGCGGTCGCGCTGTCGCAGCCCGACACTTATTTCGTCGAGATCTCGCAAGAGGTCCTGCCCGAACTCGACGCCGATGTCATCTTCTGGTGGGCGCCGGCCGACAGCCCGGACATTGCCGCAATCGTCGCGCGCAAGTCGATGCGCGCGGTTGCCGAAGGGCGCGAGGTCTTCCTGGCGCAGACTTCCGAGGTCAATGGCGCGCTTGCCAATGGGTCGCTCCTGTCGCAGCCCGTCGCCATCCGCATGATCGCCGAGCGGATCGATGCCGCAATCGACGGCGACCCGGCAACTGCCGTACCGCAGAAGTGACTGCTATGCGCGCAGCCCTGCTGGCCTTCTCCCTTCTGCTGTCGGCGTCCGGCGCCGTTGCCGCGGATACCCGCTCCTTTGTCGACGACCTTGGCCGCACGGTCGAGGTTCCGGCCCAGCCGCAGCGCATCGTTGCCCTTTGGGACGCCTTCCTGACCATGCCGCTGCTGGAGCTAGGCGTGACGCCGGTAGGCAGTCAGGGCCGGGGCACCTCGGCAGAGACGGCTTACATCCGCGGTGGGCGCCTGCTGACCGGGTTGGACTTCGCCCCGGATGGGATCGCCTGGGTGGGCGACTGGCCCGTCGACCTCGAACGCATCGCCGCATTGTCCCCGGATCTGATTATCACTGCGCCCTGGATGCAGGTCGATCCGCAACGCCTGCAGGCCATCGCGCCCACCGTCAGCCTTGACCCGTCGAACCAGCCGATGGCCGAGACCTTTGCCGAACTGGCAGAGCTGACCAATACCCAAGGTCAACTTGCCCGGCTGGAGGCCGGCTGGCAGGCGCAACTCGCGCGGTTGCGGGCCCAGGTGCCTGCCGACCTTACGGTTTCCACCGTGATGTTCGCCGGACCGGGGGAAATCTATGCCGATACCGGTGCCGGTGCGGTGGCACGGATCCTGTCCGATCTTGGCTTGGCGCAGCCGGAGTTGATCGCCGCGCAGGCCGGGCAGGACCCGACATTCACGGCCGAGATGCTGCCCGCACTCGATGCCGATGTGATCCTCTCCCTGGCCTATACCGATGCCGGCGCGACGCCTGCCGATCACCTGGCCCATGCAAATGCCACCCTTCCGGGCTTTTGCGAGCTGATGTTCGCCTGCCGCAGCGGCCAGATGTTCTTTGTGCCGATCGAGGAAGACTACGCCGCGTCCTACACCGCGCTGGGCCGGATCGCTACGGCGATGCTGGTGATCCTGTCGCGGCCAGACCTGAACCGGGTGCCAAGATGACCATGATCTTGCGACTTGACCTGTCGGCCGACCTGTCGCGGCTCTGCTCCGCTATCCCCAATGCCGCTCCCGGTGCACCAATGTCTGGCGGTCGCCCTAGCATCCGCAGAACCCGCCTCATGGCCGGCCTTGCCGCGCTCGCGGCTTTACTGCTTCCCACAGCCCCCGCTCTCGCACTCGACTGTGCCGAAGGCCAGCGCCCCTTTGCCCATCATGGGGGCGAAACCTGCATCCCCGAGACTCCGCAGCGGATCGTCACGTTGCAGGATCAGAACGGGCTACTGCCGCTCATGGAACTGGACGTTCGGCCGGTTGGCAGTGCCGGGCGGCTGAATGACGATGGCAGCCATGTCTTCCGGCGCATGCAGGGATACGACACCACCGGCATCGCGTTTGTCGGCGCCTATGGCGAACCCGACCCCGAGGCGGTCGCGGCGCTGGCCCCCGATCTGATCATCGCAACACCCTGGGACGATCTGTCGGTCTATTCCGCCATCGCACCGACCATCG
Organism: uncultured Devosia sp.; assembly: GCA_964414845.1. GTDB lineage: Bacteria > Pseudomonadota > Alphaproteobacteria > Rhizobiales > Devosiaceae > Devosia_A. The sequence goes on along the minus strand of CAYPYV010000013.1, from coordinate 13,841 downwards.
CCATTGACGTGCACGACCAGCCGCTTGCGGCCGGGCTCATGCAGTTCGCCGATGCCGTGGGCCGGCTTGACGCGGCCAAGGCGCTGGCCGCCCGTCATGATCTGAAGCTTGCCGAGGCCCGGGAACGGATTGGCCCGGCAATAGGGCAGGCGACGGTGAGCATCATCGACTTCGATCCCGACGCCCGAAACTTCTGGGTGGTCGACAATGCGCAGGCCTTCGGCATGGTCTTCGGCGGGCTGGACCTGATCCGGCCGGCGGCAGACAAGGCCCATTTCGGTGCAGATGAACCCCGCAGCCTCGAGTCCCTCGGCGACCATGCCGCCGACGTGATTTTCGTGATGGTGTGGGACGCGACCGAAGGCGGGTCGGACACCTTGTCAGCCTTCCTCGCCGAGCCTGTCGTGCAGACGCTCCCCGCTGTGCAGGCTGGTCAGGTCTTTGCTCTGGATGGCTCGGCCATGGTGGGCGCGGCCTGGGCCAAGGCGGTGAACGGGCTGGATCAGGTTTCGGCGATCCTGTCGCGTCCGGATCTGGATCACTCGCTGGTGTCCGAGTGACACCTGCGGCCTTGCTTGCCAGCCAGCCTCCGCCCACTGACGACTGGGAGGGACGGCATCGCATCGCATCCCTGCCTTCGGGGGCGATCACGCTGGCCAGCCTCGCGAGTGACAGGAGCAGCCTTGCGGCGCTGGTCGCGCGCAAGGCGGCGCAGGCGCGTGGCGGGGATGATCGGCTTGGCTGCGCATACCTGGTTGGCGAGCTGGCCTGGGAACTCGGCCGCTTGCTTGGCGGATTCTGGTTGGCCGGATGGCGTGTCGGAGCGCTCGACCCGCAAGCGGTCGGCATTGCCCCCCGCGATGTCGCCTGGCAGGACGGCGATGAGACCCGCATTGCCAGCGTGGTCGACCTGGTGATCGACCCACAGGGCATCGACGCCGGCGGGCAAGGGCCCGCTGACCTCGCCCGCGTGCTCAAGGAAGCGCTGACTTCACTGGTCGCCGCGCTTTCCGCGCAGACCGGTCTGGGGGCTCCGGCGCAATGGCGGCTCGTCGCCGATGGGGTGACGGCCGCCCTGCTGCAGGCGGGCCGCACCGGCGGCGCCCTACCCGAGGCGATCACACTTTGCCGCGCCATCGCGGGTGACCGCGCTTCGCCCCTGCACAACCGGCAGATCGAATTGGTCGAGGTCTCGTGCCCAGGCCGCCCCGAGGTGACCGACTGGTTTCGTCTGCGCGGCGGCTGCTGCCGCTTCTATACCGCGACGGGAGAAAGCGGTGAATATTGCAGCACATGCGTACATCGGGACCGGGATGACCAGATCGCCCGACTTTCCGACTACCTGCGTCAGACCCTGGCCCAGGGTCATTGACCGATCCCCGAACTGGCATTGCGGCGCCGGGTTCATGGAGGAGTGGAACCGGGCCCTGTCGGCCGGGTCCGCCATTGCAGCGCCCAGGCAATGGCGGCGGTCCGCGGGGACAACCTCACGCTGACAGCACGTGTTCCGGCCCGCGTGACCATATCTTGTCCGAGCCTTGACGCGCGGGCCAGAACCTATCCAATTGTCCGCATCTGGAAGATATCAGTGCGAGGCCAATGGTGCGAAGCTTGGTTCGGTTTGCCACGGCCGCGAGCTTGGCTTTGATGCTCGCCATGATGGCGACCTCGGCGCCGGCGCAGGACGCCACATCTTCACCGCCGGCCGAGGATGTCGTTGTGCTCGACGAAGCCCTCGAGCCCTGGGTGACATCGGCATATTGGGCGGCAGCGCTGTGCTACGAAACCATCGGTCAGCTGATCAACGAACATGCGGTTCTGACCGACCCAAACCGACAGGCCAATGCCCAGAAGCTGCGCGACGCTCTCGGCAAGGCGATTGACGCAAGCCGCAACGAGAAGTTTGCCAAAGGCCTCAGCTTCGAACAGTCGCTGGCCATCGACAGCTATTTCTATCGGTTCACTCGGCCCAAGACCGCCCGATATGCGGCGACGAAGCAGGCCGGCGATCTGGCGATCGACCTGAGACGTTGTCCGGCTGCAGCGCAGGCACTGCAGCTCGAGGTCAGCCAAACCGGCCAATGACCTCTGCTCTTGCTCGGGTCTTGCGGCCTTACTCGGAACGTCTATGCGTGGCGCTGCGACGCCAAGTTCAACAGCGCGCTGTACCATCCGCCGGATGAGCATGAGCGGGGGCGCGGACTGGGGCAAGAGGCCAACCAGTCCTCGACCAAGGCCCGGCCACGGTCGATCTTACCCAACATCAATGCCGCCCGTTCAGCGCTGGTGCAAAACGGCTCCATTCACTCTTGCTGCGAATGGAGAATAGCATGCGGTCCCACACAACGAGCGTCACGTCGGCGCAAATCCTGCCGACTTTCCAGGCTCGCTTCGGCAGTGCTGCGCTGCTGGTCACCCAGTTTGCGCTGCTTTCGGCGACGTTTTTCACCTTGTCGTCGGCCATCGGCTGGCCGGCGTCTCTTGATGATCCGGCGGATATTGCTCTGCCGCGGCTGGTCGCGAATGCCGGCGCAGTCGCTTTCGGTTACTCGTCCTACCTGCTCGCCGCTATCCTCATCGTTCCGGCAAGCGCGGCACTGGTTGCGCGCCTCCGGCTCCCCGCTGCAATGGCCGGGCTGGTGATGGCGCTGGCTATTCTCAGTGCATTTGCAAAGGCGATCGGGATCACGCGCTGGCTGTTCGCGATGCCGGTGCTGGCCGATGCCTATGGCACGCCGCAAGCCGATCAGGGCCAGATTGCCCTCATCTTCGACATGCTGAATGCCTGGGCGGGCGGCATCGGCGAAGTCCTCGGCGTAGGCCTGTTCGGCGGACTATGGACCATTGCAATTGGCCTCGGTGTGCGGGCAACCGGTGAGCGGCTGAGTGCTGCGGCTGCCTGGTTTGCCGTTCTGGGCGGCGCCGGCCTGCTCCTCGTCATCCCCGGCAGCTTCGGCATCGACCTGGGGCCAGCGACGCTGACCATGACGAACATCCTCTGGCAGTTCAGCTTGCTCGCCGTCGGCATCTGGTCCCTGCAGTCCCCAAAGGTCGCTTGAGATTAGGGCAGGGGAGCGCTGGGCATGAGCAACGACCTCGTCGCCGAAAGGCAGAAACTGCACGCCATATTGGGGACCGGACCATTGGCCCGGGCCACTGCGGCGGCTCTCATTGCCCGCGGTTATGCGGTGCGCTTCGTGAGCCTGAGCGGGCGGATGTCCGATCGACCGGCGGGCACCGAGCTTCTGCAGGCGGATTTGCTGGATATTGACGCCTCGATCGGGGCTCTCAGCGGGGCAGAGGTCGTCCATTTCTGTGCGCAGCCGCCTTATCACCAGTGGGTAGACAAGTTTGATGCCCTCCAGTCGGCGGCCATTGCTGCGGCGAAACGCCTTGGCAGCCGGCTCATCGTGGCCGAGAACCTCTATGGCTATGGTCCATCGAGGGTGCCGCTGCGGGAAGACCTGCCTTTGCGGCCGACCAGCCGTAAGGGTGAAGTTCGAGCCCGCATGCATCTCGCCTTGTTGGCGGAACACCGCTCGGGCAATCTCCGCGTCGCTGTTGCCCGCGCTTCAGACTTCTATGGCCCGGGTGTGCTGGGTTCGGTTGTCGGCGAACGATTCATGAAGGCGGTACTTGCAGGCAAGTCCGTCGAGGTCATGGGCAACCCTGACGTGCCGCATGCCTACACCTATATCGAGGACTTCGGCGCGGCGATGGCGGTTCTCGGCACAAGTGACGAGGCGCTCGGAGACGTGTGGCATGTACCCAGCGCACCGGCCGTCTCGACCCGTCGCTTCGCAGAACTCGCTTTCAAGGTGGCTGGCTTCGGGCCAGCACGATTACGTCGCATGAGCCGCGTTGAAATGCGGGTCATCGGCATCTTCGTGCCACCGGTGCGTGAGAGCATAGAAATGCTGTATGAGTTTGAAGAGGCGTTCCTGGTGGACCATACAAAATTCGCGGCGCGATTCGGAGATATCGCCACTCCGATCGAGGCCGCGCTCTCGAGGACATTCGCCTCCATGAAGACGCAAGATTGAAACCTGCAATGACCCTCGATCAGGCGTCAGATCTCGTCGACACCATCACTGCATTGGCGGCCCCCATGGTGCCCGGGCCGTCCGTACTGGCACAGATGCTGACCGGTGTTCGAGCGCGCGAGGTCGCCAAGGGGGAGCATATCGGACGGGCGCACGAGCCGGCGGGCCACCTGTTCTTCGTTCGATCGGGCATTTTTCGATACTATTACCTGGCGGACGGGGTCGAGCACACGGGACAATTCTTCTCGGCCGGCATGGTCGTGGCCGATGTCGCCGCGCTGACAGCCGGGTTGCCGGCGCTGCAGAACATCGATGCCCTGACCGATGGCGCGATACTGGTGATCCCTCGCAATGCCTTGCTGGCCGCCTTTGACTCGGATCACGCGATCGAGCGTTTCGGGCGGCGGATCATTGAGCAGGCCATGGTCGGGGCACAGCGACGCAGTGCGGCACTTCTCATGTCCACACCGGAGCAGCGATATCGGCAATTCCTGAAGTCGCGCCCGGAGGTTGCGGCTGTTGTTCCCCAATATGTCATTGCGTCCTACCTGGGGATTACGCCGGAATCGCTCAGCCGCATCCGCGCACGGACCTAGATCGAGGTCCGTCACGTATCAGTGGCGACGCGATCGACCGCTCGGGCTCGGGATCGCATCGGGCGCCGCCCGCATGCCAGCCTGCCCGGTCAGATGCTGAGATGCGACGTTCAGCGCGACAGATCACGAATCGGGCGAACGTGTGCTTCGAATGCCACGTGTCGGCGCTGGAATGGTGCGGCCTGCTCGACGGATGGTGCGCTGATCCGGTCCATTCGAAAGTGCCGGAAGTCGTCGCGCGCCGGGTCCCAGGCGACCAGGTACCAGAGCGGCGGCAGGATCAGCAGCGCGTGCGGTTCGACCATACGATCGGTCGCGGCCCCCTTTGCGTCACGGTACCGGAACCGGAGAGGTCGCCGCTCGAGAAACGCCACCTCGAACGTGGGCAGCAATGCGGGATCCATCGCTGCAACATCCGATATGTCCACCAGAGGCGACAATTGCCCGACATAGAGACAGTCCAGAAACCGGCGCAGGTCACGAACCTTGTCCGGTGGCAGGGCCTTCTCGATCTTGGCAAGTCCGGAATCCGCGAGGCCCGCAAAGGGCAAGTTGCCCGCTGCACGCATTGATGCGACGCTTATGAGCAGCGCAAAGACCTCGGCCACAGACAGCTTGGCCGTTGCCTGTACCGATTGCGGGTCAAGCTGCAGGCCGCCGCCGCGTCCCGGTTCGGAATGAATGACGAAGCCCTCGTCGCGCAGGGCACTGATGTCGCGCAGCACCGTGCGCCGCGATGCACCGACCTCTGCTGCCAGGCTCGCGACTGTCGCAGTGCCATTGCGGCGCAGGCTCCGCACAATCGCCTCATGTCGAACTCGAACACTCATGCCGAAGGCTACCGTCTTTCAGTGCCAGGCCTTGGCACCATTGGTTCCTAGACCATCACCGGCCCGCGCGGCAGGTCCCGACGAGCGGGTCGATGCCGAACGCACAGCCGATTGCGAAACCATAGAAGGACGTGAAGTGTCGAGCGCACCCGAATTCCCCCGGTCCACCCTTGTTCCAGTCAACGGGATCGAACTGGAAGTCTTTGAAGCAGGACGAGAAAATGCAGGTCCCCCGATCGTGCTGTGCCATGGCTGGCCCGAGCATGCCTATTCCTGGCGCCACCAGGTCCCAGCCCTTGTTGCGGCGGGCTACCATGTCATCGTCCCCAACCAGCGGGGCTATGGAAACTCGTCCCGTCCCGGCGCGGTGACGGACTATGACATCGAGCACCTGACCGGCGATCTTGTCGCGCTTCTCGATCATTACGGCTATCCGGACGCGACCTTTGTCGGCCACGACTGGGGCGCTGCCGTCGTCTGGGGACTGGCCCTGCTGCACCCGAACCGGGTCAGCAAGGTGATCAATCTGAGCCTGCCGTATCAGGAACGGGGCGATATGCCTTGGATCGAGATGCTGGAGCTGATCCTCGGCCAGGACTATTACTTCGTTCACTTCAACCGGCAGCCCGGCGTGGCGGATGCCGTACTTGACGCAAATGCGTTCCGCTTTCTGCGCAACCTCTACCGGAAGAACGTGCCTCCTCAGGCGCCAGATCCGGGCATGGCCATGATCAACCTCGCCAGCGCGGAAACACCACTCGGGGAGCCGGTGATGAGCGAGGCCGACCTCGCGGTCTACGCCGCCGCCTTCGAACGATCCGGATTCACGGGCGGGATCAACTGGTACCGGAACCTCGATCGCAACTGGCACCTGCTGGGAGCGGTGGACCCGATCATCCGCCACCCGACGCTCATGATCTATGGCGACCAGGACGTGATCCCCAAATTTGAAAGACTGGCGGAATTCGTGCCCAATGTGGACGTGGTCAGCCTCGATTGCGGCCACTGGATCCAGGAAGAAATGCCGGAAGAGACCAGCGCCACGATCCTGGCCTGGCTGGCGCGACAGGTTGCAGTCCCGCAAAGGCAAAGCTGACGCCACGAACAGTTCGGCCCGGCTCCGTTGAAGGAACCGGGCCGGGGTCTGTCGCCAGGCGGATGCCGCGCCTTACCAGGTGACGCGCATGCCTGCCTGGCCCTGGTAGCCGACGACACCGATGGTTTCGCTGTCCTGCGCGTAGGCGCCCTTTACCGAGCTCCAGATCGTTGCCGTGTCGGAGATGTCGGCCTGGAAGCCGGCAGCGACTTCGTACCGCGTGCCGCCCATACCGGTCGACTGGTCGAACCCATCCACCGTCACGGTCTTCACGTCCTCGACATTGTAGGAGACGCCCAGATCGAGATAGGGCGAAAAGCCGCCGAACCGCGCCTCTGCCCTGAGTCCACCGCGCAGATAGAGCGACTGGTTGTCGTTGAATTCGGCATCGCCGACCCATTCCGAGGTCAGGGCGTCGAAATAGGTGGCCTGGTAGACCATCTGGCTCCATGGCGTGAGGCTGACATTTTCGTCGCCGATACGGACGCCAGCCTCGAGTGACGCAAGGCCAGTGTGGCTCTGGATGGTCAGCCCGCTCGCGTCGGTGGGCGAGAAGCTCCAGTCGCCGAAGCCATATTGGCCCACCGCATCCAGATAGGCGGAGCCGTTGGACCAGGTGGCGTAGGCGCCGCCCGAGAAGACGTTACCCAGCAAGGTGTTGGTTCCCGTCTCGGTGGTCACGGCGCTGCTCGAGGCGGAGTAGGACCCGAGCACACCACCCCGGAACTCGCCCTGGTGGACCAGATCGACACCATACTGGCCATAGGCGAGGTCCTGGGTGTTGTCGACCACGTCGTCGACTTCGGTATGGACGTAGCTCGCCCGGCCCCAGACGTCTTCGAGCGGGCCGGAACCGCGGCGCTCGAGGAAGGTTCCGAATGTTTCGAGCCCGGCCTGGTGCACGGTGCCCGGCAGCACGGCAAGCCCGTAGGTCTCATCCTGAACGATAGCCCTGAGGCCGTAGACGATCAGCGTGGTGTCGCCGGTCTGGTCGAAATACTCGTCTTCCTTGCGGTCGTTCGCCTGTGCCGGAACGATCTGGCTGGTCCCCACCACATCGAGGGTGGCGTCGATCTGGCGCACCCTGCGATCGATGAGCAGTTCGTGACCGTTCTGCGTGAAACGCTCGGCAAGATAGATGTTCGTGCCCGTGGCTTCTGTGCCCCCGATCTTCAGCAGTTCGAGCGCAGCGAGATTGCCGAGAGGCGTTGACTGGGTCGAGTTCCAGCGCTCGAGCGTGATCCCAAGCACGCCCGGACCCGATCCGCCAAGGCCGGTCAGATCGTCTGCGACGTTGATCTGCGAGTAGTCATTGTTCTCGCCGGGGATCGGGTTCGCCTGGCCGAACGTGATCCACATCTTGTTGTTGCCGTTATTGGTCTCGAAGTCGTTCGGATTGTACACACCCGGCGACGAGCCAGGCGCCACGATGCCGGTCGCATCGAGGGTGAACTTGCCGAGGATCACCACGTTGCCGCTCAGTTCGATCTGCGAGCCTTCGGTAGCGTATAGATTGTCCAGCAGGCTGCCGGTGAGGAAGTGCGCGTTGGCGCCGATGACGTTGAAATCGCCGGCGACAGCCTTGCCGCTCCACGTCACACCTTCGCCCAGATAGACCGTGGTGCTGCCGCCAGGCGTGGTGCGGTCGGCATCCTCATCGAGAATGTCACCGGTAAGTGTCTGACCATTGTCGATGATGAAGGTGACGTTGCCCGTAAGGGCGATGGTTGGGTTGGCTGAGGTGTCGCGTTCGACGACCAGCAGCGGGCCGCCATTCTGCACATCAACACCGTCGCCCAGCCGGATATAGGCCGGATTGCCGGTGAGGTTGTCGGTGGGGCTGATATCGGTGTTGTCGAACAGCTCGTCGAACCGCACCGACGCCGTGGGCTGGCTGGGACCGGTGACGAGGGTCGAATCCTTCACATCGATCACGCCGCCATTGATCACCGACAGCGCAGACTGGCTGGAGCTGGTCGTGTTGATCGTGCCGCCGGTCAGAGACAGCTTGCCGCCGGTTTCGGCGAAGATGTTGGCTGTGATGAGCTGGCTGTCGGGGAAGTCGAGGAACAGCGTGCCGCCCGAAACACCGAATGCACCCGTGCCGGTGATCTGCCCCGAGAAGGTACCGCCGGTGGCAGCCGAAACGGCGAGGCGCTTGGTACCCAGCGCAATCGTGCCGTCGCCGAAGAGATCGGCCACCGAAGTTCCTGCCGCGGTGATGCCGGAGATGTCGAACAGGCCGGCAAGCCCGATGGTGGCGTTGGGAATGTTGCCGTCGTCGACGAGGTAGAGCCCACCATCCTCGAAGACGCTCATCAGCCCGAGGAAGTTCGGGCTATCCTCGGAAATCGTGAGGGTGCCGTCCTCGATCTTGACTGTGCTACCGGCGCCACCGCTGATCTCGCCCAGCGTCACATCCGACCCGATGACCTGGAACTCCGCACCATTGGAGATATCGACATTGACGCCATCGGCCAGCGTCCCACCGTCGATGATCCCCAACGTGCCGCTGCGGATGGCGATGTCGCCGGTAAAGGTGTTCTGGCCGGTGAGGAATAGCTGGCCATCCCAGAAACTCGACCCCGCTTCGCCGACGATCAGGCCCCCAGTGCCCGACAAGGCGCCGCTCATGATCACATAGTCGTCGTCGAGCGCGGTGTTGCCGTTGTCGGTGACGAGAATCTGGCGGTTCTGGTTGCCCAGGTCGATCGGGTTCATCCAGATCACCTTGGCGTCGGCATGTTCCGAACCGAAGACCAGCGCGGCATCGTCGACTGCGGTGGCGCCGTTCCTGAAGAAGCCGTTCGTCGATCCCCAGTTGAGCTTGAGGGGGTTCGGCAGGTTGCCCAGGTTGACGATCAGATCGTCGCCCTGCGCTGCAAAACCGCCGCTGCCGCTCCACTGCACCTGCGGGCCGAGCGTGCCGAGCTGCCGCCCGAAATAGCCTGATGTGAGCAGTACGCCGGCATAGGAGTTATCAGCGAGCGAGGCTGAGACGCTGCCGCCTGTGCGCCCGCTGCCGTTGAAGTTGAGGTTGCTGTAGTGGTTGAGGCCCCAGCCATCGTCGGCATCGAGCACGCCGCCTTCCATGATGGTCTGGCCAGTATAGGTGTTCTTGCCGTTGAAGACGGTCAGGCCCTTGCCGATGGTGATGTTGGCGCCGAAGCCGCGGGCATTGGTCGCCTCGTCATAGCTTTCGCGGCTGTCGTCGCCGATGGTTCCGTTGAAAGTCACGACATTGTCGGTGACGCCGCCGCCGACCAGTACCGTGGTCCCCGGCCGGATGACCACGCTCGAGCCCTTCATCATGAAGAGATCGGCGCCGGCTGCATTGCCCGACTGGCCGCCATTTGTGCTGGAGCCACCCTCTACCCGGTTGTTGGTGAAGGTGGAATTGCCCGTCACAAGCAGGCTGCCACCGGAGCGCACGAAGATCGCGCCACCGAAACCGGCACCGCCACCGCCGTCCTCGCCGTCGCCATTGCTGCCGTCACCACCGCCGAAGCCGCCATTGCCGCCATCGCCGCCATCGCCATCAGCCACCGAAACGCCGGCGCCATGCGTGCCGCCGTCGCCGCCCATGCCGCCACCGCCGCCGAAGCCGCCGTCGCCGCCCGCTCCGCCGTCACCGCCGTCGCCGCCATCGCCCTTGGATGTGTTGCCGGCATCCGCGCCGTCGCCGCCTTCGCCGCCGACGCCGCCGCCGAAGAAGTCGTCTCCGGTACCGCCGTCGCTGCCTTCACCGCCATTGCCGCCTACGGCATTGTTGCCCATGGCGTAGTCGACATACCATTCGGTGAGCTTGCCGGTCTCGAAGCCGAAATTGACCCATGCCTGGGCAGCCTGCAGCGCCACCGAGACGGATTCGGCCACGTCCGGGGGAACGCTTGCCAGCGCCGCGGCCGCTTCGGCCGTCGCGAAGCCGGCGTCGAGGCCCGCATCGACCACGGCCTTGACCTGCTCGGGGCTCCATTGCAGGCCGGCGCTGCCATTGCCGCCGGCGCCGCCGGTACCACCCACGCCTGCGACGCCATCGGTGGCGGCGTCGCCATTCTTGCCGTCCTTGCCCTCGCCGTCGCCCCAGATGACGTTGGACCAGGCACCATTATTGCCGTTGCGTCCGTCGGACCCGGTGACGGTCTGCGCTATGCCGTTCATCGACCCGCCGATCGAGACAGCCGAGCCGAAGATCAAGTTGGCTACACTGCCGGTCACGCCGTTGCTGAGGGTCACGGTGGTTCCGCTGACCGAAACAACGGTAGTCCCATCGGGAATGCCGTCACCTGTCACCACCATGCCGGGGGAAACGCCCGTCAGCATGCCAGAATTGGCGACGGTGATCGTCGAGCCGGTTGCGCTGGTAATGCCCGAGAAAATCAGCGTTTCCGGCTTGATGCCCGCGGCAAGACTGTTGCTCAGCGTCACGATGCCGGTAACGGTATCGATAGAGGATATGGTGGTGCCGGGCGGCACGCCGTCGCCGGTTACGGTCATTCCGGTAAACAGCTTGCTGTTGGTCACCCGCAGCGTGTTACCGCCGGCCGAGATCTGCTCATAAGTGATGTCGAATGCCGTGAGGCCGGACGGCACTTGGCCACCGCTGACGGTAATGACGGTTTCCTTCACGCCGCCGCCCAGGTCGACAATGCTCACTGAGTCGATGGTTACGGTGGAGCCGCCGAACTGCTCGCCGGAAAGTACCATGCCGGGCCGGAAGATACCGTTCTCGCCGGGCAGGGTGATTGTCTGGCTCGAGACACCCTTGATCTGGCTGATATCGACATTGGTGAGGTTCACATAGTCGACGTCCGGCGGAGGCGTCGTGTTTGTGATGGCCGCCCATTGAGCAGAGGTCAAGGCTTTGTTGAGCTTGACGGTATAGCTGCTGGTGTCGACGGATTTGACGGTTACGCCCGTGTCGACGCCATTGATGACCAGTGTCGAGCCAACGCTGATTGAACTTAGGCTGCCAGCAACGAAGTTGTAGTTCAGCGTGTCGAAGCCGCTGGCCTGCGCCGGGTCGTTGGTCACCGGAGCACTTGGCGTGATCACGAGGCTTGACGACAATGTGGTCGGCGCAAAGTTCAGCGTCCGCTTGTCAGCAGACATGCTGGTGATGGTGACTGGCGTGCTCGAGCCCGGGATCACGATCTGCATGCCAGGCTGCAGAGCCTTGTTGACCGCTGTGAGCCTGATCGAGCTGACGGTGTAGGTGGTGCCGCTCGGCGCAAGCGTGGGGTCGAAATAATAGGCGGTGATCGCAGGAACTGGCAGGTTGATGTCGCCGAGCCCGATCTGCACCGCCGTCAGGTCCGCCGACGGATCGCTGCCGCCGGTGCCGCCGACCACGGTATTGCGAATGAAGTCGGTGTTGTTGACCGTGAGGGACGCGCCCTGGTCTACAAAGATCACCCCACCGAGGCCGCCGCCGCCGCCACTGCCCGTGCCGCCCTGCGTAGTGAAATTGGTGAAAATGCTGTCGGTGATCGAGAAGGTACCGGAAGAGCCCTGGATGACAGTGCCCGGGACAGAGATCGTCGCATCGGCATCGAAGCCACCGGACTCAAGGATGCCGTCGCTGGCGTCCGGCAGAACACCGGATAGATTGGTGGCCTCGGCGTCATCCAGCAGGATCACGCCGCCTCCGCCATTGCCGTTGATCACCGTGCGTGTATCGACAGCCTGGGCGGATGAGACCGATAGCCCCGCAGCAAGCCCGAGGTTGAGCGCGAGCAGGGATACACCGGTCATTGCCCAACGTGTCGCCTGTCGGCGAGTGGGGCGTGAAGTCGCCGGCTGGCCGGAATCCGCCGCCTGGAACGGTGTGATCTTCATCGTCGTCATGCCCCCACATCCGGCACCTTCCGCAGGACAGAAAATGCCAATGAATTGAGTGCCCTGTGGCTGGGGGTTAATCAACTGTTTACCATTACATTCGGCGGGTTGCTGCTATTGCACCCGCCGGGGAAAGGCGGACGCCGATAACCTGTGCTAGAACAGTGACTTACATTGCATACATCATGTACAGCAAAAAATCTCGGCATGTTGCCGATATGACACGCCGGCAAAGAATCTTTGTATACAGGCCGAAAACTGTCGGGATGTGCACGATTTGGCGGCCACCGACGGTGCTGGCGCGCCCCAGGTGACCGGACAGAGTGCGCGAGGCTCTCAGGCGCCCGAGTCGGTGGCCGCAAGCGCCGCCAGAGCCGCCGCGAGTCCCTTGGCACTGAGCGGGAAGCTCACAGGCTTGCCATCATTGAGGGTGACTGAAGCCGACACGCTGGTCGCCTTCGAGAGGGCAGCGACGAAGTCCGGCGTCAGGTTGCCGGTGACGCGGCAGCTGCCGTCGCCGCAGGCTTCGAAAGGCATGGTGATCGGCTTGGGCGTGCCGGCTTCAAGCGTCAGGCCCGCCTTCTGGTCGATCGTGTCGGCGACCTGCCACATACCGACAAGGCCACCTTTGCCGTCGGCGACAACCCGCCAGACGAAAACTGCCGCACCTGTCTCGGCGACGCGCAACTGCTGCAGGATCGAGCAGACTGGCTTTGCATCGGCGGCACTGGGCTGCACACAGGTCAGTCGCCAGTCGCCGATCGCTTCATCCCGCACCGTGCGGACCTGGGCGGCGCCGGTAGCTGGCGCCGGCGTTGGCGCGGCTTTTGGCGCAACGCTTGTCGTGTTCGTAGTCGCCGTACTGGCCGTATTCGCCGCGCTCGGCAAGCTCGCGCCGCCGAACAAGCTCGCAAGCCGTCCCGGCGGCACGATGCCCGTCACGATTCCGAGCATGAATGTTACGAGGCATCCGAGGCAGAAGAGCGCCAGACCTGTCATCCAGGACGACCTTGCCGGTGCGGAATTGGGTTCGCGGGTTCTCATCGGCATGGATAGCTGTCCACGAGGCCTCAGCCTTCGCTCAGAGAGGGTGCGTCCCGCTGGAATTGCTCACCATCCGGCCGCGGCGTCAATGTTCCTCGGCGTTCCTCTCTTCGGTGGGCGCTAAGCAAGTGGCATTCGCGGGCCACTCGAATAGCCCTGTCACCCTGCGGCAGAGGGCACGGGCCTGCCGCGGCGTTCAGGTCGAACATCAGGAACCGGGGCGTAAGCCGGCTCGTGTGCCGTCGGGGCCTGCCTTTGCAGGGCGAAGCGGGATTGCGATTTCGCTTCTTGTGCTCTCCACCATATCCGGGTCCCTCAGCACCTTCGCCGCCTGTCCTTGCTTCTAGGCGATTTGACTGCGCCTGCGAACCCAATCGGTGCCGTTACGGGCAAA
>CAYPYV010000012.1:0-33617 GCA_964414845.1 uncultured Devosia sp. | reverse complement strand
CGTCAGGCTACCTGCATAAATCTGTGGGTCCCGTGGATATCCGCCGCGCCATCGAGACGGTGCTCTCCGGCGAGGTCTTCGTGCCCGATGGCATGGAGCTGCCGGTCGAAGACGCGCATTCCAACCTGATGAAGCGGCTCGCGACCCTCACCCCGCAGCAGATCCGCGTGCTGATGATGCTGTCGGACGGGCTCATGAACAAGCAGATCGCCTATGAGCTGTCGATCTCTGAGGCGACGGTGAAGGCGCATGTCTCCGCCATCCTCCAGAAGCTCGATGTCGATAGCCGCACCCAGGCTGTGATCGCCGCCTCCCGGATCGAGGAAGGCCAGTTCGCCGAGCTGCTGGGCGGCGACTGAGACCCTCAATCCTCCGCGGGCTTCACCGGCCCGCGCTGCGTCGAAAGCCCGGTAATGGTTGCGCGGAGCGCCGCGGGCTTCACCGGCTTGGTCACGACGGCGATATTGCGCTCCTCGGCCAGCGTCCTGACCGCCGCCGAGCGGTCGGCCGTCACCAGCGCCGCCGGCAGGTGTCCGCCGACATTGTGGCGCAGCCACTCGACCGCATCGAGGCCGGATGTCTGGTCGAGGTGGTAGTCCATCAGCACCAGGTCCGGCAGCCAGCCCACCAGCAGCCGGTCCTTGTCGATATCCTTGAGCGAGCGGGCCGAACGGACATCACAGCCCCAGCCGCCGAGCAGTCCCTCCATCGCGTCGAGGATGGCGCGCTCGTTGTCGACGCAGAGGATCCTGAGGCCGTGCAGGTTCGAGGCCGGCTCGCGCGGCGCGGGGGCGGTTTCGGGCGCCTGCTTCGATACTCGCACCAGCGGCAGATAGAGCGAAAAGCGCGAGCCCTCGCCCTCGCGGCTTTCGAGTTCGAGCGTCAGCCCCAGTGCCATAACCAGCCGCTTGACGATGGAGAGCCCGAGCCCCAGCCCCTGTGCCATGCGGGCGCCATGCTCGAGCCGTGAGAATTCCGCGAAGATCAGCGCGTGCTGGTCCTTGTTGAAGCCGATGCCGGTGTCGATGATGTCGATGCGCACCCGCTGGCCCCGCAGTCGGGCGCCGACCAGCACCCTGCCGCCTGGCTTGGTATACTTGATGGCGTTCGAGACGAGGTTCTGCAGGATGCGCGCCACATAGGTGCGGTCGCCCTGCACGGTGAGCGTCGTGTCAATGACCCCGAATTTCAGGTCTTTTCGGCGCGCGAGGGGGGCGAATTCCACCTCAAGCTTCTTGAAGAGGTCGCGGAGCTGGAACGGCACATTGGCTGGCTTCACCGCGCCAGCGTCGATGCGGGAAATGTCAAGCAGCGCGGACATGATCTCTTCCACCGCCGTCAACGACTGCTCGATGGAATGGGCGAGGTCGTCGAGCCCGGTGCCTCCGGCCCGCTCGACCAGCGTCGCCGTATAGAGCCGTGCCGCGTTGAGTGGCTGCAGCAGGTCGTGGCTCGCCGCGGCGAGGAACCGGGTCTTGTCGCGGTTGGCCGTATCGGCCTTGGCCCGCGCTTCCTCGAGTTCGGCATTCAGGCGGATCAGGTCGGCTGTCCGCGCCTCGACGCGGCCCTCGAGCGACTGGTTGACGCTGGCCAGCTGTTCCTCGGCATTTACTCGGGCCGATACGTCCGAAAAGCTGATGATCAGTCCGCCATCCGGCAGCCGGGAGGAATGAAACTCGAGCACCTGTCCGCCCGCGCCCTGCCTCTGCGTCACGGTGGATTGCGACTGCGTCAGGGTCTGCACGCGCTGCGCCGCAAGGAAAGTCGGATCGCCTGCGCCGAGATCGCCGCGGCGCGCAAGGAACAGCGCAATATCATAGAGCGCCGTGCCATCCACGACGAGATGCCGCGGCAGGCCGAGCGATTCCGCATAGGCGCGGTTGGCCGACACCAGCCGCAGATCGCGGTCGAACATGGCGAGGCCCTGCGGAATGAAGTCCACCGCTTCCCGGAACGACGTCTCGGATGTGATGGCGATGGCCGACATGGGCATCAGGCAACTCTGCTTCGGATCGGGGACTATTGCCCCACGCCGGGCCGAGGGCAAGGGAGTCGAAAGTCTCGGACAGCTTTGGCATGGCATTGCCTCGGGATCCGAAGTAAGTAAGTGTTAACCAGCCGGCGGGGCTGGCGCGCGGGGGCGCACACACTGGAAGGGAGCATCCATGCTGAAGGAATTCCGCGACTTTGCCTTGCGGGGCAATGTCATCGACCTGGCGGTCGGCGTCATTATCGGCGCCGCGTTCGGCGCCATCGTCTCGTCACTGGTCGATGACGTGTTCATGCCGATCATCGGGCTGCTGCTGGCCGGCATCGACTTCTCAAACCTGTTCATCCCACTGTTCCCGCCCGAGGGCGCGACCTTCCTCACCATCAAGGCGGCGAAGGAAGCCGGCGTCGCGACGCTGAACTATGGGCTGTTCATCAACGCCATGGTGAAGTTCACCATCGTCGCTTTCGTGCTGTTCCTCGTCGTCAAGGGCATGAACAAGCTGAAGCGCAAGGAGGCCGCTGCGCCTGCCGCACCGCCAGCCCCGTCCAACGAGGAAAAGCTCCTCGGCGAAATTCGCGATCTGCTCAAGGCGCGCGGCTGACCTCCGCGCCAACGGCCACAGGGCGGCTGGCCTGCCCTGTGAACTCCATTGATTTATGAAAATATTCCTCTATCCCGCGAATTTCAGGACGATTGTCCGTTCTCTTGGCCGGCTCCAAGTCCTATTGTGACAGTCGACGGCGCGGGTGCGTAGTGGTTTTTCCGAATAGCGGGAACACTTAGCGCGTGCTAGCCGTGCCTTATCACCTCATCCCGAATTCAGGGTGAATGGCGAAGCCAGAGCGGAAATATTACAAGCCGACTGTCTTCAGGCCGACAATGGAGCCACGGCGACGCTGTTGCGTGCCGGGCATTTGGGGCTGCCGGAGGATGCGATGAACGAGAATTTCAGGTATTCGCCTTTCATATATCGCGACAAGCTGGTGCATATTGTCGATACCGACATCAGGACTTGCGAACGCTATAGTATCATCCTGCGTCTGGAAGGGTTTCAGACGACATTCTCCACCACAGCAGAGGATTTTTTCGCCGGCATCGAGCGACGCCGTCCCGATGTGGTGATTGCCAATATGCAGGTCGGGCCGGATAGCGGGCTCGAACTGATGCGGCGCGTCAAGATGCTGAAGCAGGGGACTCCGGTGTTCATCGTCGAGGACAATCCGGAAGTCGATGGGGCCGTGCTCGCGATGAAGTCGGGCGCGACGGACGTCTTTACCAAGTCGATGGACGAGGAACGGGTCGCGCTCGCCGTGCGTGCGGCGCTCGGCACCGAGGTTCGGGTGGGGCCGGCCACGGACGGGCGGCGCACCATCGAGGTGCGAGGTTTCGAGCAGCTTACCCCGCGCGAGCGCGAAGTGCTGGAGCACATCGCCAATGGCAAGTCCAACAAGGAGGCCGGCCGCCTTCTGGGAATTTCGCCGCGCACGGTTGAAGTCCACCGGGCGCGCGTTATGGAGAAGCTTGGGGCAAAGAATGCCGCCGACCTGATGCGGATCGTCTTTACCAGCTGAGGCTCGACGCGCCGCGTTTCCGCCGGGCGCGCGCGGGCGCGCGCGAACGCCGAACCTGGTCAGGCCGCGAGCTGGCGGGCCCAGTCGCTGGCGCGTTCGAGTTCGCCGTTTTTCATCGGTCCTTCGGTGCCGGACACCTCGAAGCCTGCGCTCTTGCCGGCAAGCACGAAGCCGCGCTCCTCGAGCAGCATCGCGATCCGGTCTGCCGCATAGCCGCCTGCCTCGACGACCCAGCGCAGCGGTGCCGGGTGAATGTCGGCAGGGGCGATGCGGGTGTCGAAGGCTGCCACTTTCATCGTCCGGCTGACCGATGGCGTGAGCCCTGCAACGAAGTCCGTTGTGGCGGGGGTCGGCCGGAAGCCGCGGGTGGGCGAGCCGATGATCAGCATGTCGAACGAGGAGAGATCGGCGTCCCGCGCCTCGGTGACCGTCAGCATGTCGACTGTATTGCCGTCCGCCACCCCTTGGGCGATGGCCGTCGCCACCTGCCGCGTATTGCCATAGACCGTGTCGAAAATGACCCCGACATGCATTTGAGGCTCCCGATGTTCACTATCGGGAGCCTCGCATGGGTTGGCTCAACTGGCGTTGACCTGGGTCAATCCGCTGCCAATCGGGACTGAACTCATCCGCCGACGGTGGATAGCGTCAGATCGGCGGTAGTCAGCTTCTGTGCGCTGACCCGGGCCACCGGGCGCTCGCGCGGCAGTTCGAGGCTTGCCCAGACGCTCACCAGCGCATGGCGCAGCGCGATGATCATCTCGTCGGTATGCAGAGGGGTGGGCGTGATGCGGAGACGCTCCGTGCCCTTGGGCACTGTGGGGTAGTTGATCGGCTGGATATAGATATTGTGCTTTTCGAGCAGCATGTCGCTCGCTGCCTTGCAGAGGCGGGCGTCGCCCACCATCACCGGCACGATATGGGTAGTGGTCGCCATGACCGGCAGGCCGGCATCGGAGAGGATATCCTTGGTCAGCTGGGCCTGGCGCTGGTGGCCGGCCCGCTCCGCTGGCGAAGTCTTCAGGTGCTCGATCGACGCGCGCGCGGCAGCGCAGAGTGCGGGCGGCAGCGCCGTGGTGAAGATGAATTCCGGCGCATAGGAGCGGATGGCATCGATGATCGCCTTGTTGGCGGCGACGTAGCCACCCATCACGCCGAAGCCCTTGGCGAGCGTGCCCTCGATGATGTCGATGCGCTCCATCAGGCCTTCGCGATCCGCGATGCCGCCGCCGCGCGGGCCATACATGCCAACCGCATGCACCTCGTCGATATAGGTGAGCGCATTGAACTCCTCGGCGAGGTCGAGGATTTCCTTGATGGGCGCAATATCGCCATCCATCGAGTAGACGCTTTCGAAGCAGATCAGCTTCGGTCGCTTGCGATCCACTGCGGCAAGCAGCTCGCGCAGATGCGCGACGTCGTTGTGGCGGAAGATCTGCTTCGACTGTCCCGATTGCCGCACGCCCTGGATCATCGAGGCGTGGTTGAGCTGGTCGGAGAAGATCACGCAATCGGGCAGCAGCCGCGCGATGGTGGAGATCGCCGCTTCGTTCGAAACGAAGCCCGAGGTGAAGACGAGGGCGGCTTCCTTGCGATGCAGGTCGGCGAGCGAGCGCTCGAGCTCCACCAGCGGCCGGTTGGTGCCGGAGATATTGCGCGTGCCGCCGGCGCCTACGCCGAGCTTGCCGGCCGTCTCCTGCATGGCGGCGATCGTCACCGGATGCTGGCCCATCCCGAGATAGTCGTTCGAGCACCAGATCGTGATTTCGCGGGCATTGTCAGAGGCATCGCGGAAGATCGCCCGCGGAAACTGTCCGGCTATGCGTTCGAGATCGGCAAATACGCGGTAGCGCTTCTCCTGCCGCAGGGCGTCCACGGCATCTTCGAAAAACCCGCGATAATCCATTCTTCCACTCTCGATACGGGCCAAGCACCCGCTGGCGGCCCATGTCCGAGACGTTAGCTAGTCCCGGCATGGGAGCCTTGACATAGGTCAATTCGACGCGCGCGCAGCTGGCACGGGTCACCCCCAGACTGGAAACATTCTAGACTGTTCCACCGCTGCGCCGCAATCGACGTGATTGTGATCGGGAGCCGATTTCCGTTTCGCGCGTTCAGCCAGGGTTCAGCCACAAGGGCTGTATTTTCCGACCAAGCTGACGACAAACCCGCCTTTGGCTTTGACCAAGCCGGAATGGTGGGTATTGTCCGGAGCAAGGGAACGAGGGGGGATGAGATGAAGAGTTTTTCTTCGTCGAGCTTTGCCAATAATCACGCCGAGCTGCTTGACCTGGCACTGGCGGCGGTGAACCGCCACCCGCAGGCCTTGTTTACCGACTTCCAGTGGTTTCTGTACGCCGCGCGGGACACGGTGTTCTTTACGGCCTTCTCCAGGGAGCCGCTCGACCGCCCCAAGCTCGAGAACCTCGTCGCCGGCATGGTGGCGCTGGCTCCGCAGCTGACGCATGGCTTTATCGGGGCCCGTCCCGGTCAGCCCTTCCCGCAGCACATTCTCAGCGCCATCACCTCGGTGGAACTGGTGGATGAGTTCGACGCCACGCCCGATTCGACCCTGTCGAAGTCCACCGACATCTTCGATCGTGACGACCTGCCGCTGTTCCGCGTCTCGGCGCGGGTGCGCCGGGGCGGGCCTGATGCCGAGGGCCGCGCCTCGCAGATTCTGGTCCGCTCGAGCCATGCCGTGCTCGAAGGCTCGGATTCGGCCCTCCTGACCCGCTCGGCGTCTGCCGGGCACGGCATCATGAGCGACAAAAGCAACAAGGTCGGGTTCTGGGCCCGCCTGCGCAGCACTGCCTCGGCCTGGTTCACCGCCGTGCTCTACCTGACGCTCGCCAACCTGCTTGCCCCCAAGGAAAAGCCCTGGGGCTTCCGCACGCTCGCCATCAGTCGCCACCGTCTCCGCCGGCTCGCCAACCGGCTGGGAGTTCGGCAGCGCAGCCTGATGTTCGCGCTCGTCACCCACGCTCTCAACGGCGATGGGCCGGACAAGCACATGTCGAAGAAGGTGATCGGCGCCGCCTACACGATGCTCGACAGCAAGCGCACCGATGCCGACGACGACTTCTTCCGCGTCCGGGCGCTCGAAGCGCGCTTCCAGGTGCTCGACGATTTCGTTGCCTATGTCCGAAAGGTCGACGAGACGGTCGATCAGATCGAGAAGAAGGACATCACGCGCTACCAGACCACCATCAACGCCACGTTCAAGGCCCTGCGCAACATCAACCGACTGATGCCGTTCCTGCCCGGCAAGCGCTTCTGGCGCTTCAATGGCGGCGTGCATGTGGTGCTCACCCTGGTGCCGCCGCACCGCACCTATGGGCCGATGGCCGAGGGTATGGTCGAGCCGATCTATTGCGGCGCCTATCATCCCGCCGCCAATATCTGCACCTTCTGCCCCGGCCGTGAATTCGTGACGCTGAACTTCTCGATGGAAACGCGGCACATCGCCAATGTGCCGAAGATCGAGGCCCTGCTCGAACGTGTCGAGGCGATGGACCTGCCGGCTCCGGCACGCAGGTCCGCGGCCGTGCATGATGATGATGCAGCGCTCTGATCCGGCTCGTCGGCGCCCAAAGTCCATTCGCGCCGTCGCGTAAAGAACACAGCCGGTTAACGGCGGGAGGCGTCGGAAATGTCACAGCCCTTCACACTCTCGGTCTGCGTGGAGATGGTGTTTCGCGACCGTCCGGTGCTGGAGCGCGTCGCCCGCCTTACCGAACTGGGGTTTGCCTGCGAGATCTGGGACTGGACGCAGCATGACATCGCCGCGCTCGCGGCCACCGGCGCGCGGTTCACCTCGATGACCGGCTATGTAACCGGTCGGCTTGCCGATGATGCCGGCGCCGACGAGTTGCTGCGCACCGCCGCGCTCTCCATTCCGATGGCAAGGCAACTGGGGAGCCCCCGGCTCAACCTGCACGGTACGGGCCTCGGGCCCGGGGGCCTGCCTGTGCAGCCCACCGAGATCGTGACGGGCGAGATGTGGCTCAAGGCGCGCGACACCCTGGGCCGGATCGCCGAACTCGGCGCCCGCGAGGGCGTCACCTTCGTACTCGAAAACCTCAATACCGAGGTCGATCATCCCGGCACGCCCTTCGCCAGGGCCGCCGATACCCTGGCACTGGTCGCGGCAGTCGCCAGTCCGTATCTCAAGCTCAATCTCGATCTTTATCACGCGCAGATCGGGGAGGGGAATTTGATCGAACTCTGTCGCCGCGCGCTGCCCCATATCGGTGAAATCCAGGTGGCCGACGTTCCGGGCCGCTGCGAACCGGGCACCGGCGAGCTCAACTATCCTGCCATCGCGCGCGCCCTTGCCGGGATGGGCTATAGCGGCGTGATCGGGCTCGAAGCCTGGCCTTCCGGCGACGATCACGTTGCGCTCGATCGCTTCCGTGCCGCCTTTGCTGTCTGATCTGCGAGGTCGACGGCGCGCTCAGTGGCGGCTATGGTTGGCGCCTTTCGTCCGGCCGGGCGCGGTCGTGACACCGTGCTGCCGCAATCGCTCGCAAGAAGGCCTGAAACCCAAGGGGAATGCCGATGAAATCGAGACTTCTTGTTGCCGCCTTCGCCGCGCTGTCCTTGAGCGCCTGTACGTCGATCAACCCGTTCACCGGTGAGCAGCAGGTTTCGAACACCACCGGCGGCGCGCTCATCGGGGCGGGCTCGGGTGCCGTTGTCGGCGGCCTGCTCGGTGTGGCGACGGGTAACGATCCGCGCGTCGGCGCCCTGCTCGGTGCTGGCATCGGCGGGCTCTCCGGCGCCATGATCGGCAAGTATCAGGATCAGCAGGAGGCCGAACTGCGCCAGCAGCTGCTCGGCACCGGCGTTTCGGTGACCCGCGTCGGCCAGCAGATCATCCTGAACATGCCGTCGAACATCACCTTCGATGTCGACTCCGACCGGATCAATCCCGAGTTCAACGAGACGCTGATCTCGGTGGGCCTCGTGCTCAAGAAGTTCAACAAGACCGTGGTTGACGTGTATGGCTACACGGACTCCACCGGGTCCGACAGCTATAATCTCGAGCTCAGCCAGAAGCGCGCTACTTCGGTGGCCACCGTTCTCGCGAGCCAGGGCGTGGACCAGCGTCGCTTCTACATCACCGGCAAGGGCGAGGCCGATCCGGTCGCCTCGAACGCTACCGAGGCCGGCCGATCGCAGAACCGCCGCGTCGAGATCCAGCTTTCGCCCATCGAAGGCTGATCGCGGCCAACCGGGCTCGGATCAGTCCTCTGCGCCAATGAGCAAAGGACTGGTCTAGCCCGTCGCTCCGGGCGGGGGTGTCGGGGCCGGCGACCCGCCCGTCAGCCAGGCGCCAAGCAGAACGAGCAGCACGATTGTGGCGAGCAGCGCCAGTCCGAGCCGCCACCACCCCGTCGGGCCGGTCGCGCCAATTGGCGTGGTCGTGGCCAGGCCGTCGCCGAGGGCGCTGTCCGGAGCCAGCGTAATGGGCTGCCCGTTCTCGTCGATCAGGCTGTCGACCCGTGCGGTCTCACGCGTATGCGTCTTCATTTCCGGTCCCCCCCGCGTTCGATGCGCGGACCCTGTCCCTGCCAGACACGCCGGCGCAGGCCATCCATGGCGCGGTCCACATCGTCCACATCGAAGCCGAGCGCCGTCCTGGGCGATGGTGCCCAGGTCGCCTCGCGCCTCAAGTCGTGCAGGAGCTGCATCTTCTCCCGCGTCGACAGGATCGAGCTGCGGGCGATTTCGTTCAGTGTCCGCAGGGGACGAGCCGGATTCTGCGATGTCTGCGGCATCTGGGCCTCCGTAACTTGGCATTTACCAAATGCGCAACGGTGACTGCGCGTTCCCATGGCCACATCCAAGTTGACCGCATGAATATACGTATTGGGAACTTATTCCCCCGACTATGCGAGCAGGGCGAAAAGGCGTCCTGGACAGCAAGGCGGCGACATGGGTCGGCTCATTGGCGTAGTGCTATCGACGTCGCACCAGTGGATGGTGCGAGCAGGGCTCTTCGTCGGCTTCTTCGTGTTCATTGTCTGCGCAGCGGCCGGCTTCGGGCTGCATCAGGTGCATCTGCAGCTTGAGGCGAGTGCCAATGCTCAGTTGCAGAAGTCGGCGGCGACGAACAAAGCCGTGCAGGTTATCTTTGCCGAGCTCGACGCCAAGGCAACGGCGCCAGCCTGTTCCCCGACATTTCTTTCGCAGATGCGTCTCGTGGCCATGCGTCCCGATGGCATCAACGAGATGATCTACATGCCGGATGGCGTGCCGATCTGTTCCGCGAATTTTCCGACATTCGACACCACGATCAGCCTGGGCGTTCCCGACGCAACAGATTCGGCGGGCCCCGGTTCCGCACTCTGGCTGCACCGTTCTCTCGACGACCTCGGATACCCCGGCATGGTCGGCACGGTTCTGCGGCACGGTGATTTCGCCGTCGTGGTGCCTTCGAGCACCTATGAGCCGCAGCTCACTTGGGCGGAGCAGGCCATCGCGATCAAGTTGTCGGACGGGCGGTTCTTGCGTGTCGATGTCGTCGACGAGCCCTGGCCATTCGATGCTGAGGGCGTTCCGCTTGACGCGCGCAATGAATTGCTGCCGCTCCTGTGGCAGGTGCGCTGCGAGACCGCAGGAAATGCCTGTGTGTCAGAGACGACAAGCATTGGCACTGTTCTGAGCCAGTTCAGCGGGTGGGTCGCGCTCGGCGTGCTCGTATCGGCGCTTGCCGCAGCCTGGCTGTCGGGTCTGGCCCACGCCATGCTGCGCCGCCATTTCGCTTTCGAGGCGCGCTTCCTCAGGAATTTCAATGCCGATCGCGTCATCTGCGCCTACCAGCCGGTACTCGACATGGCGACAGGACGGATCAGCGGCTGCGAAGTGCTGGTCCGGTGGCGCGATCTCGACGAGCGGGTCGCATTCCCCGACCAGTTCCTGCCCATCGTCGAAAGGCGCGGGCTGACCGTCGCGCTGACCCGCTTCGTGGTGGAGCGGGCGCAGAAGGAACTCAGCGCCCATATGCCGCCGCACCGGGCGCTGCAGGTCAACTTCAATGTGTGCCCGCGCGATCTCGACGCGCAGATACTGCTCCCGCTGTTCAACCGCTTCGACCTCGAAACCGGCCCGTTCCGCATCGTCGTCGAGATCGTGGAAACCGAAGCCTTCGACTTCGAAAAGGCTCCCCGCGCCATCGACGAACTGCGCCGCGCCGGCATCGGCTGCTATCTCGACGATTTTGGCCGGGGGTTCTCCTCGCTGCATTCGCTGGCGGCGCTGGCGGTCGATGGCGTCAAGCTCGATCGTAGTTTTGCCATGGCCGCCGACGCGTCGCTCCTCGGGCAGATGCTGCCCGAGTCTCTCGCCATGATCCGTCATGCCGGGCGCAAGACCGTCGTTGAAGGGGTCGAGACCGACGAGCGGTTGCGCATGCTGCGCGCCACCGGCCTCGTCGATTTCGTGCAGGGCTACCTGATTTCGCGCCCAGTCCCGATTCAGCGCTTCGTGCAGGTCATGCAGGAGCATGACATCGCCCCACGCCTGGCCCCGGTTCCGCTACAGCAAGCCCCGGCCACCGTCGTCGCTCTCAGGCGTTGACGACGACCTTCGTTCCCACCGGCACGCGGGAATAGAGGTCGATGATATCCTGGAACAGCAGCCTTACGCAGCCGCTCGAAACCGCCTGCCCGATGGACCAGAATTCATGCGTGCCATGCAGGCGATAAAGCGTGTCCTGCCCGTTGCGGAAGATGTAGAGCGCACGCGCGCCAAGCGGGTTATCGAGGCCGCCAGGCATGCCATTGGCATATTGTCGCGTCTCCGGCTGGCGCTCCTGCATCTCCTTGGGCGGAGTCCAGACCGGCCATGCTGCTTTGCGGCCGATGACGCCGTTGCCCGACCAGGCAAAGCCTTCGCGGCCGATTCCGACGCCGTAGCGGATGGCGCGGCCGCCTTCGAGTACCAGGTAGAGGTGGCGCTGCGAGGTTTCCACCACCAGCGTGCCGGGTGCGGCGCTGGTCGCGTAGTCCACTTCGGTGCGCCAGAACTCCGGTGGGATCTGCCGCAGGTCAACGGCCGGCACCGTGAAGCCGCCATCCTGCATCTGGGCATACATGGCCAGATAATGGGGAGAAATCGTGGGCTCAACGTCCCGAAGGCGGCTCGGGCCAAAATTGTTGGCGCAACCGGCAAGCGCAAGGCTGCCGAGACTCGCCGCCCCAAACAGCAGGTGGCGGCGCGACAATGTCGTTTGTGCAGTCATATCCGTCTTTCGTATCTACCCCACCCCGTAAGGCGCGGGGCAAGACCACAATGCACTGGGCCGGCAACGAGTTCCCGGCAGCGGCAGGCATGTCTCTGATGCGGCACGCGTGGGACCCAAGCGAGGCACGAGATTTCACAATCGCGTCAAATCCACCGAAGGGACTACCCGTTCGGGCAGCTTTCCGGTTCCCCGACGAGCAGGGATGCTGCACTTTATTCGCGTCGCCCCCCGCATCTGGTTTGGGCCTGCCTTTCCAAAGCGTTGCGGCATCACCACATGAGCGTCTCCGAAGGTTGCGGTTTCCGCTGCCGGAAGACGAGGCATAGGGAGTTTCGGCAGTGGGACTGCAATGGATTTCATCGACACTGACGGACAATGCGCAGCCCGCTGACGCCGCGCTCCTGGCGCGTGCCAAGGGAGTGGGCTTCGATCTTGTCGATCCGGACCTCGAAGCGGTGCTGCGCAGCCTCGTCATCGATCGGCCCGACCTGTTCGAGACAGGGGTCGATACCGCCGACGTCGTCGTGTCCGATCGGCCAGTCGACGGCACGGCGCAGCCTGGCCGAGTGCTGCATCTGGGCGACAACCGGGGCCGGAATACCGTCGACAGCCTCGACCCGTCCCTGATCCTTTCGGCAGCGGCGCTTGTGGCCGCAGGTTTCTCTGTCGAGCGTCACGCAGCACATTCAGAGGCAGACACACCGCATCTCAGCCGTCGCGAGATGCAGGTCGCCCGCCTGCTGACGGATGGCGCGTCGAACAAGGTCATCGCCCGTGCCCTCGACATTTCCGTGCACACGGCGAAGTTCCACGTCACCGGCATCATGGAAAAGCTCGGAGCCCGCAACCGCGCCGATGCCGTTTCCATTCTGCTCCGGC
The DNA here is from genome assembly GCA_964414845.1 of uncultured Devosia sp. Classification (GTDB taxonomy): domain Bacteria; phylum Pseudomonadota; class Alphaproteobacteria; order Rhizobiales; family Devosiaceae; genus Devosia_A. Next base: position 20,923 of record CAYPYV010000012.1, on the reverse strand, counting down.
AGGGCATGCTCGTCGATTGAGCCGCGCGCCATCGGGTGCGGCCGGCCTGCTGTTCAATATGCATTCATCCGTGCGGACCTGACGTGTCCGGATGATGGCAAGATTGTGGTGGGCTGGCTCTTGTGTTGAGGCAGACCAGTCTCTCGGTCGCCTTTAGCTGTTGAATTCAAACAGTTTTGCCAACTTATCCCCGTGGCTCAAACCTGTGCGATACTGTGTTCCTCAGCAGCGGGTCGACGGAGAGAAAATGCCGTTCATCTTGAGACACATCAGCCTGCCTCGGCCATTCGCCCTCAGTTCAGGAACACCTTGACGCTGTCCGAGCGGCCCTTTGCGTCCACCACCGACAGGGTCACGAAGCCGGGGCCCTGGGGCATCCAGGCATTCTGTCGGGCGAAGGCGGACCGGCCAATCGGAGCACCATCTGCGAAGAAGCTGAAGGGCGGGCTGCCATTCCGCACCTTCACCACCAGCGGTGAGGCGTCGCCTGCTGCGATGCCGAGATCTATGTCGACGCCATCGGCAGGGTAGGCAATCTGGGGCGCGGAATCGCGGGTGTTCTTCGCCGCATCCTGGTGGCGGAAATGCTTGAGCGGTTCCGGCAATTCGGCATTGGAGGCGAGCAGCACGCCATTGGGTGCCTCGGGCAGCGGCGTCGAGCGGCTGGCGAGCCGATCGAAGCTTTCGAAAAGGATCGGGGCTGCGGCGGCGATCCCGGTAATGCCCGGCACGGGCACGCCATCCGGCCGGCCGACCCAAACACCGACGACATATTTGCCGTCGAAGCCTACCGACCAGGCGTCGCGATACCCGTAGGACGTGCCGGTCTTGTAGGCGATGCGTCCCGCGGTGCCGTTCAGCGGCGGTGGCACCCCGGCAAGGATATCGGCCACGTACCAGGACGCAACCTTGTCCAGCACGGGCGGGGCGTCGAAAGGGTCGGGCGTGGCGGCCGTTGCCCCGTCATGCAGCATCACCGGCCCACCGCCGCGGGCGATCGCGGCGTAGAGGGACACCAGCTGGCGCAGGGTGACGCCAACCCCGCCAAGGCCAACCGCGAGACCCGGCGCCTCACCGGGCGGCAGTCTTGGGTCGACATGTCCCCGCTTCAGCCGCGCGACGAAACGGGCCGTGCCGACGGCGTCGAGCACGGTGACGGCGGGGATGTTCAGCGACTCGGTCAGCGCCTGCCGAACCGTAACCGTGCCGCGATTGAGGCCGTCGAAATTGACTGGCACATAGGGGCCGAAGGCCGTTTCGCGGTCTTCGATCAGGCTCTCGGGGTGAGCCAGCCCCAGCTCGAACGCAAGGCCGTAGATCAGGGGCTTCAGCGTCGAGCCGGGCGATCGGACAGCTTGGGTCATGTCGATATAGCCGTCGGTATCGGCGTCGAAGAGGTCTGCCGAGCCCACCGATCCCAGGATGTCGCCCGTCCCCTGATCGGCGACGACAATCGCCACCGACACCTTCGAGCCGAGTTTCTTGGCCCGCCCCGCTGCCAGCCGCTCGAGTGCAACCTGCAGGCGCCGGTCGATTGTGACCGCGACCTCGCGGGCGTTCGGGTGGGCGCGCGCCGCAGCCTCTGCGATATGGGCCGCGTACTTTGGGAAGTCGCGCCGCACTGTGGGCAGCGGTTCGCGTTTGGCCGCTGCCGCCGCCTCCGGGGTGATGACGCCTGCCACCACGATACGATCGAGGACTCGGTCCCGGGCGTCGAGCGCCGCCTTCGGATCGCGGTCTGGTCGTCGCGCCTCCGGCGATTGCGGCAGGGCGACGAGAAGTGCGCATTCGGCCGTGGTCAGCCGCTTCGGCTCCTTGCCGAAATAGGCGAGGCTGGCAGCCCGTACACCCTCGATATTGCCGCCATAGGGAGCCAGCGTCAGGTAGAGGGTAAGGATTTCCTTCTTGCTGAGATCCCTGTCCAGCTTTGCGGCACGCAGCATCTGCGTCAGCTTGCCGGCGAAGGATCGTGTCGGTTCGCCCTCGACGAGGCGGGCAACCTGCATGGTGAGCGTCGACCCTCCCGATACGATGTGCCCCCCAGCCAGTGCAAACTGCGCCGCCGCGCGCAGCATCGAGCGCCAGTCAATGCCATCGTGGCTGAAGAAGTTTCGGTCTTCGTAGGCCAGCAGCATGTCGATCAACTGCGGGTCGACATCGCCCATCTCGACCGGCAGCCGCCAGCGTCCGTCCACCGTAGTAAACGGGCGCAAGAGGGCCCCGGTCCTGTCAACCACCGCGACGGATACCGGCAGCGCCGACGCCAAAGGGGAAGGCGGAAGGCTTGCTTCGATCGCGGCGAGGTAGCGGTAGCCCGCATGCAACTGGCCGGCTCCAAAGCCGGCGAGTCCCACCAGTGCTGCAGCAAGGAGCAGCGACCGGTTCCAGCCCGGTCGCTGCATGTCAGGTTTCGTCACGGACCGGTCGGGTCGACAACAATACGGCCCGCCTCGGTGTTGGCCCGGAACTCGGGCCGGTACATGTCCTCAACCGTAGCGCCCGGCAGCACGAAACTGCCTGGCGATACGGCCCTCACAAGGTAAGCCGTTGTGAATGCCTGGGCATCGGAGAGATACCTGAACGCCGCGACATATTGGTCGGTACGTGCTTCGACATGAAGTGCTCCAGTCAGGCTCAGCCAACTCATGTCACCGACGCCACCTCCGGCGGAGAGATCGGCATTCTCGATCTCGAAACCGGCGGGTATCGGGTCGGCGATAACATACTCACCCGAGCCAAGTGTCGTCGGGGTGGCGGTGATCACGACAACGAAGCGATCATTCTGGCGCACGCTCGAGAGATCGGCGGGTGTGCCATCAGGCAGGTAGAACTGCCTAGTGATGGTAAAGCCGTCTTCATTGGCGGGCGGAGGGGTCGAGGGAATTGCAGTGGTCGTCACCTTCACTTCGACCGGCGTGTTGCCGGTATTGGCGAGCACGGCCGGGGTAGCGAGGTTCTCGTCGCGCAAGCGGCGATAGACCTGACCTGACAGCGGCTGGCCGTCGAGCGTCACCTTGCCATCAGAAGCAATGTTGCCCAGCGCCGCGGCCGCCATAAGCGTCCAGGCATCTTCCTGGGTATTGGTCCACCGTGCCAGATCGCGCTGATCGGCGACTAGCTTGGTCAGCTTCGCGAAGTCGACGCCGGCCGGCTTGGCCTCGGCTGCGAGCGCCAGCACTGCAGCCATGTCGCGCAGCTTGCTGCCATAGTCCCCCCTCCATTTGCTCCGGTCTTCCGGCGCCTCAAATGCAGCGATCGCCGCATTGAAGGCATCAGCCGCACGGGTCCGGTCACCATAGAGCGCAAGCGCCGCCCCGAGTTGTGCCTTAGCCAGCGGAGTGGAGAATGCATCCAGCTTGGCCTCAAGATAGTAGCGGAGATCGCCAATTGCGGCCTTGCCCGCGCGTGCGAGGTCATAAAGCGCATAGGCGACGTCCTCGCCGCCCTCTGAGAAATCAGAGGCCGACGAGAGCTGGTTCGAGAGATTGTCCAGCGCCATTGAGAGCGCCAAATCGGGCACGTCATAGCCCTTGTCCTTGGCGCGGAGCAGGAACTCGGTGACATAGGCGTCGAGCCACAGCGTCGCGTCAGAGAAGGGCCCCCATAGCCCAAAGCTGCCGTTGGAGTTCTGCTTCGACAGCAGGTCGGCAATGGCATCGTTGATCCGCGCTTCCAGGGCGTCGTCTGTGCCGAGGTTCAGCATCCGTGCGACGTCATTCAGGTAAAGCAGAGGCATGGCGCGACTGGTCACCTGCTCGGCACAGCCATAGGGGTATCTGTCGAGCGCCAGCAAGAGTTGGGGCACATCGAGACGGGCGATAGGACCGACCGCGAGGGTCAGGTCGCCGGTCGCCGCGATAATGTCTCCAAAGCGATCTTCTCCGAGCTCCAGAGTTTCGCCGGGCTTAAGGGCAATAAACTCACTCTTCGAAACACGGGCGCTCGCGGCCCGAACCCCAAGGGTCAGGGATTTGACCAGCGCATCTCCGGTTGGACCGGTAATCGTCAGAGTAAGTGGTACGTCGCCGATGAGCGTGCCCGTCAAGTCGAGGTTCAGGCTCCCGCGTGCTCCTGCTTCAAGCGTGATTTCGCTTTCTGGCTTGGTTGTGGCAATGCCATCTTCCGTGGTGAGGACCACCCTGTACGTTCCTGCCGGGCCCGAAAGATTGTTGAGCTCAACCAGTAGGCGCGATGTGTCGTCGACACGCAGGAAACGTGGGGGAGACAAATTCACCACGACAGGGTCATGCACAACGACATCCGTCGAAGCATGACCAACGGCCTTGCCGCTCCAGGCCATCGCCATCAAGCGCACGGTGCCGTTGAAATCTGGCATGTCGAATGTCACCGCGGCAGTGCCGTCGGGGCCAACCTCGACCACGCCCGAATGCAAGGCGACGAGCACTGTCGTCGCTGGCGGGGTGCCGAGGCGCGAGCCTGCCTCGTCACCGCCCGAACGCAGCGCGCCAGCCATGCCTTGAGTGGGGTCGATGAGTTGGCCGTAAAGGTCGCGGAACTCCATCCCGAGTTGCCGCTGTCCGAAGAAGTATCCGTCTGGATCCGGTACGGCGAACTTGGTCAGATTGAGGATACCGAGGTCTACGGCCGCCACGGCAACATAGGCCATGTCGCCTTCCGCCACGTTGTCGAGCTTGACCGTGGTTGTAAAGCTTGTGCGCGGCAGGGCATCCTTCGGGGCATCAAGAGTTACGCCTAGTTTCAGTGCGCCCGGATCAACATCGGCGAATGCAAGGCCGAGCGCACGAGCTGGCATACGCTTTTCCTTTGCATCGGCAGGTCGATAGAGCACCGCCGTCACATACGCGCCGGGGCCCCATTCTTCGGTAACTGTCAGTTCGACCGTGGCCCCTTCGGCGGGGACCTCGACTGCCTTCATGTCGATGACGCGGTTGTCGACCACCATTATGAGTGCAGTACCGGCAAACTGCGGCTCAAGCTTCAGGAGGGCGGTATCTCCCAGCCGGTAGGCCTCCTTGTCGAGTGCGACCGAAAGCGTGTCTGGGGTGTCGGAGCCGGCTTCCGGATAGTAATAGCCGGCATAGAATTCGTAGCTCGACGAGGTAGGGCTCTCGCCCGCACTGTCAACTTCGAGCAGATAGCGGCCCCAATCGACATTTGCAGCCACCTTCGAGGACCCAGTATCGAGCGTGTCGAGCGTACCGTTCGCCACCTCTCTGGTGCTGGTGACGGCCTCCCATTTCCAGGCTCCGTTCTCCCGGTACCACTGGTAGGTCGTGTCGATCCGGCTGAGACGCCATGTCAAGCCTTCGCGCGCGACTTGTTGGCCCTCGGGATCGACCGTAACGATGTCGAAACCCGCCTCTGAGCCTTGCTTAAGGCCTGCGGCATCAGCGAATGCCGGCTTTATCCCTATGCGGTCGCCGTCGCTTACCAAGGCCCGCGTGAAACTGCGCTGCACCGGTCGGCCATTCGAATCGATTAGGCTGAGCAGAACCTGCGCTTCCAGCAGTCTCGTGGTGGCACCGGGAGCCGGTACGCTGACTTCGGCGGTGGCACTGCCGGATTCGTCGGTTGTTCCCACGACACCGAGCGACTGCCGGTCCGTTTCGAAGGTGTCATCTGTTCGCCCGAAGACGTATCCTGGCAGACCAGGCAACCCTGACACCGCCTTCACAACCGTGTCCGCTTCGATGACGAGGCCTGGCGCGGTGGCCCCATAAAGGTACCTTGCCGTCACTGAGATTGCGGTCGTCTCGTCCGGGACCAGCGCTGAGGAGGGCGCAGCCACGTCAAAGGCAAGTCGCTCAGGCTCGAAATCCTCAACGAGGAAGCTTACGGACGTAAGCGCCGAGTCGTTGGGATCGGCGTAGAAACGCGCTGTCCAAGAGCCGCGCATCGCCTCGGCAGGCAATGGTACCGCAGCAAAGTACCCACCTGCACCCGCATCAGACAGCACCTCGTGCGTCGCAATCACGCCATCGGGTCGCTCGATCTCCAGCGTCATCGGCAATCCTACAACCGCCGCGGCTTTCGGGTCGCGCAGCACTGCCGTGAGGAACACCGTCTCACTCGGTCGATAAACGCCGCGCTCTGTAGTAGCATAGAGGTCAAGCGGGCCAGGCGCCTGCCGACCGGCAACACCCCGGTCGGTCAAGTCAAAAGCGGGCTTGGTGACATCGAGAAATGCATAATCGCCACTTGGAGTTTCGGCTGTTACGAGTTGTGCGGCACGGCCGCCTTCGCCTCGTGCCAGCCCTGGCGCGAAAACCGCCTCGCCGTTGGCGTCGGTCGTCCCTTCGCCGAGGATCTCGTTGTTTACGGCAACCAGCTTCACCTTGGCGCCGGCGATCGGCAGGGCGGACTGCAGCGAGCGGACGAATAGGTGAACGCCGTCGTCTCCGGTCACGGTCGTCAGGCCAAGATCGGAAACGATGAACCACTGCGTGGCCATCGACTGCCAGAACTCGTCCTTCGAGTTTTCGACCTTCGCAGTGATGACATAGACGCCAGGCGACAGCGTCTTTACGACTTCTCCGACGGGGATGGCTGTGGTCACCATGGTGTTGGGCGCGCCTTGGGCCAAGTCTACCTTGCCCTCCCAACCCTTTTCGCCATACCGGTCCGCGACGTCCTCAGCCGAGTATCCGTCGAGAGTGCTCTGGAAGACACCATTCCGCACAGCGTTGGCGATGTTCCGGTCGCCGATGCGATAGATGACGACGTCGGCTGTCTTTGCGTTGACCGAGGTGATCGGCAGGCCCCCGCCAAGGCCTGAAGGCATTACATATGCCGTGTTCGCAAAGCCCACGAAGGGAGTGCGGTCGGGCACGTAGAGCGCCAGGTCCACATCGTTGCGCAGAGTCTCACCGCTGGCCGATGGTAACCCTGCGCGCAGCTTTACCTGGTAGCGCCTGCCAAACTCGACACCTGTTATGCAAATCTGGGAGTCAGAGACCTCGACGGCGACACGGCTTTCGCCAGCCACTGAGACATAGCTTGATAAGTCCGTGTCGCCTCCCGGCAGCGACTCGGAGAAGATAGCGCATATCCGCGGGGTGGCTGCCTCGGAATCGACCGAATTGTCGACAACCCGGAATCCGTGCTCGGCCACAAGTTGCTCGAGGCTCGCGCTACGCGTCGCATCGTCAATCAGCGCCAGGCTGGCACGCCAGGTAGCGATCGCCTCACGCCACATTTCTCGATATTCTAGGGATTTGCCAAATAAAGCCAGTGCCTCGGCTCGCTCGGCGATATCCTCCGTGCGCAACAGGCCGTTTACGGCTGCCCAGCTGCCAACCGCTGCAAAGTCATAGGCGGCGGAAGAGGTCCCATTGGCGAGTTCAGACGCGGCGCGGTCCAGTTGGGCCCTCGAGAGCTTCAGCCAAAGAGTCGGATCGTTGCCCATTATGCCGAGCGCTTGTCGCCACGACACGATGGCTGCAGCTGGATTTTCTTTGGTTGCGGCTTCGTCCCCAGCGGCGACAAGGTCCGCGTAGGTGACATCCTTTGGCGCCGGATCCGACTTTGGAAGACCAGCGGCGAAATTGCGCGCGTTGTCGACAATATCCTGGGCAGGAAAGGGAATATCTTCCAGGCGCGCGACTTCGATTTCCGCAGGTGAAGGAATCTGCGCCACGACACCCGAAGTGGCGCCCTTGAATGGGGTCGCTGCGCTTGCGGCAGACTTCAGGAAGCACCAGCCGGCCTTCTCGTTGAAGGTAAATGCACGGCACAGACTGTCATCGAGGCAAGCTGCCTCGCAGGCCTTGAGCGAAATGCCTTTCTCTGTCGCGTAGTCGAAACCAGGGAGATCCGTTCCCGTCGCTAGGCTGATTGATCGCTCCGCTGCATCAATTGGCAAGACGGAAAGTGCCATGAAGACAGCCGCGGCAAAAGCCGCGGCGGAACTGATCAGTCCGCGCATAGAAATCCCTCGACCCTGTGTGCCCCACACGGACCATAGGTGGACACATGATTTGGGTAAAGGTACGGCAAGTTTGCGCCAGCCGACGAAAACGCCGCTATAGCCGCAGCGCTTCAGCATGCAAAACGGGCGCCGCTGAGGACGCCCGTTGGGTTTGGAGCTTGCTCCTATCAGTGGAACTCGGTCGTCCTGCCGTCTGACTGTGGCCGCACGTCCTCATAGACTTCGACCACCTTCTCCTTGCCGCGCTCATACAGGTCGCCTATCCGAGACTTGCCGTCCTCGTAGATGTCTGCGGCGACGTCGGCGGCTTTAGTCCGAACCTTGTCCGCAGCCTTGCCGACGGCCTTGTCCTCAAGTCGTGTGTGAGGAAGGGCAGCGGCGAGTGCCGCGCCTGCCGCAAAGGCGAGCGCGCCTCCGACCAGTGGCTGGTCGGTGAACATATCAGTCGCGAGCCGGTTGGCCTTGTCAAACTGCCGGCTGGCCATGCTTCCCATCCGCTCGGCCTGATGTCCGACATGGCCAAGAGCGTCACCAACCACCTGCTGCACGTCGTGGAAGGTGTGCGATGCCCACCCCATCGCGTCCTCCAAACGGTTTCCCGCTTCATCGCGAAAGTCGTCAAACCGATGACCCGATTCGTCGACAAAGCCACCAAACTTCCGGCCGGCTTGGTCAAGAAAGGCGCCTACGCGATGCCCTTTCTCACTAGAGTGAGCGCGGAAACGCTTGCCCATCGCATCTTCGAAGTCGCTGTACCAAAGGCCATCGTCCTCCGCGGAGTGATTCACACGTCGCAGGTTCCCCTGCACGGTGGCGTAGGGGTACTCCGGATGACGCGGCTGCGAAGGCGTCTCGACTTGGCTGCGCGCCGCCAGATTGGGTGCCTTGCCAGTCATTAGCCACACAAGGCTGACGCCGAGCAGCGCAGCCGGCAGTGGATTGTTCGAAACCGCTTCGCCTAGGTTCGCCGCGAAATGCTGACCGCCATGCTTCGTGTAGGTCAGGGCTTCGTCCAGCAACTGCCCCGGGCTCAGGCGTTCGCGAATTTCACCGATGCGGCTCTCCACTCTCTGGCGCTGCGCTTCCACTTCCTGAGCGAGTTCCGCGGAGTCTTTTTCGTAGTTCGACATCACAGGCTCTCCTTCACAACCTCGGCGTCACGCGCGAGGGAATGTGTGGTTCTATCGAGGGTCAGACGATTGGCTTTCCAAGCATCCAGGCTTTTGGAGATCGTGGACCAAGCCGCTGCGCCGACTACTCCAGCCACGACCAGTGCTGAGGCAAAGTTCGCCGCGGGTTCGCTGAGCCCAACTCGCTCCAAGACCCAGCCGAGGCCATACACGAGCGCGGAAAGCGCCACACCAACTGCGCCTATCGCAAGCACTGCGCCGATTGCGAGGCCACGCGATGCACTTATCATCGCATCCAGCTTCTCACTTGCCTCGGCCTTGGCTAGCTGTACCTCCTTGCGAAACAGGCCCGTTATGTCCGATGCCAAGCCGCCCAACAGGTCCGTCAATGGCCGCGGCGACGGATCAGACTGCGCCATTGCCGCCTCCCATTGTCGATGCACCGTACGCCCCACCCAATGTGGAGTTGGCTGACGGGGTCGCTGGCGAGGTGGCCGTCCTGCCAAAAGACTCTGAGGGTGAGTTTGTTTGCTTCATGCCTTCCACCCCGTCGGCACGTCGCGCAGAACTGGCCAGCACGAATCGACTCGCTGCAAAGCCGAACAGCGCGGCCGCTCCGAGGAAGGCCACCGGCTGACGTCTGCCGAAGTCCTGCGCCATTTCCAGGAGGTCATCGACATCGTGTTCGGCGATGTTGGTGAGCAGATCATCTGCCCCGTCTGCGATCATCCGGGCGTAGTGCGCGGTAGATTCGCCTTCCGCCTCGAGTTCAGACGCGACTCGGTCAAGCGCCGAAGCTACCCCTTCCAAATGCCCGACCAGAATGTCCTTCTGCTCAGCGGCAAGCCCACGAGCCTGCTCTGTTACATCATCTACCATGTCGCCGATCTGCGCCTTGGCCTCTTCGCCGATAGCCTCCGCCCGATGCTTCAAATCATCACCGACATTGGCCAGATCGTCCTTCGCCATTGCTCCGAGATCGGACATGCCTTGTTCCTCTGTCGGTGAGACGGGGGTCTGAAGCGTGTTCGGAAATGTCTTCCTTTGGTCGGTTGCGCTCATCGCTGGGTCCTCGATTGCTTGATTATCTGGACGGCAAGGCAGTGACGCGATGCCTCGACTGATCAGCAAAGCAATGAGGGCCAGGGCTCAAAGTTCCCCTTTCATTTTCTGGGCAGGAATGGAACTTTCATCGCTTATCCACGTATTTGCGCCCCCGAAATGGATGTCGAGGGCGCACTTTCTGCTAATTCAGATCAATTTAATGGGACTATGCGGCCCTTCGATTTGCACTTGAGGTTGCGATTTGCGTGAGCTTCAGGTCTGTGGCTTCTTCTTCTTTGAGTGTCGCGTCGAGAAGCGTGGCGGCGTCTGTAAGGCCGAGTTGCTGCGCCCAGGTTCGTAGCGTGCGGTAGCGCGCCATTTCATAGTGCTCCACAGCTTGAGCCGATGCGACCAGACCAGCGTCAATAGCCTTTGTGTCCTTGAACTCCTCCATGATTGACTTGCCCTCTTCGATGATGCCGAGGATTGCATCGCAGGTCTTTCCGCGCGCCGGTTTCCCAAGCATTTCGAAGATTTGCTCAAGCCGCTCGATATGACCCTCGCTCTCGTCTCGATGCTGCTCGAAACCAGCTCGGAGCTCTGACGAGGTTGCGGCCCTCGCCATCTTTGGCAAGGTCTTCACGATCTGCTTTTCGGCAAAGTAGATGTCCTTCAAGGTATCGAGAAACAGGTCGTCGAGCGTCATTTCTGCCATTTCAGTCACTCCAAATGAAACAGGACACGGGCCAGGGCGACCAACCCGTCGCCGACTCAAAGCTCTACGCTTGCACATGGTTCCAAAGGGGTCTTTGGGGGTAGGCGCGCTTAGCTCTGGGGCCACCCAGCACGTTCAGGTGGCCTTCACTTCCAGCGGATAGGGTCGAGGCAACTGGAGAGAACGCTTATGACCGCATCCGAGCGGAACGCGAACGAGGCCGCCGAAGAGCGTCGGCTTGCGGTGCTGAATTCGTACAACATTCTCGATACGCCGCCCGAAGCGCAATTCGACAGAGTAGCCCGTCTCGTTTCGGCTGTCCTCGGCACACCGATCGCTGCGGTAACGCTCGTCGACCGTGACAGGCAATGGTTCAAGGCCAGGGTTGGGCTCAACGCCACCGAAACGCCCCGGCGCGACTCGATCTGTGCCGAGACCATGCTCGGCGATGGCGCCTTGGTGGTGGAAGACGCACTGACCGATCCGCGCTTCGCAAATACAGGCCTAGTTATTGGGGAGCCCAGAATCCGCTTCTATGCTGGGGTACCACTCAAGGCGCGGGACGGTACTCCGCTGGGAGCACTTTGTGGGATCGATCGCCAGCCCAGGACGATCTCCGAACGGGAACTTTCGCTGCTCACCGATCTTGCACAACTCGTCATGGAGCAGTTGGAACTGCGGCATGTTGCAAGTGAGGACGGATTGACTGGGGCATTGCGTCGCTCGGCGTTTCTCACTGCCGCTGAGCGCGATCTCGCCCTTGCGCGGCGTGCCGACCGCCAGATCAGCTGTCTCATGATCGACGTCGACCTCTTCAAGGCCGTGAACGACAAGTTTGGGCACGCAACCGGAGATCGAGTGCTTGTCGCATTGGCAGACACAATTCGCAGCTGCCTCCGCAGATCAGATATTGTCGGACGGCTTGGGGGAGAGGAGTTCTGTGTGCTGCTCGCGGACAGCGGAGAGGCCGGTGGGCTCGACGTCGCTGAACGCATCCTCCGCGCGGTTCGGGCTACCACCGTAGTTGCGCCCGATGGGAGGTTGGTGAAATTCACCATCAGCATTGGCGGAACAGAGGTTACGAGCATCGATGCGGATATCGGTGTAGTCATTGCGCGCGCCGACGAGGCTCTCTATCGAGCCAAGGCGGAGGGTCGGGATGCTCTGAGATGGCGAGCACCAGCCTGACGAAGATAGGTAGCGACAGCGGAGCTTGACATCGCCGCGGTTTCTCGCACGCTTCCGGTCATGACCAATACGTCCTCCGTTGCCCTGCCTCTGGAGCCACCCAAGGATTTTGAGTCGCTCAGAGCGGCTATTCTTGAGCGGCGCGACAGCCTTCCCAAGCGATTGGTGCAGGTTGCTGCATATGCGCTCGACAATCCGGAGGAGATGGCATTTCGCACCGCTGCGGGTATTGCGGCGGCTGCCGATGTGCAGCCGTCGACACTCGTCCGGTTCGCGCAGCAATTCGGCTATGAGGGCTTCTCGAGCCTCCAACAAATCTTCCGGGCGCGCTTGAGGGAGCGCAGCAATTACGAAGACCGGTTGCGATTGTTGGACGGTCCTGAGGCTGCGGAACCTGAAAGCGTGGGCATATTGCGTGCCTTCGTGGGGGCCGCGCACAGGTCGCTTGATGCGCTTACGGGTGCGGTCGATCCCGTGGAGTTCGAGCGTGCAGCGGAGGTTCTGGCGCGTGCTGACACAATCTACCTCATAGCAAAGCGCCGTTCTTACCCGGTTGCGGCCTACATGGCCTACGCATTTGGGAAGCTTAGGGTGAAGTCGACCATTGTTGGAACCGCTGCTGGGATTGACGAGGACGTACTTTCGCTTGCCGGAACTGGCGATGCGGCGTTTGCCATCAGCTTTTCGCCCTATGCGTCCGAAACTGCGCAACAGGCACGCGCGCTCGCAGAACGTGGGATTTCGGTTGTCTCGCTCACAGATTCCGCCTTTTCACCGCTTGCTGCGTGCTCGCGAGTGTGGTTCGAGGTTGTAGAGGCTGATCAGGCGGGCTTTCGGTCACTCTCTGCAAGCATGGCCTTTGCGATGGCATTGACCGTCTCGGTTGCAGAAAAGCGCCGACACGTGCGCCAACGGGGGCATGGAACAAATCCTCCGCTGATAGAATGATTATTCCATCTTGACGGCAGAACGGAACCGATGTTTCGTCCGCTCCGGTTGAATTGCCGCCGCGTGCGGTGAGACGGAGGAGCCTTGAAGTGCCGAATGCCCGCCACCTCGACGTGATCACCATCGGCCGATCCTCGGTCGACCTGTACGGTCAGCAGATCGGTACACGACTCGAGGATATCGGGAGCTTCGCAAAGTCCGTTGGTGGTTGCCCGGCTAATATCGCCGTGGGGACGGCCCGGCTTGGGCTGAGATCGGCGCTGATTACACGAGTTGGTGCCGAACAGATGGGCGGCTTCATCAGGGAGCAACTTGTACGTGAAGGCGTTAACGTTGCCGGTGTTCGAACTGACAAAGACCGGTTGACGGCTCTCGTGTTGCTCGCAGTCGAGGCTGAGGGCGTTTCTCCGATGATCTTCTATCGCACTGATTGCGCTGACATGGCCTTGTCGGAAGATGACATCGACCCGGATTTTGTCGCTTCAGCCTCCGCGATCGTGGTGACCGGCACGCATTTCTCCACTGCAAATGCCGCCGCTGCGCAGAAGAAGGCTATCCGCCTTGCCAAGGAGTCGGGCGGCAAGGTGGTCTTCGACATCGACTACCGGCCAAATCTGTGGGGCCTTGCCGGGCACGCCGCCGGATTTGAGCGTTATGTGAAGTCTTCGCGTGTGACGGAGGCCTACCAATCCATCCTGCCCGATACCGACCTCGTGGTCGGCACCGAGGAGGAAGTGCTGGCGGCTGCCGGGACCGACAATCTCCCCGAGGCGCTGAAGATCATCCGGTCGCTGACCGAGGCGACGATTGTGCTGAAGCGTGGCTCGAAGGGATGTATCGTATATGAGGGGGCTGTCCCCGACGACCTCGAGGACGGGATCGTGGGTAAGGGCTTCCCCATCGAGGTCTATAATGTCCTGGGCGCGGGTGATGCGTTCATGTCCGGGTTTTTGCGCGGATGGCTGCGCGGGGAAAGCCATGCAGTGTCCGCGACCTGGGCGAATGCCTGCGGCGCCTTTGCGGTGTCGCGGCTGCTCTGCGCGCCGGAATATCCGAGCTGGATCGAACTCGGCCATTTCCTCGCCCATGGCAGCAAGGAACGGGCGCTTCGCAAAGACGAGGAGCTTAACCACCTGCACTGGGCGACCAATCGCCGAGTGGAGATTCCGAACTTGATGGCGCTCGCCATCGACCATCGCATCCAGTTCGAGGATCTGCCCGGCGCGACGCCCGAGAAGATCGGTGCGTTCAAGCGGTTGGCGGTGAAGGCTGCAAAGCAGGTCGCAGGTGACAGGCCCGGCTATGGCATGCTGCTCGACGATCGCTTCGGTCGCGATGCGCTGTTCGATGCTGGCGAGGCCCGAAACCTCTGGGTCGCGCGACCGATCGAGTTGCCGGGCAGCCGACCTTTGCAGTTCGAGTTCAGCCAGGATCTTGGTAGTCGCCTGGTCGACTGGCCCGTGGACCACTGCATCAAGGTGTTGTGCTTCTATCATCCGGACGATGCGTCGGAGTTGAAGGCGCAGCAGATCGAAAAGCTTCGCCAGGCCTATGAGGCGGCGCGCAAGGTGGGCCGTGACCTTTTGATCGAGATCATTGCCGGAAAGGCAGGCCGGCTCGACGATACCACAATAGCGAAGACCTTGAGCGAGCTCTACGACGCGGGCCTCCGACCAGACTGGTGGAAGCTGGAGCCGCAGGCGAACCCTGCCGCATGGTCCGCGATCGATACGGTGATCTCGACCCGCGACCCCTATTGCCGCGGCGTGGTATTGCTGGGCCTCGAGGCACCTATCGAGGAGCTCGAAAAGGGTTTCAGGGCAGCCCGGCAGGCGAAGTCGGTAAAGGGCTTCGCGGTTGGGCGCACGATATTTGCGGACGCAGCCAAGGCTTGGTTGGCCGGCGACCTCGATGACACCACGGCCATTGCCGATATGGCCGGCCGTTTCGAGACACTGACCAGGCTGTGGCTCAGCCTCGGCTCCGAGGCCTGAGACAATCACGGCGGCAAGCCGGGGAGGACCTAAATGATTCAGAAGACCATCCGCCTGACCATGGCGCAGGCGCTTGCGCGATTCCTGACGCAGCAATTCACCGTCATTGATGGCGAAAGGCTGCCCCTGTTTGGCGGCGTGTTCGCGATCTTTGGTCATGGCAATGTGGCCGGGATGGGCGAAGCGCTCTACCAGGTTCGCGATGTGCTGCCGACCTATCGGGCGCACAACGAGCAAACCATGGCGCATGCCGCCATCGCCTACGCCAAGGCGAATTTCCGTCGCCGGATGATGGCCGTGACGTCCTCGATCGGACCTGGCGCCACCAATATGGTGACCGCCGCGGCTTTGGCCCATGTCAATCGCATACCGCTGTTGCTGCTGCCTGGTGACGTCTTCGCCAATAGGGCACCTGACCCGGTGCTGCAGCAGGTTGAGAGCTTCGGCGACGGCACGGTAAGTGCGAATGACGCCTTCCGTCCAGTGTCGCGCTATTTTGATCGGATCACCCGACCGGAGCAACTGATGTCGGCGCTCAATCGGGCGATGCAGGTATTGACCGACCCTGCCGAGTGCGGGCCGGTGACGCTGGCACTTTGCCAGGACGTGCAGGCGGAGGCCTATGACTACCCCGCAACACTGTTCGACGAGCGTGTGTGGACGCCCCGTCGTGTGCAACCCGACGCAGAAGAGTTGGCTGGAGCAATTGCAGCGGTCCGGTCGGCGGAGAAACCAGTGATCATAGCGGGCGGCGGCGTTCTCTATTCGGGCGCCGCGGCGACACTGAAGGAATTTGCGGCGCGGCACGGCATTCCGGTGATGGAAACCAATTCCGGCAAGTCGAGCCTGCCCTTCGTCGATGCGATGAACATGGGCTCGGTGGGCGTCACCGGGTCCTCCGCCTCGAACCTGCTGGCCGAGCAGGCCGACCTCGTGCTTGCCGTAGGTTCGCGCCTGCAGGACTTCACCACTGGATCGTGGGCGCTGTTCAAGAACGAAGCGGTCAAGATCGTCGGGCTCAATGTGCAGCTCTTCGACGCCGGAAAACACCGCGCGCTGCCGCTGCTCGCCGACGCCAAGGTTGGGCTTGAACAGCTTTCGGCTGGCCTTGCCGGCTGGGCTGCGCCACCCGCATGGACGGCGTTCGCCCAATCCGCCCGCGCCAGATGGCATTCGCAAGCGGCGGCGGTGACGGCACCTACCAATGCGCTTCCTTCTGATGCGCATGTCATCGGCGCAGTGCTGCGCAGCAGAGGGTCCGAGGCGACCGTTGTGTGTGCCTCCGGTGGCTTACCGGGCGAACTCCACAAGCTCTGGCAATCGGGCAAGCCGGGCAGCTACCACATGGAATATGGCTTCTCGACTATGGGCTACGAGATCGCTGGCGGACTTGGAGTGAAGCTGGCACGGCCGGACGACGACGTGGTGGTGATGCTCGGCGACGGCAGCTACATGATGGCGAATTCCGAAATCGCCACTTCGGTGATGTTGGGCAGGAAGCTCACCATTGTCGTGCTCGACAATCGCGGCTTCGGGTGCATCAATCGCCTTCAAATGGCCACCGGGGGGGCGAACTTCAACAATCTGCTTAAGGACACCGTCCACGAGGTTCTGCCTCAGATCGACTTCGCCAAGCACGCCGAAGCCATGGGCGCCTGGGCGAAGAAGGTTGCCTCGATTGCTGAACTCGAGGCCGGTCTTGCCGAGGCCAGTGGTATCGCGCGGACGACAGTTCTGGTGATCGACACTGATCCGCTGATTACGACCGAAGCCGGTGGGCACTGGTGGGACGTGGCCGTACCTGAGGTGTCGGTGCGGCCGCAGGTGAACGCGGCACGCAAGGCCTATGAAGAGGCGCTCGGCGGACAGAAACTCTAGGGCTGTCTGCCGCTCTATCGGGACCGGCCGGATGGTACGTGAATTGGTGAGGAAGAACAGATGAAAGCCAAACTCGGCATGTCGCCGATCGCATGGTGGAACGACGACCTTGTGGAACTGAGCGACGACGTGAGCCTCGTGGAATGTCTCAGGCAATCGCGCTCTGCGGGCTTCACCGGCATGGAAAAGGGCCGCCGCTTCCCGGACGATCCGGCAGTGATGCTTCCGATCCTGAAGGCGGCCGATGTGACGCTCTGTGGTGGCTGGTTCTCGGGCACGCTGACGACGGAAGACCTGTCGGCCAACAAGGATCGAATCCAGCCGATGATCGAATTGTTCAAGGCGGTCAACGCGCCGTGCATCGTCTATGGCGAGGTCGGCCGCTCGATCCAGGGCGACCGGTCCAAGCCGCTTGGCGCAAAGGCGGTGCTTTCGGACGTCGAGATGAAGGCCTACGCAAAGAAGGTGACCGAATTCGGCGAATGGTGTGCCGCGCAGGGTATGCCTCTCGCCTACCACCACCACATGGCTGCGGTCGTTCAGTTCGAGCATGAACTCGACGCGTTCATGGCGGCATCGGGGCCCGGAATTCCGCTCTTGCTTGATGCGGGGCACCTCGCCTTTGCCGGCGGAGACGTTCTGCGGGCCATCGACCGCTACCACAGCCGAATTTCGCATGTGCATGTGAAGGATATCCGCAGGTCCATCGTCGATGCGCTCGACTGGACAAGGCAGTCGTTCCTCGACGCTGTAGCGCTCGGTGCCTTTACGGTGCCAGGCGATGGCTCGCTCGACTTCGGTGCGATCGTGCAGCGCTTCGCCGACTACGGCTTTGAGGGATGGTTCGTGGTCGAGGCCGAGCAGGACCCCAAGAAGAACCCTCCGCTCAAGATGGCGCAGGTTGGTCACAAGGAACTGATGCGGGTGATGACCGCAGCAGGCTACACCGTCGAAACCCAGGGCTTCCCGAAGGACTGATCTATGGCGAGTCTGAGGCTGAAACGCCCTGCGGATGGGCACATCAAAGTCACGCCGGAATCCGCGGGTTGGGCATATGTCGGGTTCGAAGTGCTGACGCTTGAGCCAGGCACGGTCTATGCAGGGGACACCAGCGATGAAGAACTCTGCATCGTGTTCATAACGGGTCGGGGCGAAGTCGCGGTCGGCGGCACGGTGCTTGGCGAGACCGGCGAGCGGATGAGCCCTTTCGACGGCAAGCCCGGCGCAGCCTACGTGCCAGCCCGCCACGACTGGTCGGTAAAGGCGCGGACCCGGGTGGAACTTGGGCTCTGCACCGCGCCGGGCGGCGGCAATCACGTCCCAAGGATCATTGACGTCCCAGACCAGATCACCCGAGGCAAGGGTTCGAATACCAGATACGTAACAAACATCCTGCCAGAGACGGCGCCTGCTCATTCGCTGCTGGTGGTGGAAGTGATTACGCCTGGCGGCAATACCTCGTCTTATCCGCCGCACAAGCACGACACCGACAATCTGCCGTACGAGTCGTTCCTTGAGGAGACCTATTACCACCGACTGAACCCACCACAGGGCTTCGCAATGCAAAGGGTCTACACCGATGATCGGAGTCTCGACGAAGCTCTCGTGATCGAGGATGGCGACGTGACACTGGTGCCGAAAGGCTATCACCCCGTCGGTACGATGCATGGCTACGACCTCTACTACCTAAATGTGATGGCCGGTCCTTCGCGAACCTGGAAGTTTCACAATGCAGTGGAGCATGAGTGGCTGCTGAAATAGTAGGGGAACGGTGACTGGTACCTTCGTCTGCTTGACGGGGTGCCGCTATCGCCGCAGGCTTTTCCCGATAGGGAGGAGCCCCCAAATGTCGACGACCACGGAGAGCGCGTCAGAAGCGCTGCGGCAGCGGCTGATTCGTGACTTCAGTTTCCAGATTTCGGTCGATGTCGATACGATCCGCCAGGGCCTCGTCGTCGCCAAGGCGGCTCTTGCCGGAGGCGTCGATATCGTGGAACTCGGGACGCCACTTCTCAAGTTCGAGGGCGTCCACAACGCAGTTCCTGCCTTCCGCAAGGCCTTTCCGGATGCGGTGCTGCTTGCCGACATGAAGACCATGGATGGCGGGGCTGGCGAGGCCCGCAAGGTTTTTGAAGGCGGCGGAAACATAATCGATTTTCTGGCGCTTGCTGGCAGCGCCTCGGCACGCGGTGCCGTGGTGGTGCGTGACGAGTTCCGCGACCGTCATCCCCATGTGCCTCGGCTGGTGTTCGCCGATATCCTTCTGCCTCAGCAGGGGCCTGCCGGTCCCGCCATTGATGCGGCGGAGGCGATGCTGGACGCCGGTGTCGACGGGGTGGGTGTGCATTTGCAGTTGGATGCACGGGTGGCTGATCCGGCGCTTTTCAACTCCAGCTATTTTCCAGATGTTGTCGCTGCGGTGCAGGAAACGATGGGTGGAAGGGCCTCGATTCAGGTTGTCGGAGGACTGAGCATAGCACGGGCCAAGGGGCTAGCGGATAAGGGCCTGCGGGCTTTTGTCATCAGCGGCAACATGGGCCATCCCGATACGATAGCCCGTTATGGCAATCCGCCAGATGACGTCGAGCGCTTCGTAGCCGACTTTATCGCAGAAGTCAGCGGCCGGAAGGAATAGGGCCCGTCGCGGGACGACGGGCCTCAAGGGGTCGGGCTGGCTTGTGGTTCAACCGAGTATCTCGGAGATTCTCACCAAACGGCCTTCCTTGGCCGACGTGACCGCGGCGTCAGCAAGGACCAGGGCGGCAAGCCCGTCCTCACCGCTTGGCGCGGCCTCGCGCTTGCCGGAGAGGGCGTCAATGAAGGCGGCGATCTCGTTGGCATAGGCCTGTGTGTAGCGGGTCATGAAGAAGTCGAGCAAGGGTGGGCGGGTATAGCCCGTTGCATTCGCCAACTCGATCGACACCGCACGCTGATTTTCGGCCGAGACAGCGCCGAGCGAGCCATGGGCCTCTATGCGCTGGTCATAGCCGTAGGAAGCGCGACGAGTGTTTGAGATGGTGGCGTGTTTGCCCGACTTGGTGGTGAGCACGACGCTCGCGCTGTCATAGTCGCCAGCTGCGCCGATGGCCGGGTCGACCAGCACGGAGCCCTGAGCGAAGACGGCGTCTATCTCTTCGCCGAGAAGGAAACGTGCCATGTCGAAGTCATGAATGGTCATGTCGCGGAAGATCCCGCCTGACCGCTTTATGTAGTCGACCGGCGGTGGGGCAGGGTCGCGCGAGATGATGGTGACCATCTCGACAGTGCCGATCTTTCCAGCTGCGATTGCGTCCTTCACCGCCATGAAGTGAGGGTCGAAGCGGCGATTGAAGCCGACCATCAGCTTAGTGCCGTTTTTCTTTACAGTGGCTAGGCACTCACGGACCCGGGCGACGCTGAGGTCTACGGGCTTCTCGCAGAAGATTTGCTTACCGGCCCTGGAGAACTTCTCGATCAGGTCAGCATGCGTGTCGGTCGGCGTGCAGATGACTACTGCGTCGATATCGTGCGAGGCAGCAATCTCCTCGATGGTGCGTATGGCGCAACCATATTGGGCTGCCAGCTCGGCAGCGGCCTTTTCCATCGGGTCGGCAACGTCAACGAGCCTGGCCGAGGGGTTGGATGTGACGGCCTTGGCATGCACCTTGCCGATGCGGCCGGCGCCCAGAAGTGCGAAACGGAAAACGGACAAGCGAACCCCTCCATAGGTTCCGGCGCGGCACGCGCGGGGATTGCGGGCTGACGAACCATATGTTCGAGAGTGATGTCAACTTCGAACGAACGTTCCAAAACGTCGTAATCGCCTTGGCCTACACTTAGGCCGAAACGGGGAGTTGACAAGCCGGGCCTTCCGGGAGCACCGGTTTGCGCCAGAAAGAACACGCCATGGTTACGCTCAAGCAAATCGCCAATGCCGTCGGAGTGTCGACGGCCACAGTATCGCGCGTCCTGAACTTCGATACCACGCTGTCGATCACCGCCGGCAAACGGCAGGCGATCATCGAAGCGGCCGAGGCGATGAACTATGCGACGCCGCGCAACCGTAACCGCGCGAACCAGCAGGGTCTCAACAGGCTTGCCCTCGTGCATTTCCTGAGTCCGGACCAGGAGTTGGTCG
>CAYPYV010000011.1:0-33737 GCA_964414845.1 uncultured Devosia sp. | reverse complement strand
TGATCAGCACCGCCATGGCGCTCATGCCGGTCCAGTCCACGGTGAACTGGGCGGTGAAATCCATGAGCCCAACCGGCATGGTCTTGCTGGCCGTGGTGCGAGTCAGCTGGCTCGCGAGCGCATACTCGTTCCACGAGGTGAGAAAGGCAAAGATGGCGGCCGACGCAAGTCCGGAACGGGCGAGCGGGAACTCGACCTTCCAGAAGGCCTGCCAGCGCGTGCAGCCATCAATCTGCGCGGCCTCCGAAAGATCGACCGGAATCTGCCTGAAGAAGCCGTCGGTCAGCCAGATGGTGAAGGGAATGTTCACCGCCATGTAGACGATGATCAGCCCAAGGCTTGTGTCTATGAGCCCCAGCCGCGACCAGAGAATGAAGAGCGGTAGGCTCAGCGCCACGCCCGGCACGGTGCGGCTCAGCATGAAGCCGAGAAACAGCGCCCCCTTGCCACGGAATCGATATCGGGCGAACGCATAGCCGCCCATCATCCCCACTGCGATGGCGACCACGGTCGAGGTCACCGAGATCACCATGGAATTGATGAAGTAGTTGGCGACCGGAAGCCCCTGCTGGGTCTCGAGTTGGCCGAAAATGCCAAGAAAATTGTGCAGCGTCAGGTTCTGCGGAATCCATACGGCCGGCCGCGCCAGCACCTCGATATTCGGACGGAAGGCGGTGAGGACCACCCAGGCGCCCGGTACGACGAGGATCATCATGGCTATGAACACGCCAATGCGGATGGCCCAGCGCTGCCAGGGCCTTTCGATCGATCCGGCGCTCATTGGGCGCCTCCCATGAAGGCGCGCGCCGAGACCAGCTTGCGATAGAAATAGTAGGTGAAGAGGATGGACGTGAGGATCGACACGTAGCCCATGGCGTTGGCCATGCCCATCTGGCTGTTGTTGTACCCGGTGCGGGTCATCAACGTCCAGAGCAACTCGGTACGTCCCGCAGGCCCGCCATTGGTCATGATGCGCACCATGTCATAGGCGCGCGCGACGTCGAGCGATCGGATGGTCATGGCGATGTAGACGAACGGCATGAGAAACGGCAGGGTGATATGTCGGAACACCTGCCACGGGTTGCAGCCGTCGACCTTTGCCGCCTCTATCGGCTCCTTGGGCAGCGCCATCAGGCCCGCGAGCAACAATATGGCGAACACCGAGGTCGACATCCAGACTTCGGCAAGGATGATGGTCAGCGGCGCGAGCGATCCGTCGACAAGCCACGGGATCGGCTCGTGGATGATGCCGAGATCGAACAGCGCGTTGTTGACCAGCCCAACCGCGTCGTTGAACAGGTATTTGAACTGGAATCCGACGAGGATGGGAGAGAACATCATCGGAAACATCATGATGGTGCGTAGCGTCCGCTGTCCCCAGGTGACCTTGTTGATGAGCAAAGCCAGGCCCAGCCCCAGCACCATTTCGAGATTGAGCGCGATGGTGATGAAGATGATGGTGCGGGCGAAAGCCCACCAGAAATCCGCATTGCCGAATAGTCGCTCGTAGTTCCTCAGCCCCACGAACTGGAACAGTGTCGCGGGCTTCGTGAGATTGTAGGATGTGAAGCTCGTCCAGAATGACACGACGAGCGGCACCAGCACTACGCCGAGGATCACGATGATCGCCGGAAGCAGCAGCAGATAGGGCGTGGCGCGGGGCGAGCGGAAGAAGTTCATCGCGATCCAGTATTGGGGCGGCCGAGGTGACCGATGAACCGGCACGACGGCAGCCGGACGAACCGGACCGCCGTCGCGTTTGGTTGGGCTGGGCTTACTTCAGCAGACCTGCATCCTGCATGATGATGGTCGCCTGCGCGGCAGCCTCATCGAGTGCAGCCTGGGCCGTCTTTTCGCCGACGATGGCCGCCTGCACGGCGGGCCAGATGACGTTCGAAACCTCGATCCACTGCGCAATCAGCGGCGGCGTGCGGGCTTCGGCAAGGGAGCCCTGCCAGGCATCAAACATTTCCGCCATCTGTGGCTTGCCATTGTCGGCAAACCACTTCTTGACCTCATCGAAGGTCTTGGAGCGGGTCGGCAGGTTGCCGGCCTGGGCTTCCATCATTGCGCTCTCGTCATTGGTGAGGAACACCGCGAGAGACACTGCGGCCGGCTTGTTGTCGCACGCCTGTGTAACGGAGAACGAGTGCGAGCCCGACCACCCGCCGCGCTTGCCGGACGAGCCAACAGGGGCCGTGGCGAAGCCGAGTTCGCCCGCGATCTTCGAAGACGCCGGGTCGGAGTAATAGCCGGCAAAGCCCGGCCAATCGAGGTCGGTCGCCAGCTGGCCTGCGGCCATGGCCTGTCCGATATCGTCCCAGGTGTAGTTCACAGTGCCCGCGGGCACCGCCTTGGCATCATAGATGTCCTTGAACCACTGCACCGCTGCAACGCCGGCCTCTGAATTGAAGATCGGCTTCCAGTTTGCGTCGAACACATCGCCGCCATTGGCGCGCAGCAGTTCCATGAAACGGCCCGAGAGCCCTTCGTCCTTGCCTGCGAAAGCCGTGCCATAGAGGTTCGGAGGATCGGCAAAGAAGATGATCTGCTGCTTCCACTCGTCATAGGTCTTCGGCGGCGCAAGATCGGTGCCGAACTTCTCCTTGTAGGCGGCCTGCTTGGCCGGATCCTCGTAGAGGCTCTTGCGGTAGTAGAGGTTCGAGACGTCGGTAACGCGCGGCAGCTGCACGAGGCGGCCGTCGACCATGGCCGAAGCAAGCGTGCCGGGAACATATTTGTCGAGCTCGGCCTGCGGAATGAACTCCTTCAGGTCGATATAGAGATCGCCATATTGCGGGGCAAAGCTGGTGTGGTTCGAGCCTACGCACCAGGCAATCGAGCCGGACGCGATGTCCTGCTTGATCTCACGGTCAAGCTCGAAGTGGTTCTTCGACGAGACGATTTCGACCTTCGCGCCGGTGAGTTTCTCCCACTCGGGGATGCGCGTGTAGAGCTTCTCGTACTGGGTGCCGCCGATCAGCTTCACCTTCAGCGTGTACCCGTCGAACTTCCCATAGTCGAAATCCTCGGCCAGCGCGGCACCGCCGAGCAGGACAAGGGCGCTGGACGCCAGAAGCGCCCGCCACAGGTGTTTCGTCATTCAGGTTTCCTCCCTCAGATCCCTTTCACATCAGAGCAGAACGCCCCTTGATCATCCATATGTGAAAAGTCTATTCGTAGGTAAGCAGACGACGCAGCCCACGTCAACGGGTTGGAAAGCATGCTTTGGGAGGACGGCAGGTTGAGTCAGGTCGATGAGCTCGATAAGTATCGGGCACCCGCGCTGGATAAGGGCTTGGATATTATTGAGCTTTTGGCTTCGAGCTCAGAGGGGCTCAGCCAGGCGGAGATTGCGAAGGCGCTCGAGCGCACACCAAACGAGATCTACCGGATGCTCGACCGGCTGGTGCGCCGCAACTATGTGAGGCGTGACGGCGACCGCTACGAACTGACACTTAAGCTTTTCGAGTTGGCGCACATGACTCCGCCCGTCGGGCGGCTGGTCAACCAGTCGATGCCGGTACTGCGCACTTTCGCCCGCGACGCGCAGCAGGCAGTGCACCTGGTCGTCTACGATCGCAACATTCTTGTCGTCGTCGCACAGGTCGACGGGCCAGGCTACTGGAACGTGTCGATTCGGGTAGGCTCGCGCATCAGCCTCGTTAACACCGGCTCCGGCCATGTCTTCCTGGCCCATGCTTCCCCCGAGGAGCGCGCGCTGATGCTTGAAGATCCTGTAACGCGGCGTGCCGAGGCTTTGCCCCCTGAACTCGAGACCCGCCTCCTGCAGGTCCGCGAGCAGGGCTACGAGGCCATGCAAAGCCTGCAGATCGCGGGCGTGACCAACCTGTCGGTGCCGATTTTCGGCCCCCTTGGAAGCGTCATCGCGGCACTGACATGCCCTTACACGCAACGCCTCGATGCCGTCGACGCGCCAGATCGTGACGCGGCGCTCGCCCTGTTGCGCAGCGCCAGCCGAGAGGTTTCCGAACGCCACAAGATAGCGGCGCCGTGAGGAGGATGATGATGCGCATTGTCGATACCCACCTGCACCTCGTCTACAAGTCGCGCTTCGCCTATCCTTGGCTGGAGGGCGCACCACCGCTCAACCGGGACTGGAGGGCGGAGGACTACTTCTCCGAAGCGGCACCGTTGGGGATCGAGGCGGCGCTCCATATGGAGGTGGATGTCGCCGAGCCGGACATGGAGGCCGAAACCCGCTTTGTAACCGGGCTGCACCCACGTATCGTCGGCGCCATCGCACCGGCGCGGCCCGAAAGCGCGGATTTTCCGGCCTATCTCGACCGCATGCGGAAGATCGTGGGGCTCAGGGGCATTCGCCGGATTCTGCACACCTCGCCGGATGAGTTGAGCCAGTCGGCTCTCTTTGTCGAGAACATCCGTCTCCTGGGCAAGGCCGCCCTGCCCTTCGACCTTTGCGTGCTGGCCCGGCAACTGCCGGTCGGGCGCGAACTTGTCGCCAAGTGTCCGGACACGCAATTCGTACTCGATCATTGCGGCGTACCGGATGTTGCGAACCAGGCTCTCGATCCGTGGCGCGCGGATATCAAGCGGCTGGCCGAGTTGCCTAACATTATCGCCAAGATTTCGGGGATCTCGGCCTACGCGAAAGCCGACTGGAGCGTGGACGACCTGCGTCCCTTCGTGGAGCATGTCATCGAGTGCTTCGGCTGGGACCGCGTCGTCTGGGGCTCGGACTTTCCGGTCGTGACTCTGACCCGCAACCTGACCCGCTGGGTAATCGCCACGAGGCAGATCGTCTCGGGCGCCAGCGAAGACGAGCAGGCGAAGCTGTTCCACAGTAATGCCGAACGCATCTACAAGCTGGAGGGGAAGCCATCATGAAGCGCTACGGATCGGTGATCGGGCTGAAGCCCGAAGCCATCGAGGAGTATACCCGGATCCATGCCGCCGTCTGGCCCGACGTGCTGAAGCAGATCGCCAGCTCGAACATCCGCAACTACTCGATTTTCCTCAAGCAGCCGGAAAACCTGCTGTTCTCTTATTTCGAGTATCACGGCAGCGATTTCGAGGCCGACATGGCGGCCATGGCCGCCGATCCGCGCACGCAGGAATGGTGGGCTGTCTGCATGCCGATGCAGGCGCCCCTAGAAACCCGGAAAACCGGCGAGTGGTGGGCCGACATGCCAGAAGTCTTCCATGTCGACTGATCGCGCCTCAGCCCCACGCGACGTCGCCTCCTTGCGCCAGTCCTGGCCGGCGCCCACAGCGCCGCGCCCCATCGTGATCATCGGCGCGGGCGGTATCGTCAACGACGCGCACCTGCCCGCCTATCGGCTCGCCGGCCTGCCAGTGGCCGGCGTCTACGATCTCGACTTGGCTCGTGCGCAACAGGTTGCGACGCGCTGGGACACCGAGGCCTTTGCGACCCTCGAAGAAGCCATCGCGTCACCCGGCGCGGTCTATGACCTTGCGCTCCCGCCAGGCGCGCATCTCGATGTGCTGCCCAGGCTGCCAGATGGCGCGGCGGTATTGCTGCAGAAGCCGATGGGCCGCGATCTCGCCGAAGCGACCGCTATCCTGCACCTGGCGCGGCAGAAGCGGCTCAAGGCCGCGGTTAACTTCCAGCTTCGCTTCTCATCGATGATGCTGGCGGTGGCCGATGCGCTCGAACGCGGCTGGCTCGGACGCCTCGTCGATGTGGAAGTGCACCTCAACCTCGTCACGCCGTGGCACCTGTTCCCGTTCCTGAAAGGCATGCCGCGCGTCGAGATCGCCGTTCACTCGATACACTATCTCGACACACTGCGCGCCATGCTCGGCAACCCTGTGGGGGTCCACGCCCGCACGCTCGGGCACCCATCGACCGACCTCGCACAGACCCGCACCACCGCCATCTTCGACTATGCGGCCGACCAGCGTGTGACCTTCTCGATCAACCACAACCACGATTTCGGTCGGAAATTCCAGGATGCGAGCTTCCGCTTCGAAGGTACCGAGGGCGCGGCGATGGTGAAGCTCGGGCTGCTGCTCAACTATCCCGAGGGCGAGCCGGACGAACTGTGGATCGTTCGAAAGGGCGGGGAATGGACAGAGGTCCCCCTCAGGGGCAAATGGTTCCCGCATGCCTTCATTGGTACAATGAGCAATCTGCAGCGCTTCGCGGCCGGCGAAGACAAGCTGTTGATCACCTCCGTCGAAGATGCGTGGCACACCATGGCGCTGGCCGAGGCAGCCTTTCAGTCCGCCGCACGTCCAGCGACACCGGTAAGGACCTCGCCATGAGCGAAGCACCATTTTCGCCGACAGTCGGCGTATATTCCACCCATCCCAGGACCATGCCCGAGGATCATGCCCGCCTGCCCGTGTGGAACGCGGAAAACTGGTTCTACGAAGATTTCGAGGTGGGGCACAAAATCCGCTCGCTGCGCCGCACCATCTCGGAAGGCGAGTCGATGCAGTTCAACGCGCTGGTCACCGACATGCATCCTTATGTGGCGGACGAGATTTTCGCCACCACAGAGGGCCAGTTCGGCAAGCGGCTGGTAGCTGGCGCCTTCGTGTTTTCAGCGGGGCTAGGGCTCGTTGCCACAAACTGCATCAACGCCTTCAGCTACGGCTACGACAAGCTCCGCTTCATCAAGCCGACCTTTATCGGCGACACCATCTACACTATCCGCACCAACCTCGAGAAACGGCCAAAATATGCCGGACTCGGCCTGATCCGGGCCAGCTACGAGGTGTTCAAGGGCGAAGGCGAACTGGTGCTCTACTGCGAGCACCTGCAGACAGTAAAATACAAAAACCCAGCAGACTGGGTGGGCAACACCGAGAAAGCCTGATGTCCGACGAACAAGAACTGCCGCTTTCAGGCCTGGTGGTCATCGACCTCTGCCAGTTTCTCTCCGGCCCCTATGCCTCGCTGCGGCTTCAGGATCTGGGTGCGCGCGTAATCAAGATCGAACGGCCAGACGGTGGTGACCTGAGCCGGCGCCTTTATCTCACCGACACAGAGATCGGCGGCGATTCCACCAACTTCCACGCTATCAACCGCTCGAAGGAAAGCCTGGCCCTCGACCTCAAGAACCCGGACGACCTCGCGGCACTGCGCAAGCTGCTGACAAAGGCCGATGTGGTGCTGCAGAATTTCCGGCCCGGCGTCATCGAGCGTCTCGGGCTCGACTACAAGGCGGTAAGCACGCTCAACCCGCGCATTGTCTATGCCTCGATCACCGGCTATGGGCTCGAGGGGCCCTGGGTCGAGCGGCCAGGGCAGGATCTCCTGGCACAGGCCCGCGCCGGGCTCATGTGGCTAAATGGCGATCACGGCCAGGGCCCGGTGCCCTTCGGCCTCGCCGTTGCCGACATGCTGGCAGGTGCCGCCGCCTGCCAGGGCATCCTTGCGAGCCTCGTGCGACGCGGCATTTCGGGCAAAGGCGCACATGTAGAAACCAGCCTTCTGGAAGCGCTGGTCGATTTCCAGTTCGAGGTGCTTACCGCCTATCTGAATGACGGACAGCGTCTGCCGAAACGCTCGGAATTCCGCTCGGCGCATGCGTACCTTTCGGCGCCCTACGGGGTCTACCAGACGGCGGACGGCTGGCTCGCCATCGCAATGACTCCCATCGGCAAGCTTGCGGAACTGTTGGGCCTCGATGCGCTCGCGCCCTATGCCAACCAGCCAAAAAGCTGGTTCTCCAACCGCGACACCATCAAGCGCATCCTTGCGGATCATGTCGCCACCCGATCCACGGCGCAACTGCTCGCGATCCTCGAACCGGCAGACATCTGGTGCGCCAGGGTGCTGACCTGGGACGAGTTGGTGGCGAGCGAGGGCTTCAAGGCGCTGGACATGCTGCAGACCGTAACGCGCGAGGATGATGTCACCATTCGCACCACGCGCGCGCCGCTCCGCATCAACGGCGTTCGTCCCTCCACTAACCGTGCCGCGCCGCTGATCGGCGAGCACAGCGACAAGATCCGCAAGGAGTTCGGACTTTGACGAAACTGCTCGGCATGACCTGGAGCCACCCACGCGGCTACGATCCCATGGTCGCCACCGCAGCTGAATGGCTGAAGCGGACCGGAGTGGAGATCACCTGGGAGAAGCGTAGCCTTCAGGACTTCGAGGCCTATCCGGTGCAGGACCTGGCACGCCGCTACGACCTGATCGTCATCGATCATCCACATGTGGGCGAAGTTACAGCGCAGCACTGCCTCGCCGCGCTCGACCTGCCAGAACGTGATGCCGAACGCGCTGCAATCGCAAAGGCAAGTGTCGGCAGATCCTTCGAAAGTTACACCTATGCCGGCCACCAATGGGCATTCCCCATCGATGCGGCAGCCCAGGTGATGGGCTGGCGTCCGGACCGTCTGAACACGCCGCCGAAATCATGGGGGGAAGTGCTGGGACTCGCAAGATCGGGCAAAGTTGTGCTCCCGATGCTACCACCCCACAGCCTGATGTGCTTCTTCACGCTCACCGCCAGTCTCGGCGCGCCCTGCAACACGCAGCGCGGCCGCTTCGTCGACCCGAAGGCAGGCACCGAAGCCATCGCCATGCTGGCGGCGGTCACCGCCCATATCGACCCAAAGTGTTTCGACATGGACCCGATCGCGGCGTCCGAACTGCTGGCGGCTGGAGGCGGAGAACTGGCCCTGATGCCGCTCGGCTATGGCTATGTCAGCTATGCCCGCGACGGCTTCCGCGACAAGAGGCTGCAATTCGGCAACATTCCGGTTGTCGATCACAAGGGTTCGGCGCTCGGCGGCACCGGTATCGCCGTCTCTGCGTTTTCGAAAAATGTCGCCGCCGCGCTGGACTACGCTTATTGGGTTTCGTCCGAAGCCGTGCAGGCCTCTCTTTACGCGCAATCAGGCGGTCAGCCCGGACATGCGTCGGGTTGGGAGTCGGAAGCCGTGAACACGCCAGTACATGGCTTCTATCGCGAAACCCGAACCACCCTCGAGCGCGCCTATGTCCGGCCGCGCCACAACGGCTACATGGCATTCCAGGACAAGGCGAGCAAACGCATCAACCTCGGCCTCACCTCCGCTGACCCCCTCGCAGCGATCGTGGACGACCTCGACCGGCTTTATGAGGAGAGCTTCTGATGGAACGCCCGCGTCACTTCGAGGACTACCAGCTGGGCGAGCTGCGCAAGACTTCGGGCCGCACCATCACCGAGACAGATTTCGTCGTGCATGCGGGCCATACCGGCGATTTCTTCCCGCATCACATGGACGCGGAGTTTATGAAGAACTCGGAATTCGGCCAGCGCATTGCCCATGGCACGATGACCTTCGCAATTGGCATTGGCCTGACGGCTAGCGAGATCAATCCGCTCGCCTTCACTTATGGGTTCGAGCGGCTGCGCTTCCCGAAGCCACTCTTTATCGGCGACACCATCCACACGGAACTTACTATTGCTGGTCTCGAGCCTGACCCCAAGCGCCCGCAATATGGCCGCATCGTCGAACAGGTGCGGGTCATCAACCAGCGCGGCGAAACCGTGCTCGCCTGCGACCATGTCTACCTTGCGCAACGCCGGGCGTAGAGCGCCCTGAGGGACAGCCCAAAAGGCTCCCCTGTTGGAAAGCAGGACTTAGCTTTGCTTCAACCGGACTACCGCTTCATCCAACGCCTGCAGGAACCGACTTCGATCCTTGGCGGTAAAACCAGCATTTAATCCACGGCTTTCGCCCGTTTCCCTCAGGTGTTGGTTCAGTTCCCTCATTGCGAGTGCCATGCCGATCGAGGCCTCGGTGAAGGGCTTGCCGGTCGGGCCCATCACAGTCGCGCCCTTGGCAAGCGCTCGGCTTGCGAGTGGAATATCGGCGGTAACCACCACGTCGCGCGCCGTGGCCGCTTCGGCGATCCAGTCATCTGCCACATCGGCGCCTTGCGGAACCAGGACGTTACGGATCAATGGATCACGCGATGGCCTGAGGCCCGAATTCGCAACGAAGATCATCTCGATTCCGTGTCGTGAACCGACGCGAGTGATCTCGTCTTTCACCGGGCAGGCATCGGCATCAACAAGGATTCGGGGCGCGAGCATATAGGCAGCTTAGTCGCCAATCGCGGTCCGTTGAAGCTGTAGGTACCTTTTGCTCGCAGCATATCCCACCTGACTGTGATCATGGCGTGATGGGCCACGGGGTCCGCACTGCCGTACGTTTGGCATTCGATTTGCGAAGGAGGACGAAATGAAATTTCAGCTTTCCCGGCGCTCTACCCTGCTCATGGGTGCCGTGCTGCCTCTGGCCGGAGCCCTGGGAACATCCCGGGCGTTTGCGGCGGCGGAAATGAAGGGCCCATCGACACCCATTCACTATCGTTTCAAGCTGGGTGATTTCGAGGTCACCACGCTGCAGGCGGGTACGAGCGTCAATGAGGAGCCGCAAAAGACCTTCGGCCTCAACGTAACCCCCGAGGAGTTCGCCGCCGCCTCGGCTGCGGCGTTCATTCCAGCAAATCGTTCTCAGAGTTTCTTCACCCCCACCGTCGTGAATACAGGCAAGGAGCTGGTGCTGTTTGATGCGGGCATCTCGGCAGCTGGTACGCTCGCTGCCCTAAGTGCCGCTGGCTACACCGCCGACCAGGTTGACGTGGTCGTGGTGACGCACATGCATGGGGACCATATCGGCGGCCTGCTTAACGAAGGCGCGCTGACCTTTCCGAATGCGCGCTACGTCACCGGCGCCATCGAGAACAATCACTGGGCTGGTGCCGGTAACGAGAACTACGACAAGGTCATTCGCCCCATCGCCGACCGCTTTACATTCCTCGATGACGGCGGCGCCGCAGTATCGGGAATTACGGCAATCGCGGCTTTCGGCCATACACCCGGGCATTTCGTGTACAATATCGAAAGCGCCGGGCAACGCGTCATCGTTACGGCCGACCTTGCCAACCACGCAGTCTGGTCGCTCGCCAATCCGGATTGGGAAGTGCGCTTCGATGCCGACAAACCGGCTGCCGCGGCTACACGGCGCAAGGTGCTTGGCATGCTCGCCGCCGACAAGGTGCCCTTCATCGGCTACCACCTGCCATTCCCGGGTGTGGGGTATGTCGAGGCTGCCGGCAATGGCTTCCGACACGTTCCTGCCGGCTATCAGTTGATGCTCAACAGCTGAGTGGCTGGGGTCGCCTCCGGGCGGCCCCAAGCTTCTAGAATGCCTGCGGATAGTGCTTCCGCGCGAACGCCTCGGTGATGTAGCCGGCCTTCAGGTCCTTTCGCACCGCTTCGGGCGACCTTAGCTTTGGGTCGCCATACCCGCCGCCCCCGCCCGTTCTGAGCCGGATCATGCCGCCCTTCTTTGCGGAAAGCCGCGTCGCCTTGGGCTTGTCGATCACCTCACCCTCAGGTGTGATCACTGCCGCTCCGTTTGGCCGTCCAGTCCCACCCCCTTCGAGGCCCCAGGGCGCCGTTTTGGTGCGCTCAACCGCAGTGGTTACAAAGGTGTCTTCGAGCATGCGGAAATGGAAATCGACGCCTGGCCCGCCGCGATACTCGCCGGGTCCGCATGAATCGGTGGCCAACTCCATCTTCTCCACCACCCAAGGATTGCGCGATTCCCAGACTTCCACCGGCGAGAAGCGCGTCGCAGATTCCGCGATATGCAGCATGGTGCCGCCGTCGCCCCCCTTCCATGCGCCCTGTCCAACCGGGTGCGGCGCGCCGTCGGCCCAGGGCTCGCCCGTCGCTTCGCGAGTGCCCCAATGCACCAGCGACGCGATGCAGCCACCGCTCATGGCCGGCACGGCTGTTGGGACGGCCTTGGATATAGCGTTGTAGACAACTTCGATGGCCTGCAGCGCCGGCCAGCCATAGAGGAAGCATGGCGCCGGGGGCAGCGGGTGGAACATGCTGCCCGGCCGTGTCAGCACTTCGATGGCGCGAAAATGTCCCTCGTTCGGCGCCTCGCCCATGCCGGCCAGCATCGAGATTGCCACTCGGCTCGTCGAGATCGTCGAAGGCACCGGGCAGTTCACCGGCCCTACCTGCTGGTCGGGCGCATTGGAGAAATCGAGCCGGACATTGCCGCCCGACACTTCGACCACAACTTCGAATGGGATGAGCTTACCCTCGATGCCGTTGTCGTCCATCACCCCTTGCCCGACATAGCGGCCATCGGGGATTTTCTCGAAATACGAGCGGACCACGCGCTCGCCGTGATCGAACATCTGCTCGACCGCTTTGCTGAACTCTGCGAGCCCGAACCGCTCCACAACCTCGATAAAGGCGGCGTTTCCGGTTCGCACGCCGACGATCTCTGCATTGAGGTCGCCCGCAATCATCTTCGGCACGCGCGAATTGGCGAGGATGATGCGGTAGATTTCCTCGTTCATCACCCCTCGGCTGACGATCTTCACGCCGGGGTAGATCGTGCCCTCCTGGAAGACGTCCACCGTGTCGGTGCAGTACGGGTCCTTGCCGGCAATATCGAGCCAGTGGCCCTTGATGCAGGAATAGCCGATGAGCTCGCCCTTAGAGAACGCAGGCATAACCACTGCCAGGTCCTGCGGGTGCGAGCCGGTACCATAGGGCCAATTGTAAATGATGATGTCGCCATCGTTGAGGTTGCCCACCCCGCCGACACCCTTCACCGCCTCGTCGACGCAAAAGTTCAGCGTGCCCATGAACATCGGCAGCGAGGGCGCCTGCGCCAGCAGCCGCAGCTCCTTGTCGTAAATGGCAACGGCAAAATCGAGGACCTCGTATATCACCGGTGAGAATGCAGTGCGCACCAGTGCCCGCTTCATCTGGTTGGCCGCAGAGTTGAGCGCGTGCCGGACGACTTCGGTGGTGATCGGATCGGCATCGGCGACGGGCTCGGTGCTGGCCTTTCCCGCCTTGTGGACGACTACATCGTGCTTGAGCATGGCTCAGCCCTTTCGCTTGAGGACGAGTTCGCCGTGGCCGCCATGGGTGACGACCCAGCCGTCATCGACATAGAGGGTGGAGGTGGCCTCGGTGACGATCGCCGGACCATGAAGTTCGGTACTGATTGCCTCGCGCGGCACCACGGCAAAGCTCATCCGGCGCTTGTTCAGAAAGCTCCAGGCGCTGATTGTTTCGGTAACCGCGCCGCTACCCGTGATCACCATGTGCTTCTGCTGCCGCTTGGGCAGATGCACCCGATAGGTGGCGCGGGTGGCGACGATCTCCACCTTCGCCGGCAGCCTGCTGCCGAAGGTGGTGAGATAGGCTGCGATGAAGCGATCGGCTACGTCTTCGGCCGCCAATGAGAACGCCCCATCAGCGTTCAACGGAACATCCACCGACAGCGTATGCTCCTGTCCCTTGTATCGCAGGTCGAGTTTGGCGCTCTTTACTCCATCGGTGCGGGCATCTGTGCGGCTCCCGATCTCGCTGAAGAGCTGGGCCAGGATTTCTCCGGCAGCTGACAGCCCGGCCTCATCGAGATCCATCACCCGCGTGCGGGCCGAGGACTGCACCATGTCCGCTCCAAGCAGGCCCCATGCGGAGAAGTTGCCGGCAAAGGGCGGCACGATGATCGTGTTCATCCTGAGCTCGTCGGCGAGCAGCACCGCCATCAGCGGGCCGGCGCCACCGAACGGGAGCAACACCATCCCGCGCGGATCGAGCCCCTGCTCTACCGTCACCTCACGCATCGCTCCGCCCATCGCCGCAGCGGCAATGCGCATAACGCCGATTGCCGTTGCCTCGACATCCTGCCCGAGCTTTTCGCCGACGCGCTTTAGTGCCGCCTCGGCCGCCGCCACGTCGAGAACGATGCCAGAGGCGAGCCGGCCCGGCCCAAGCATGCCCAAATAGAGCGCGGCATCCGTCATGGTCGGCTCGATGCCGCCCTTACGATAGGCCGCCGGCCCGGGGACGGCGCCCGCCGATTGCGGGCCGACCCGCATCAGCCCACCCAGATCGACATGGGCGATGGAGCCGCCCCCGGAGCCGATCGAGCGCACGTCCACCCATGGTGTCTGCACTGGCATGCCGTCGATGGTGCCTTCGTAGAGCACCTGCGGCGCGCCATCGAGCACGAGCGCGGTATCGAAGCTGGTGCCGCCCACATCGGCGGTGATCAGCGCCTTGATGCCGAGGTCCTGCGCCAGTTCGGACGCACCATGCGCGCCGCCGACCGGACCGGACATGATGGTTTCGAACGGCCGCGCCTCGGCTTCGGCGAAAGTCATCGAACCGGAGCCCGAGCGGGTGATCAGCGAGGCCCCTTTGAAGCCGAGTTCGCGCAGCCGCGCGTCGAGCCGCTGCAGGTAGTTTGCCATGCGCCCGCGCACAAAAGCATCGATCACCGTGGTCGAGGTCCGCTCGTATTCGCGGAATTCGCCCGATATACGGTGGCTGAGCGAAATGCCGCCCGGGTAACCCTCTTCGCGGAGGATGGCTTCAATCCTGAGTTCATGCGCGGGGTTGGCGAAGGCATTGAGGAGGCAGACAGCGATGGCATCCACTTTGTCAGCCATCAGCACCCTCAGCGCCGCGCGCACTGCGTCTTCGTCGAGTTCCCTGTAGACCTCGCCTGTCGCCATCACCCGCTCGGGCACACCAAGGCGGCGATGGCGCGGCACCAGCGGTTCCGGCTGCTTCCAGAACAGGTTGTACATTTCCGCGCGGTCGCCTCGCCGGATCTCGAGCACGTCGCGGAAGCCCTCCGTCGTGATGAGCCCGACCACCGATCCTCGGCGCTCGAGCAGTGCATTGAGCCCTACCGTCGTGCCATGGAGGAAGAACGCCGCGTTCTCGATCACCTCTGGAGGTACATGCGCCTTGACGGCATGCACCACTCCCTCTTCGGGGGCGTGAGGCACGGTCTGCACCTTGCCTTCGAAGGTCTCGCCCGTTTCTTCAATGTAGTAGACGAGATCGGTAAACGTGCCGCCGATATCGACTCCGATGCGGGTCGCCAAGCTGCCCTCCTGTCCCTCTTCTCTCGTGGCCCTGCGGCCGGGGGCCGTAGAGCCACTTCGCCTCGAATTGTCGGCCTAGGCCTTGAAGCCGTAAATCTCCTGCGCCCGTTCCGGCGTGATGTAACCGTCGAGTAGATCGGCCCTGATGGCTTCGGGGTCGCGTTCGGCCGGCGGTCCGTAGCCCGCGCCGCACGATGTCTGCACCCGCACGACGTCGCCGGTGTTGAGCGTGACGCCGGTGGCAAAGGCGTGCTTCGACACCTCCCCATTGGTGCGGATCACCTCGACGTAATTGCCGGTGCCGTCGCGGCCGCCCGCTACCCCCCAAGGCAGAATGCGCGCGCGCGAGTAACCGACCGTCAGGAAATTGTTGTCGGCACGTGCCACGTAGTCGAGCCGGATGCCGCGACCTCCACGCCACTTGCCCTCGCCACCCGGCAACGGGTTGAGTTCAAGGCAGCGTACGTCGAGCCCGTAGCGCGCTTCGGCGATCTCCGCGGGGCAGTTGAAAGTCTCCCCGTGGAACCCTGAGAAGATTGCACTATTGCCGTCTCGCCCCTTGCGAGCGCCCCAGCCACCCATTTGCGGCTCCACGATGGTGAAAAAACGCCCCGTGTCAGGGTGCGGGCCGCCGATCACCGTGCCGCAGATCGAGGCGAAGTGTCCTGCCGCCATATGGTCGGGCATGGCCTGTGCGAGGCAACGCAGCATGACGTCGAACACCCGCATTTCGACCTCGTAGTAGAAGCCATGTGCTGCGGGCTCCTTCGGGTCGAATACCGAGCCGTGTCGTGTCTTCAGCACGATTGGCCGGAACGAGCCGCCATTGGCGGTGAGCGAAGGGTCCGTGACGGCTTTCAGCGCCATCTGGGCGGCAATCATGATGCCGTCGACGCTGGCATTTGTCGGACCGCGAACCTGGTCCGGATTGTCGGTCAGGTCGACGATGAACTTGTCGTCGGTGATCTCGATCGTGACTTTGTAGATCAGCCCGTCATCCTGCTCTTCGGCGAAAGAGTACTTGCCCTTGGGAAGTGCGCGAAGGCCAGCCAGCGTCCGCTGCTCGCCGTAGTCCATGAAATTCGCCATGGCCGCGATAAACGTGTCCCGCCCATATTTCTCGGCGAGTTCCTTGAGCCGCCTTTCGCCCAGCCGCGCCGCCGCGATGCCAGCCCACATGTCGCCCCTTAGGAAATCGGGAAGGCGCGAATTGACGGTCATCACATCCATCAGCGCCTGGTTCGGCACGCCTTCGGATATGAGTTTCACCGCAGGCAGTCGCAGTCCCTCCTGGAACAGTTCATAGGCATCGGTCGACATGCCACCCGGCACCATGCCGCCAATGTCGTTCCAGTGCGCGATGTTGGCTGTCCATGCGATGATAGTGTCTCCTGCAAACACCGGCATCGCGAGGATCACGTCGTTCAGGTGCGTCACCCCTCCGTAGAACGGATCGTTGGTGGCAAAGACATCCCCCGGCTTGATCGTCGCGAGTGGATGTCGCTTGAGTATTGCCTTCACCGATTTGTCGAGCACGCCGACAAAGGCCGGAATGCCTGCACCTGAAGACGCGATTTCGCCCGCCGCGTCGGTGATGCCGGTGCCCATGTCGAGCACTTCGTAAATGATCGCGCTCATCGCGGTCTTTCGCATGGCGGCGAACATCTCGTCCGACACGGCAGCGAGCGAGTTCTGGATGATCTCGAAAGTGACGGGATCGTAGACCGCAGCCATTTCAGTTCTCCCCAGCCCTGAGCGTGATGATTGTGTTGCCATACGGGTCGATCGCGACCGCATTCCCCGGGTGGACCACGATGGTCGTGCCCGGATCCTCGATGATCGCGGGGCCCACAAAGCTCATGCCCGGCTCCAGCTTTTCGCTGTCGTAGATCGTCGCCTCGTGCACCCCATCAGTGGCGTAGTCCACTGGGCGACGGCCCTTGATGGCCGCGGAAAGCGCCAAACCGGTAACGGGGACCTTGCCAAGCTCCAGCTTGCCGACTTCAGCGGAAGCCACCATGTGCAGCCCGACCACTTCTACCGGTGCGTCAAGCCGATAGGTGTACTCGCGCTCGTACATCTCATGGAACTTAGCGGTCAGCGCCGCATGTGCCTCGGTATCGAAAGGCCCGGCAGGCACTTCGACTTCCACCGAATGTTCCTGGTTCTGGTACCGACACTTCAACAGGGCCACGAGCTTCAACTGGTCAGCTGAAACATTCTCTGCAGCAAACTGCTGCCGCGCGTTCGCAGCGACCTCGGCGATAAGCGCGGAGATATCCGCAGCCGCCGTGTCGCCGCCGATGAGGCGGGTGACGAAATAGTCGCGACGCAGATCACTCATCACCATGCCCCAGGCGGAAAACACCGAGGCACCACGCGGGATGACGACCTTGGGGCAGCCGAGTTCGGTGGCAAGCGCCACGGCATGCATGGCGCCGCCGCCGCCGAACGCAACGAGCGTGAAATCGCGCGGGTCGTAGCCCCGGTTGAGGGATACCAGCTTCAGCGCATTGACCATGTTGTTGTTGGCGATCCGTACGATGCCGCGCGCCGCTTCGGTCCGGTCGACCCCCAGCTTTCCAGCGAGTTCATCGAGCGCCGTGTTCACAGCTGCCATATCGGCGGTGATCGTGCCGCCACAGAAATAGTTGGGGTCGATGCGTCCGAGCGCCAGGTTCGCGTCAGTCGTGGTGGCCTTCGTGCCGCCGCGCCCATAGGAGGCAGGACCCGGCATGGCGCCGGCCGAACGCGGACCGACATGCAGCCGACTATAGTCATCCACCCAGGCGATCGAGCCTCCGCCATTGCCAATTTCGACAAGGTCGACCACCGGCACCATCACCGGATAGCCGGATTTCTCGCGGCTGCGTTCAATCCAGTAATCGGTCTTGATGCGGACCTGGGCATTCTCGATCAGCGAGCATTTTGCCGTGGTACCGCCGATATCGAGCGCCAGCACGTTTGGCTCACCGATAAGCCGCCCGAGTTCAGCCGCGCCCCAAAAGCCCGACGCCGGCCCGGATTCGACCATGGTGATCGGGATGCGGCTCGTGGCCTCCAGGCTGTCGACGCCGCAATTGGACTGCATGACATAGAGCTGGCCAGAAAAGCCTCCGGCCTCCATCGCGTCCTTCAACCCGTTGAGATAAGCCTCGGCGATGGGCTGCACATAGGCTGAGAGTACCGTGGTATTGGTGCGCTCGTACTCGCGCCACTCGCGGGTGATCTGATGCGAGGCCACGACGCTCGCCTCGGGCATGAGTTGCCTGAGCCGCTCCGCCACCGCAGTCTCGTGCGCGGGGTTGGCATAGGCGTGCAGCAGGCAGACCGCGATGGCCTCGACACCGCGCGCGCGGAACTCGGCGACGATCGCATCGAGCTCCGAGAGATCGAGCGCCTCGCTCTCCATGCCGCGATAGGTCATGCGGCCACCAATCTCGAGGCGGAGATGCCGTGGCACGAAGGGCTCCGGCTTGTCATAGGCGAGATTGAAGAAGTCCGGCCGGTTTCCGCGCGCAATTTCGAGGATGTCGCGGAAGCCGCGCGTGGTGACGAGCCCGGTCTTCACGCCGCGGCGCTCTGTCAGCGCATTGATCACCACCGTCGTGCCATGCGCGAAGAACGCCACGTCGCTCGGCGCGACGCCTGCCTTCGCCATGACGTCGAGCACGCCCTTTTCGAAGTTCGGCGGCGTCGTATCGGCTTTGGCGGTGCGGATCACCTGCCGTCCATGCGCATCGACCGAGAACGTCACAAGATCGGTGAATGTTCCGCCCACATCTGTCGCGACACGCAAGCTTGCGGTCATGGCGATTGTCTCCCTGATACTGCTCTTGTTTCAGCGCCGTGCCGCGCCTGCTCGCGCAGGGCCGCTTCTTCCTCTGTCACCACAGGCACTGCGGCGATGAGGTTGCGTGTGAAGCTGGCTTTTGGGTTGGCGAAGAGATCGTCCACCGCGCCACTTTCAACCAGCTTGCCTGCGGCAAAGACGCTGACCCTGTCGGCCAGCGCCCGTACCACGGCGAGGTCATGCGTGATGAACATGTAAGTGAGCCCGCGCTCGCGCCTCAGCTTGTCGAGCAGCGCCAGGACCCGCGCCTGCACAAGCACGTCGAGCGCGGATGTCGGCTCGTCCAGCACGATAAGGTCGGGGTCTGCCGCCAGCGCCCGCGCAATTGCGACCCGCTGCCGCTGCCCTCCGGACAGGGACGATGGCGACCGCCGCGCCATCTCGGGCTCAAGGCCCACCTCGACCAGGAGGCTCTCAACCCTCGCCTTTCGCTCCGACGACGAGCCAATCCTATGCACATCCAGCGGCAGGCGGATCGACGCACCGACCTTGCGGCGTGGGTTGAGTGAGGAAAGCGGGTTCTGCTGCACCAGCTGGATCCGCCGCCGATGCTCGGCCAATCGTCGCCCTGGCAACTCCGCGCCGTCAAACAGCATCCGGCCCTCGCTCGGCGCGTAGATGCCAAGGATGAGGTTGGCGAGCGTAGACTTTCCTGAACCGGACTCCCCCACGATGGCATGACATTCGCCTCGACGCACCTCGAGCGACACATCGTCGAGGGCTCGTACCGAGTGGCCATCGGACGCGAACGTCTTGCCGATGCCTTGGATTTCAAGGAGCGCGCTCATGCCGGCACCCTGCCCGGCTCACCGCAGCCCGCGTGCACGATCAGCGGGTCGAGAAAACTTGGGCTTTGCTCTGGAAGTTCCGGCAACCCGGTCTTCACGATCTTCGGCACGGCCTGCAGCAGAGCACGCGTATACGGGTGGCGCGGATCGGAGAACAGCTGCGCCGTGGTGCCGTGCTCGACTATGCGGCCACGATAGATGACATAGACCCGGTCGGCGAATTCGCGCACCACACCGAGATTGTGCGAAATGAAGAGCACGGCCGTGCCCTTGCGCTGGGTCAGGTCATGCATCAGGCCCAGCGTCTGCGCCTGCACGGTCACGTCGAGTGCCGTGCCCGGCTCGTCGGCGATGAGAAGCGTCGGGTCATTGATCAGCGCCATGGCGATCAGGACGCGCTGGTTCATGCCGCCCGAGAGCTGAAACGGATAGGATTGCAGGCACCGGTCCGGATCCGGGATCGAAACCGCCTTCAATGCCTCAATGGCGCGCCGATCCATCTCCGTCTGCGTCAGGCTCGCGTCACCGGTGCGCTGAACCTCACGGAAGATGCTGCCGACCCGGAAGACGGGGTTGAGCGCCGAAGTTGGGTCCTGGAAGATCATCGTGACCCTCGTCCCGCGGGCACCTGCTATGGCCGTGCCGCCCTGCGTGGCATCGATCCCATCGACTTCGATCCGGCCAGAAATCCGTGTCTTCTTGGATTGCAGCAGGCCCATGGCGAGACGCGCAGTGACCGACTTGCCCGAGCCGGACTCGCCTACCAAAGCAACCTTCTCGCCGCGCTTCACATGCAGAGAAATCCCGTGCAGCACCTGGCTCGCGGTGCGCCCCCTGCCGAACGTCAGGCTCAGGTCCGAGATAGTGAGAACGCTGTCTTCTGCCACCTCAAACCTCCGAGTCGAAGGCTTCGCGGAGGCCGTCACCGAGGAGATTGAACCCCAGCACCAGCACCATGATTGAGAGCGCCGGGAAGACTGTGAGCCACCAGGCATCCGGCATGTACTTGGCGCCATCAGCGACCATCGAGCCGAGATCGGGCGTCGGGGGCTGAACACCCAGCCCAAGAAAGCTTAGCGACGCGACCATCAGCACCACGAAGCCGATGTCGAGCGTGACCTTGGTCAGCACCGGCGGCACGCAGTTGGGCAGGATTTCCCGAAAGAGGATATGAGGCACCGAGGCACCCACCACTTCGGCTGCAAGCACATAGCCCTCGCGGGCCTCGGCTCGGACGACGTTGTAGACGAGCCGTGTATACCAGGGCCACCACATCGCAGTGACGGCGAGCATCGCGTTGGTGAGCGTCGGTGGCAGGAACCCCATGATCGACATGGCAAGAACCAGCGGCGGAATGGCGAGGAAAACATCTGTCAGCCGCATGATGACGTACTCGACCCAGCCACCGACATATCCGGCAATGAGTCCGAGTACGACACCGATTGGCACCGAGATGGCCAGCACGAGCACGGCCATGGTGAGGGACAGCCGGTAGCCGAAAATGATGCGGGTGAAGATGTCCCGCCCGATCGTATCCGTGCCGAACCAGTGGTTGGCCGACGGCGCAGCATTGATTGCGGCAAAATCGCCTATCGGGCCGACATGGGCGGGGTATGGCGTCACCCACGGAGCAAAGATCGCCGCGAGCACGCAGAACGCCACGAGGCCGAGGCCAAACAGCGATATCGGGTTCGAGCGGAAGCTTTCGAGGGCTGCCGAACGTGGGCGCGCGCTCATGACCCGGCCCTCTTCTCGGCGAGGCGGATACGCGGGTTGATGATGGACACGAGCAGGTCGACAATCAGGTTGCAGATCAGGAACAGCGCCGCGATGATCAGAACGGTACCAACGATCGCATCCAGATCCTTCCTCAGGATCACTTCGACGCCGTACCGGGACAGACCCGGCCAGCCGAAGACCCTCTCGACCAGGAATGCGTTGGCAAGCAATGCTGCGAAATCGAGCCCCAACACGGTGAGCGTCGGGATCAGGGCCGGTCGGAACGCATAGCGCGTGGCAATCTTGCTCTCCGAAAAGCCGTACGCCCGCGACATCTCCACATAGGGCTTGCGGTAGATCTCGATCATGCTGGATCGCGTCAGGCGCGCCGTCTGCCCGATTGCGGCAAGCGCGAGAGCCAGCGCCGGCAGCATGAGATGATAGAGCGCATTCGCCAATGCCGGCAGGTTGCCCGCCAGGATGGAGTCGACTGTCAGGAAGCCTGTAACCGTCGGCGGCGGCTTCATGGCACTGCTCATCTGCCCTTCGATCGGAAAGATCGGAACGAAATAGGCGAAGAGCAGCTGCAGTATGACGCCCCAGACAAAGGCTGGCGTGCAAACGGCCACCACGCTCAGCAGCCGCCCGGCATGGTCCGGCCAGCGGCCCTGGAACCGCGCGGTGAACAGCCCCAGTGGAATTCCGATGACGACCATCAGCAGGCCCGAGGCGAACACCAGTTCCAGCGATGCGGGCAGGTACTGCGCTACGTCGGTGGTTACCGGCCGCTTGGTATAGAGCGACACGCCGAGATCGCCATGCAGCAGGTCGCGAATGAAGTAGAAATACTGCTCATGGATCGGGTCGTTGAGGTGCCGTGCCTCGCGCAGTGCGTCGACCTGCTGCTGCGTGGCATTTGGGCCGAGCGCAATACGGGCCGGATCACCCGGCATAACCCGCGCAATCCCGAAGATCAGGATCGAGACGCCGAACAGCACGATCAGCGAGGTGCCGACCCGGCGCAGGAATGTCAGCAACAGTTTCGGCAAGAACGGATCCTCGGGGCCGCCTGAAATCCGGCGGTCTGGACACAAGACTGGCGCCGCCGGCATGGCGAGACGGGTCAAACCTCGCCTGCCGACGGAAACGGGCGGGGCCGATGCCCCACCCGCCTTGGGTCACTGGTTGATGCTGATGTCCTTGAACAGCATCGAGAAGCTGGCCGGCGAGTACCGGGTGGAGGCATCCTTTAGGTTGTTCACCTCTACCCCTTTGCGGACTGCATACACGCCGGTGAACTCATAGGCGAAGATGTCGGGCGCCAGATCACGCAGCCGCTTGTTGAGCTGGCTGTAAATCTCGGCGCGCTTCGCCTCGTCAGTTTCCGTGCGACCAGCCGCGAGCAGCCTGTCTACTTCGTCGTCCTTCAGGTGCTCGGCCGACATCCAGGTCGGCGGCACCGTTGACGAGTACATGTTGAACAGCAGCGAATCCGGATCGGGCGTTACCGCGGCCACTGCGATTTCCACCGCATGCGGGGCAGTTGCCGGTTGTGTCACCTGCTCGGTGACCAGCGCCCAGGGGGTGCGAGTCACGTTGACGGTGAAGCCGAGTTCGGTAAACGCCGCCTGCATTAGCAGCGCGACGCGCTCGCGCGCCGGCACCTCGGCAATCCAGGCTATTTCGAGCGGATGATCCCCCGGCTTGTACTTGCACTGTGCAAGCTCTGCCTTTGCCTTCTCCATGTCCTTCGTGAACGGCGGATCGGCGGGATTGTGCCCAAGCAGGCCTGACGGCAAGGCACCGTTCATGGAGACGCCCAGCGACGCCTGATCATTGATCTTGAGCAGCTGGTTCGAGGTCTCATAATCGAACGCATGGCTCAGTGCGAGACGGCAATGCACGTCGTCGAGCGGTGGCCGCTGCGTGTTGAGCTTTATGTATTCGCCTGTCGCGCCGGGCTCGAGCGCCAGATGCGCAGAGCCTTCGTCGACCATGGCCTTGATCACCTCGGGCGGCAGCCAGAGGTTGGCAATGTCATGCTCGCCGCGCGAGATCAGCTGGCGGACGGTCGAGGCCTCCAGGCCATAACGGTAGCGTACGACGTCCGGCGCGTTCTCGGCAAACGGCAGGAAATAGCCGTCGAACTTCGCCATCGTCGTCTCGGATTGCGGGTTCTGCGCAGTTACCTTGTAGGCGCCCGATCCTGCACTGTTGGCGCTCAGATACGCGCTGCCATAGTCCTTGAACTCGCCATGAGGGCCATCGGCGAGGTTCTCCATGACCAGCTTCTTGTCGACGATGGAAAGCCGCACCAGCGCCGCGAGGAAGGGCGCATAGGCTTCCTTCAATGTAAACTTCACGGTGAGCGGGTCGATAGCCTCGACCGACGCGACGCGATCCTGGAACAGGCTGGCAAAGCCTTGCTGCAGCGCCATCAGGCGATTGTATGAAAACACGACGTCATCAGACGTCAGCGGATTGCCGGAGTGGAACTT
The DNA here is from genome assembly GCA_964414845.1 of uncultured Devosia sp. Classification (GTDB taxonomy): domain Bacteria; phylum Pseudomonadota; class Alphaproteobacteria; order Rhizobiales; family Devosiaceae; genus Devosia_A. Next base: position 9,980 of record CAYPYV010000011.1, on the reverse strand, counting down.
CACGCCATCCTTCAGCTTGAACGTGTAGCTCAGCCCGTCGATCGTCCACTCGGTCGCAAGCAGCGGCTGCACGCCGGGACCACCTTGCTTGGGGTAGACCAGCGTGTCGTAGATATTGATCGACAGCACCGTATCGGCATAGTCCGTGCCCTTGGCCGGATCGATTTCACCGATTGGCGCCTCATCGAGCCGCAATACGCGCTCCGCAAAAGCCGGCGTAGCGCCGCTTAGGGCGAGCACGGTCACCGAAGCCAGCAAGGCAGTCGTAAGCCCCTTCATTTGCATCCCTTTCTGGTCCGCCGGCTGGTCAATCCCTGTTGCACCGGGGAGATTTGGCCGCCTGCCTGACGCATCCACCAACTGTCACGCCAGCCAGCTAAGCAGGAAACCGAAGGCATGACAAAGGAATTTTCCGATAGTGAATTCTCTTTCTTTTGAGGGACGAAATTCCTAGTATGGTTCAAGGGACAGCACGCCGGAATTGCATTGATCGGCAGGCCTTTCGCCATATCGGCGAATGGGTTAGGGCTGCGCAAAACCATGTGAGGACCGCGCAAATTCACGGCGGCACTTTGTTTTCCTACGATCAGCTTCTTGGTCAGGTCTCCGAGAGCCTGCGGGCAGAAGGAATGCCTAGGGCGCAGGCGCTGATTGTGGCTGAGGCCATGGTCGCGGCACAGCGCGACGAGAGTTTCTCGCATGGCCTCTATCGCTTGCTTGGCGTCATCCAGTCGATGCGGAGCCGACCGGCCTGGGGACGCCGCGAGCCCGAGACCAGGCGTATCGCTCCCGGCATTGTGCTTGCCGATGCCGCAGACAGCTTCTCGCCCTATGCGTTCCACGTCGCTATGCCGATGCTGATCGAGGCTACCCGCTCGCAGGGCATCGCGGCACTCGCCATCCGCAATTGCCTCCACCTTTCGGCGCTCTGGCCCGAGGTCGAGCCGCTGGCTCGTGCCGGCCTTGCGGCCCTTGCAATGACGCCGAACCACGCCTGGATGGCTCCAGCCGGGGGCAAGCGGCCGGTGTTCGGAACCAACCCGATCGCCTTTGCCTGGCCGCGTCCCGGCGGAAACCCGTTCGTCTTCGACTTTGCAACAAGCGAGATCGCCCGTGGGGAGATCGAACTCTATCGCCGTGCCGGCACGTCGGCACCCGAAGGCTGGGGTATCGATTCGGCAGGAGAGCCAACATCCGATCCTGCGGCCATCCTGTCTGGCGCCATGCTCCCGTTTGGCGGTCACAAAGGTTCTGCCCTTGCCGCAATGGTCGAACTATTGGCCGGCTCGCTGGTGGGAGATCTGACCAGCCGCGATGCAATCGTGGAAGACGGCGGGGAGGGTTTGGCCCCACGCCATGGCGAAATCGTCATCGCCTTCGATCCGGCGCGTTTCTCCGCCGGTGCGGACCTGGATGGCCAATCCGCCGCCGAGGCAATGTTTGCTGATATTGCCAGTCAGGGTGCGCGCCTTCCCGGGGACAGGCGCTATGCCGCCCGGGCGCGGGCAGAACAACAAGGCATTTGGGTTTCCAGCGCTTTACTTGCTGACATTTCGGCACTAACCGGGACGGCCTGGAGCCGTGGCGCTCTTGGAGATGTTGAGCAACACGGTGACCGCTCCGCCACGTCTGCCGGTTTGAGCGTGGATTGATGAAATGGCTGATCTCCTTCCGAGCCCCGATCTTCCGCAGGTCGCCGCCACTGAACCACTATCGGTGATCGTTCGGCGCTTGCGGCGGCAAGCAGGACTTACCCTGTCGGAACTGGGTAAACGCAGCGGCATCTCATCCTCCGCCCTCTCGAAGATCGAGAACGGCCAGATGTCGCCCACCTACGACACCATGCAACGGCTGGCCGACGGCCTCGGCATTGACATCACCGACCTTTTCGCCGGCCAGCGCCGGCAGAGCACCGGCCGTCTCACCATTACGCGCCGCGGCAATGGCGTCCGACAATCCATCGCGCAATACGACTACGAGATGCTCTGCGCCGATGTGCGGCGGAAGCAGTTCGTGCCGATGCTGGCAACCATCAAGGCCAACGACATCAAGGACTTCCCCAACCTGGTCAGTCACGATGGCGAGGAGTTCATCTTTGTCCTCGACGGCCGCGTCACTCTCAACACCGAGCACTATTCACCCATGATGCTGGAGGCAGGCGACTGCTGCTATTTCGACAGCACCATGGGGCACGCCGTGGTCTCAGCCGGCAATGCCCCCGCCACTATTCTTTGGGTCTGCTCGCGGATCGTCGCGCCACTAAGCGAATGAGTCCAGCGCTCTCGATCGCCCTCCTGGCCGACCGACCAGACGCCATGCCCTCGTTGGTCCGGCTCATGGAAACCGAATGGCCGGGATGGTATGGCCCTGGGCGACACTCCGCGGCCGAAGACCTCACCGCCCGACTCGAGCGCAATCGGCTTCCGCTTGGGCTCGCCGCGTTTATCGATGGCGAGCCAGTCGGCACAGCGGCGCTGACCGAAACCTCGGGCGGCATTGCCCGGCCGCCCCTGCCCTGGCTCGGTGGGCTTCTGGTTGCCCCCGCTTATCGGCGTCGCGGCGTAGCAGCCGCCCTGCTCCAGTGCGCCATCAAGGAAGCTGCACGTTTGGGACATGACGGTTTACTGGCGTTGACCGCACACGCCGACGCCCTTTTCTTGGCGTCAGGCTGGGCCCTCGCCGAGACCATAGCGCTTCCCGGCGGCCCGCACCGCATCTACCAGATGCGGGCCGACTGGGACGGCGCCAAGTGTTAGCTTGGCTTACTTCACGGCACCAGCAGCCACGCCGCGCGTAAGGGTGCGCTGGAAGATCAGGAAGAAGATCACCGTCGGCGCAATGCCGAGCAGCGACGCCGCTGCCTGCAATATCGGATCCGACAGGTTCTGCCCGCGCGTCAGGCCCATGGCTACAGACACGGTCTGATTGTCGTTGGAGACGAGCATCACCACCGGGATCAGGAACTCGTTCCAGGTCCAGATGAAGAAGAAAGTGCCCAGCACCATCAGCGTCGGCCGCAGGATCGGCACCACCACGTTGATGAGGATTTCCCAGCGCGATGCGCCATCGATCTCCGCTGCCTCAAGGATCTCACGCGGGAATGTGCTCATCACGGACGCCAGCAGATAGGTGCCGAACGCGCTCTGTAGCACCGCAATGACGATGATGACCGCCAATTGCGTGTCGTAGAGGCCTACCGCCTTCGCCATGTAATAGACCGGGTAGACGATCGACTCCTGCGGCACCATCGTGCCGAGCAGCAGCATGGCGAGGATTACGCTCGACCCCTTCACCCGTCCGATACCAAGCGCATAGGCGCTGAGCAGGCTGAGTGCGACGCCGAGCACCGCGACGCCGGCGCTGATCAGCGTGCTGTTCCAGAGCTTCCGCGAGTAATCCGCCATGGTCCAGAATCTCGCGAGAGCGTCGAACTGTATCGTGGTCGGGATGGAGAGCGGACCATTGGACGCGTAGTCGGGCCCGGTCTTCACGGCGTTGATGAGCGCCAGCAGAAACGGAAACAGCGTCAGTCCGAGCAGCGCCAGCATGAGCGCAAGCACCAGCCAGCGCATGGGTCCCCGCTGCTTGCGACCGCGGGCAGAACTCGCTCTCGGGACGCTGAGCGCGCCCCCTTCGATGATACCTTGGTTGGCCATGGCTCAGACCCCTCTCTCGGTTTGTCGTGCCTGGAACCGCAGGAAGATCACGGCGAGCCCCATGGTCAGGATCATCTGCACGGTGGCGATGGCTGCCGCGTAGCCGACGCGCTGGGTCGTGAAGAAATGGAAATAGGTCAGGTACGAGGGCACCATCGTCGCATTGTCCGGCCCGCCCACCGTCAGCACGAAGATTGGCGCAAACACCTTGAGCGCATGGATTAGCGTCGTGAGCACGACCACGAAGATCTCGGGAGCGAGCAAGGGGATGGTTATGGTGAAGAAGCGCTGCCACCACCCCGCGCCATCGAGTTGTGCCGCCTCGTAGAGCGACGGATCAATGCGCGACAGGCCCGCCATGAACACCACGAGGCAATAGCCCACCTGGATCCAGACGATCATGAGCGATACGGCGGGCAATGCAAAGGTGGCATCGCCGATCCAGTTCTGCGTCAGGGCGCCGAGGCCCATGGTCTCCAGAACGGAATTGATGATGCCGATCGGACTGAGAATCCAACCCCAGAGCACGCCCGCCGCAGTCACCGGGAGGATTTGCGGAAGGTAGAAGCCAGCCCGGAACATGCTCGAAAGCCGTTCGCCGAACTGGTCACGAATATAGTCGAAGAGGACCGACGCAAGGATGAGTCCGATCACCACAGGGATCAGCGTCATGGACACCATGAACAACACTGTGTGCCACATCGACCCCCAGAACTGATCATCGGTCAGAAGCCGCTGGTAGTTCTGCAGGCCGACCCAACGCGGAGTTCCGACCCCCTTCCATGCGGTGAAGCTGAGCGCGAAATTGGCGATCTGCGGGATCAGCACGATGAGCGTAAGGCCGATCGTTCCGGGCAACAGATAGAGATAATAGCCGCGACGGCTATGGAAGGCAGGTAGTGCCGCTGCCATGGTCCCCTCCTTGTGGAACCGGGCCGCCACACCTCCCGTGCGGCGACCCGGATGTGCTGTTGTCAAGCTTACTGGTTGGCCTGCGCGTCGTCGTAGACCTGCTTGATCTCTTCGACGAACTGCTCGGGGGTCAGCGTGCCCTGGAAGAGACCCGTGTCCTTCTGGTTGAGCACATCATAGAAGCCCGGGACCGGCCAGTCAGGATAGAAGCCAAGGCCGTTCTTGTCCGAGATCTGCTTGAACACTTCCACCGCGTTCTTGCCAACCGGGTTGGTGATCGTCGCAGGGTCGGCAGCGATGGCGATGCCGCCGGCATTGGCCATTTCGGTCTGGTACTTGGGCGAGAGAACCAGGCTGATCCACTTGGCCGCCAGGTCCTTGTTCTTGGCGCCAGCCGGGATCACCCAGAGGTTACCGGTAGAGCCAACCGAGTACTTCGGCGTCGGAATAACGAACTGACCCCACTTGAAGTCCTTGATGGTCGCGGAGAACCCACCCAGGTTCCAGGTGCCGGAGACATAGATCGGCGCCTTGCCCGAAGTGAACAGCAGCGCGGCATCCGGGTCCTTCATGCCCGTCGAGTCCTTGCTGATATAGCCCTTTGCAACCCAGTCGACGAGCTTCTGGGCAGCGTAGAGGAACGGTGCCCCGTCAAGCGGCTCCTTGAGACCCTGGTAGTTCTGGATCCACGTATCGTCGGCCTTGGTATAGGCCAGAGAGGCGAGCAGGTGCTGGCCGCTGGTATCCACAGCGCCAAGTGCCAGCGGGGTAATCCCCTGCTTCTGGAACGTGTCCATGGCTGCTTCCCACTCTTCGAGAGTGGTCGGCGCCTTGAGCCCTGCCTTTTCGAACATGTCGATATTGTAGAAGGCCGACACATATTCGCCATTGGCCGGGATGCCCCAAACCGGGCCGGAGCCATAGATGCCCCTCTCGTCATACCGGCTCAGAACGAAATCGCCCTCGTTGAGGATCTTGTCCCAGCCTTCCTTGACGACATAGTCGTCGAGGTTGGTGAGCAGGCCCTGGCTGGCGACGAGGCCGGCGGTCGCGTTACCCTTGTTGTACTGAAGCACATCAGGGGCTTCGTTCGAGTTGAGGATCATGCTGCCCGACTGCTGCAGCTGGGCGAAGGTCTTCTGCTCGAAATTCACCGTCACATCCGGATGGGCTGCCTTGAATTCCTCAAGAGCTTTGGCCCAGGCAATGCCCTGGGCACTGTCCGCGCCCTCGAACCACCAGATGTTGAAGGTCTTGTCCTGCGCGAACGCGGCACCACCCAGCAGCGCAATCGACGACACCGCCGCCAGCGCCAACTTCATCAGTTTAGTCATACCTTTCCTCCCAAAAAGGCGAACCGATCCATAGCTCCCGTACCACCGGCGTCGGTTCGCGACCCGCTCGGCATGGGCCTGAGATCAGGCTTTGGCGAGCGACGGGTCGCCGCCGCCATAGAGCGAATTGTAATCGACGTAGTCGCCACCCCGGGCGCGCTTCAGATGGTTGAGCGCGTACACCTGCCCGGTCATTTCGAGCGCATCGCGATAGACCGGATCATGCCAGCCCTCGATGTCGATCGAGCCGGTCCAGCCCGCAAGTCGCAGTTCGGAAATGATGTCGGTCCAGTTGCTGTCCCCGAAGCCGGGCGTGCGCATGAACACGAACTTCTCCTTGCCGAAGATGCCGTGCTCGCGGATCACCTCCCAGCGAACCGTCGCGTCCTTGCCATGCACATGGAAGATCTTGTGCGCCCATTTCCGGATCTGCGGCAGCGGATCGATAAGGTAGACGAGCTGGTGGCAAGGCTCCCACTCGAGACCGAAATGGTCGTCGGGCGTTTCGTTGAACATCAGCTCCCAGGCGTCGGGGTTATGCGCGATGTTCCAGTCGCCGCTTGCCCAGTTGCCGTCCATGGCACAGTTCTCGAAGGCAATCTTGATGCCCTTGTCGGCGGCGCGCTTGCCCAACTCGCTCCAGATTTCCTTGTAGCGCTTCAGGCTGTCGGTCAGCGGCTTGCCGCGCACGCGACCGGTGAACCCCGCGACGCAGGTCGCGCCGAAGTGATGGGCATTGTCGATGCAGGCCTTCCAGCCTTCAAGCGTCTCGATGTCCTTCGGCTGCTCCTCGAGCGGATTGCCGAACATGCCGAGAGTCGAAATGGTAATGTCCCGGTGACCGATGGCGTCCCGACACCGCTTGCCGAGTTCGGCAAGGTCCTGCCCGTTCGTCGTCTGCCAGAAGAACGGCTCGAAGCTCTCGAACCCCAGGTCGACGATCTTGGCGATGTCTTCCGGCGCCTTCCCGGACGAGGCCGAGATCATTGTGCCGATGCGGATGGCTTTTGCAGGATTGGACACGTTTCGGATTCCTAGAGGCTGAGTGCTATGCGCTCGCGGCGGCTGGCGCTTTCGATCGCACCGAACACCATGGCGAGGCTCTTGAAATTGTCGGACGACACTGTTTCAGGTGCCCGCCCCGTGCGCAGCGCATCGAGGAACTCGATGAGAACGCTGGCATGCCCAAGAGTCTGCTGCGGATCGTGCGGGGGCAGTACGTCCGCAGCTTGGAGCGGTCGGAAGAAGCCTTCCGCACCGGCAACTAGATTGAGTTCGAAGCGCTCCGCTCCGTCCCAAAGGAGCGTGCCCTTCGAGCCGACGAGACGCCAGTCGCTGTCCCAACTGGTGTTCGCCCCCTCGGCGCTCCACGAGCCGCGATAGGTGAAGATCAGTTCCGGGCCAAACTCGAAGATGGCGTTGGCGACCGAGCCATGCCGATACCAGGATGAGCGCGGATTGCCCTCGAGGCAGTAGACCGCGGTCGGATCCTGTCCGGCGAGGTAGCGCGCCGCGTCGAGCGTATGGATAGCCATGTCGACGAGCAGCACATGGTCCATGTCCTCGCGGAAACCGCCGAAATGCGCGCCCACGAAGAAATCGCAGTGAATGGCATTGAGCGTGCCGAGCATGCCACTGTCGAGCGTAGCCCTTATGCGCCTTATGCCCTCGTTGTAACGGCGGTTCTGCACGATCGCATGTACGCGGCCCGCCGCTTTCGCTGCCGCGACGAGGTCACGGGCTTCCGCGAGGCTGGTCGCCATCGGCTTTTCGCTCAGCACATGACAACCTGCTGCAAGCGCGGTCCGGACGACATCATGGCGCGCGCCGGGTATCACGACATCGAAGACGACATCCGCCTTCGTTTCGGCCAGCACCGAGGCGAGATCGGTACCCGTCACTGCGCCTTCGAGCCCGAACTCGGACTTGAGCCCCTCGGCCGCAGCGAGGTTGAGATCGACGAGGCCGATGATCTCCACCTGCGCGGCCAGTGCCGGCGTATCGCGCAATGCCTTGAGCCAGCCTTTCGACATAGCTCCGCACCCGGCCAGAACGGCACGAAAACTCATGAAAACTCCTCCGATACGGCACGTTGGCTGCCTGCTCTGCGACAGGTCAGCACTACTGCCGAAAACGTTTACGAAGCTAAATCGCCTCAGAGTTTTCTGTCAATAGCGTTCCGTAAACGTTTTTTGGACGATCTCGGAATTGCCCACAACGAAAGTGGCGGGCAGCACCGGACTTGCGCTAGTTTGAGCATGGTGCGCGGGGCACCTCGAGGGGATGGGATGGCCGGGATCAGGGAACTTGCCGAGCACTTGAAGCTCTCGATCGGCACAGTCTCGCGAGCGCTGAACGGCAAGCCGGACGTCAACCCCGAGACGCGCATACGTGTGCTCGAGGCGGCAGCGTCGCTGGGCTATGTGCCCAATCAGTCCGGCCGCAGTCTGCGCCAGGGCACCACCAATGCCGTGGGCTTCATGATCGAGTCCGGCAATGACGCGGCGGACACGCTCGACAACTTCTTCCTCGGCGTGTTTGACGGCGTGCAGATTGTCCTTTCGCGGCATCACCTCGATCTCGTGGTGCTCCCCTGCTCTACCGTGGAAGATCCCAACGAGTATCTCCAGCGGATGGTGGCCCGCCGAATTGTCGATGCCATGATCATTTCCGCGACGCATCGCAAGGACGCGCGCATCGAACTGCTGCAGCACGCGCAGGTCCCATTCATCACCTTGGGACGGTCATCAACGCCGGGTGCCTATCCCTGGCTGGACCTGGATTTCGATGGCTACGCGCAGGGCGCGGTCGATCGGCTCGTCGCGAGGGGGCATAGGCGGATAGCGGTCTGCATGCCGGGTAACGACATCAATCTCGGCTTCGTGTTCCTCGATGGCTACAGGGCAGCGCTGCAGCGGCATGGCATCGAGTTCGATCCGAGCCTAGTACTACGCGCGCCGTCCTTCGATCAGGGGGGCTATCACGTGGCGCATGAATTGCTGTCGCTGCGCCAGCGTCCAACAGCAGTGGTTCTGACCTACGAGGTCATGGCGGTCGGCGTCTATCGCCGCATGCGAGAGGTGGGCCTTGAGCCTGGACGAGACCTCGCCATCATAGGGTTTCGTGACTCCCCCCTCACGAATTTCCTCATGCCAAGGCTGACATGTTTCCGGCTGTCACTGCGCGATCTTGGAATCGGGTTGGGCGAGTCCCTCCTCGCATCCATGCCCGCCTTCGCCGACATTTACCCCCGGGGGATGGTCCAGAAAGTATGGCCCATGGAAGTCGTCCCCGGCGAGAGCGACGCCATGGACATCCGCTGACAGCGGCCCAGCGCCTCCGCGCACGATTTTTCATCGTTGTCTCTCAAGAGCGCTCCAGACCAAGCGCGAAACTGCCTACCTGATGTGCAACTTGCCTATTTTTTGCCCTTCTCTGCGCGGAGGCTGGAAACAGCATTGGCCAGCAGCACTCCATAAGTCCCTAGAAGCAAAGGCCAATTTCGGCGTTTTGGCTGCTGGCACGCCCCCTGCATACGAGCTATCGGCACTGACCGGTGCCATAGTGGAGGCCTGAATGAAAAAGATCGAGGCTATCGTAAAGCCGTTCAAACTCGACGAGGTGAAGGAAGCTCTGCAGGAAGTTGGCCTGCAAGGGATTACCGTAACCGAGGCCAAGGGGTTCGGTCGCCAGAAAGGCCATACGGAGCTCTATCGAGGCGCTGAGTATGTGGTGGATTTCCTGCCCAAGGTGAAGGTCGAGGTCGTATGCCCCGACGAGCTCGCCGAGAAGGCAATCGAAGCCATCCGCAGCGCCGCGCAGACGGGCCGTATCGGCGATGGCAAGATCTTTGTTTATTCGATCGAACAGGCTATCCGCATCCGCACCGGAGAGTTTGGCGACGACGCGCTTTAAGGGCATTGGCCGCGCGTCCTGCCCGCCTCAAGTAACCGAGACCTATACAGGGGAACTGAATGACCACTGCGAGCGACATCCTCAAGAGAATCAAGGATGAGGACATCAAGTATGTCGACCTGCGCTTCACCGACATGCGCGGCAAGCTGCAGCACGTGACCTT
>CAYPYV010000010.1:0-34080 GCA_964414845.1 uncultured Devosia sp. | reverse complement strand
ATGGGGGCAGCGCCTTCGGCGGCGAACAGCTCGGTGATCACCGAGACGATGGTCTGCGAACTCGCCGGCAGCACGATGTATTCCGACACACCCGACCGGATCAGCTCGCGGTAGAGCAGCACGTCGTTCACATGGCCGAGTACGATCAGGCGCGTCGTCGCATCGCACACTTCCGCGAGGCGCTCGAGCGCTGCTGGAATCTCCTCGGGCGACAGCGTTGTTTCGACGATGATCAGGTTCGGGGTCGGGTTCGAGCGATAGGTCTCGATCGCGCCCTCGATGCCGCCATTGTGGGTGGTAAGCGCGACTTTCGACATGCGGCGATCGTGTACCGCCGATTCCACCAGCTGCGCCGTCTGCGAATGCTCACAGAAGGCCTGGATGGTAATGCGGGGTACGAGCCGGGCGCCCATGGCGATTTCCACCGCCGCCTCGTCGCTCGCCTTTGGCGTGTCGCCCTTGAGGAAACTCATAACCTATTCCTCCATCAATCCAGCAGGAAGCCCACTGAACCGCTATAGCTGCCGCGGGTACCGTTCGGCCCCACACCGTAGACATTTTCGATATGGCCAAGGAAATTGGCCTCGGCATCATTGGTAAACAGCATCTTATCAACCGGGGTCTCGGGCCGCAGTCCGGCCACCGCATAGGTGGGCGTCACCAGCACCACGAGCTCGGTCTGACTGCGGATGAAATCCCGCGAGCGGAACAAGGTACCAAGGATGGGAATGTCGCCCAGACCGGGCAGCCGGTTGATCTGCGTGCGGACCTTGTCCTGCATCAGCCCGCCGATGGCGAGGGTCTGGCCAGCGCCGAGTTCCACCGTCGTCTTGGTCTGGCGGTTCTTCGTTGCGGGGATAGTGATGTCACCGACCGAGTAGGAACCTTCGGTGGTCGGTTCGGACACAGAGGTGTCGATGGTAAGCCCGATCGTGCCGTCCGATTTGATCGTCGGGGTGAACTTGAGGTTCACGCCGAACGGCTTGAAGGTATACGTGATCTTGTTGTCGGCAACGTCCGTCGGCACTGGATAGTCGCCGCCCGCGAGGAACTCGGCTTCCTGGCCGGACATGGTGGTGAGCGTCGGCTCGGCCAGGGTGCGCAGTGCACCATGCCGCTCCAGCGACTTCAGTGTCGCCTCGAGCGTCAGGCCGCCGCCCTTGTAGCCGATAGTCGCGCCGTTGGTGGTGGCAACGTTGGAGGAGCCGCCCAGCGCCTGGTCGGAAAGGAAGCTTGTCGTGATGCCGCCGGCAGAGAAGCTGCCCGACAGGTCGATGCCCAGCTGCTTGACCACTTCGCGCTGAACTTCGGCCACGGTGACCTTCAGCTGCACCTGCTGCGGCCCACCGACATTGATCACGCTCGACACATTGTCGGCCGAACCCGCGAACTGGCCGGCAATCGACACGGCCTTTGCCACGTCGTCGCCTGACGGCGCAGTGCCCGAAAGCACGATGCGGTTGATCGGCTCGCCATTGGTGCCGATCAGCTGGACCGACTCCACCTGGATATTGGAATTGGGGAGCACGCGCCGATAGGTGTCGCGCAGTGCCGCCGCCACTGTGGAGCTCTGGCCCTTCACCGCCACGTCGAACACCACGATGGTGCGCCCGGCTGCGTCGAGGAAGAAGATGTTGGTCTCGCCGCCGCCGGTCGACTGGATGATCGCGCGGCGCTTATTGCGCAGGATGGCGTTCGCCACGGCTGGCTGCGAGACGATCACTTCGGCTGCATCGACCGGCAGGTCGATGATCACTGACTTGTTCAGCCCGATATTGATCGACTGGTTCACGCCGATATTGGCCACCCGCACATGGGTGACGTCGATAGCCATGGCTGCCGGCGTGGCAGAGGCAAGCAGCAGGGCGGCAAGCGCGCTGCGCAGCAGTCGCTTGACGCTCGCGGGCGCGGCCCGCATCGCAGAATCCCGTTCAGCGATCATCGGTGTCACCTTCGCGCTACGCATCACTCTGGCTTGCTCTTTTCGGCTGGCGGCGCAGCCACGCTGAGGGCGCCGGCCTGCACGCTGGAATTGCTGGCGCCGCTTTCGGCGACAGGCGTCGGCGCTGTCGGCACGGGTTCGGCCTCCGCTACGCCCGGAGCCATCGCCGCGTCACCGCTTGTCGTCTGGACGTCAGTACCCTTGCCCGCTCGGATCACGCGGATCGCCCTTGCGCTGGCTTCGGTCTGCACGGTCTGCGTCGAGGCGGCAAAATCGTCGATCGAGCGCAGAACCAGCGACAGCGTGCCTGTCTTGGACGCATTGATCAGGAGTTCGCCACGCGCCGGATCGAGTTCCAGCGTAGCGATGGTCGAATCCTGGAACACATCGGCGCCCGGATCCTCGGGATCGGAGGGCCTGCCGGTCTTGCCGACTTCGCCGAGGCGACGACCAATCGCGAGGACCTTGACGTTGTTGAGGATGGTTTGGCTGATCATGCCCTGCGCCGCATTGCGGGAGAGCACGACATCGACGCGATCATTCGGAAAGATGAAGCCGCCCGACGCGGAGGTCGCCGCCACCTGCACCGACACGCCGCGCATGCCCTTGGCCAGCACCGCCGAGAGGTAGCCCTGTCCGCTCCGGACCAGCTTCTGCTCGAGTATCGGCTCCCCGGGGAAGAATTCGAACCGCGCCACCGCATCCACAAGTTGCGTCGCGGCGTCCGGGCTTGCTGCCTTGCTGACGAAGCCGGCCGGTACCGGTTCCGGCCAGGGCTGCCAAACCACGTCTTCCTCGGTAAGCCGCTGCCCGACACCGATGGCCTCCTTGGCCACCAGGACTTCGGCATTCGGCGGTGGGGCGGGGGCAGCCACTTCCTGCACCACTACCTGCGGCGCGCTGCTCTGTGTCGCAATATAGGCCGCAAGGCCACCGGCGATCAGCGCGACTAGCACCAGTATGATGCGCGACAGACTCATCTCTTACCCCACACTCCGGCGGCTGATCGGCCGGCGAATAGTCCTCAGACTAGGGGGCAAAGGGTCAAAGTTTGGTTAATTGAAGCTTTTCAATCACGGTTAATGAAGCTTTGCCGCATTGGCGACCGCTGGCGTCAACCGGCGCTTCGTCTGCACTCAGGCAATGAAATGCTGAAAGATAGTCGTCTCGGAATAGAGCAGCAGCCCAGCCGCAGCGAGTGCGATGCCATAGGGTACGCCGGTCTTCTTGTCGTGTAGCCGGTCGAGCCAGACGATCTTCTGCAGCCGCTCCGGCAGCGGCCACCTGCGGGCGGCGAGGATCAGCATGGTCAGCGCGCCCCCGAGCAGCGATGCGATCACCACATATTGCAGCATCATGCCGAAGCCGAGCCACAGCGTCGTGGCGGCCGCGAGCTTGGCATCGCCACCGCCGATCCAGCCGAAGGCGAAGAACGCAAACCCCACGACCAGCACCAAGGCGGCGCAGGCGACATGCATGCCGATTTCTTCGAGCGGGAGGCCTGCCACGAGCGCCACGACGAAGAATGCAATGACCGTGGCGAGCACCAGCCTGTTCGAAATCCGCATGGTCAGCAGGTCCGATGACGCGGCAAAGGCCATCAGCAGCGGAAACAGCGCCACGAGGGGCAGTGACAGGAACGTCGGCATGTCTTGGCGGGGCGCGGAGCTGGTTTCGGACGACGCCAGTATCGTGGGCACATGGTTAACAAAGCCCAAAAGCAAAGGGGAGCCTTCTGGCTCCCCTTGAGGGGCGGTACCCGGCAATCAGCCGGGCAGCGCTGTCAGCTATGCTTGAATTCTGAGCTGGCCTGTCGAAACATCGCCAACTGGCGCGATCGACCCACCTGAGGTGGTTTCGCGACCAGCCCCGCGCATGGACACCGTTCTCGTGCCGCTGCGTTCGGGAAATTGTCGGAAGTGCCCTCCCGCCAATCTATTATGCGGCCCCTGTTCAGTCGGGGCGGGGGGCGAACCCGAGGATTCGCCGCCCGGACATACCCAGACCTTACGAGGCGCTGTTGAGGCGGGTCGAGATACGGTTGAACAGGTTCGAAAGGCTCGTGCCCAGCGTGGTAGCGGCGGCGATGATGCCAACTGCGATGAGGGCGGCGATCAGGCCGTACTCGATGGCGGTGGCACCGGACTCGTCATTCATGAAACGAGCGACATTATTCATGGTTGGCTCCTTGCACACATCCCTGTGACTGCATCGGAAGATGCGTCAGCACCGTTCGACGCGTCACACATCGAACTTGGCCTGAAAGTTACGCGTTACCTCTTGAAATTGAGTTAACCCGGGCCGCGGTTCAAAGGCGATAAGCACTTGGCGTTCACATACTTAGCAGGTGATGAACGCCGGTTTCGGCAATTTATGTAACAATAGGAACCAATTCTTGCGGCTGCACGACGAACATGTCCGAAGCTGCCGATCGACCTTGCAGATCGCCTTTGCGATTTGTTCACCATTCCGCGCGATTGTGCTCGCCATGTATCAGTCGAGTATCGGGTTCAGCCATGTCGCCTCGGAAACTTGCTAGCCTGTTCAGCCTGGCCGCTACCATGCTCGGGGCGCAGACGGCGCTGGCGGTCAGCGATCCGGTCGAAGTTCAGGTGAACATGGCGCGCATCCTGCGCATCAGCGCGCCCGCGGCCACCGTCATCATCGGCAACCCGGCTGTAGCCGACGTCACCATCCAGGATCCGCAGACGCTGGTGCTCACCGGCAAGAGCTTCGGCGACACCAATCTCATCGTGCTCGACGCGCAGGGCAATCCCATCGCCGACACCATCATGCGCGTGGTGGCCGACGGAGCAGACGTCGTCACGGTCTATCTTGGATCCAAGCGCACATCGGTTGCCTGTTCGCCCACCTGCCAGCCGGTCATACGGCTGGGCGACGATGCCGAATATGCTCAGCAGACCGCAACTGCCTCGCAGACTGTTTCCGAGACCATCGGCAACTGAGACTGGCGAGGCGCGACCCGGCGGGCCCGTCTGCGAATTGCCTCGCGCGCGATAACCCCGCCTTTACGACGTTCGGGGTAAGGCTTCGGGGTTGACCTCGGGCACATGCGGACGAGGCGACGAAGCCAGGGGTGCGTGGCCAATGACGGCTTGGTTCAGGCGCAAGATGCTGCGATTGCTGATCGGTCGGCTGAAGCGCGACGAACGCGGTGCCGTCGCCATCGAGTTCGCCTTTCTCGCGATCCCGTTCTTCACGCTGATCTTTGCCATCATCGAGACCTCGATGGTGTTCTTCGCCAGCCAGATTCTCGACAGCGCCGTGCAGGATGCCGGACGCCTCGTCCGCACCGGACAAGCCCAGGCGGCCAACTATAACGCCGCCAGCTTCCGCACCGCCGTGTGCAACGGCACGTTCGGCCTGTTCCGGTGCGCAAACCTGAAGATCAAGGTGAGCGTAGTCACCAACTTTTCCTCCGCCAGTACCAGCAGCGTCGTCGCGACCGGCACCAACTGCACCCCGACCAACTGCCCCTGGACCCTGACGGAATCCTACAGTCCTGGCACTGGCGGCGACGTCGTTCTGGTCGAGGTCTATTACAGGTGGCCGATGATCGTGAACCTGCCCGGCCTTAACCTTCACAACCTCTCGGACGGTACCCGCTTGCTGAGCTCGATCCGGGTGTTCCGCAACGAGCCGTTCTCCTGCACGAGCTGCACATGACGACCCTCCGGCAACTGCTTTCGCATCTCTCCCCGCGGCGCTTCTTTCGCGCCGAGTCAGCTGTCGCCGCAGTGGAATTCGCCCTTGTGCTGCCGGTGCTGGTAACCCTCTACTTCGGCACCATCGAGGGATCGGCGCTGTATTCCGCCGATCGCCGCGTCGCCACCATAGCCGGTACCGTCGGCGACCTCGTGGCCCGCGTGAAGACCTCGATCCCATCGGCTACGATGACCGACTACTTCCAGGCCTCTGCGCAGATCATCAAGCCATACTCGTCAACCGGGCTCACCCAGGTCGTCACCTTTCTGACGGTGAATTCCTCGGGCGTCGCCACGGTCACCTGGAGTCGCGGCTACAATGGCGGAACGGCCCGCACGACCGGCAGCACCTACAGCCTCACTGCCGTGCCGCAGCTGAGAACCCTGGCGTCAGGCAGCTTCATCGTCATGGCAGAGGTGCGCTACCCGTACAGGCCGGTCTACGGCATTGTCATCCCTCGGACAATCAACCTCTTCCATGTCGAGTATTTCCTGCCGCGCTTCGGCAAGACCATCTCGATCACCTGAGGTTGCGCGCCTTGCGCGCCTTGCGCGGCTGCAACGGATGATGGCATAGGCTCCCCATCATACCCGGCCCGAGGAACGCCATGCAGGACACCATCATCCCCGTCTTCGATCTGGGCGGCGTCTTCGTCGACTGGAACCCGATGCATCTGTTCCGCAAGCTCTTTGCCACCGAGGAAGAGGCGCAGTGGTTCCAGGACAATATCTGCACCAAGGATTGGAACCTGGAGTTTGACGCGGGCGACATCTATGCCGAGGGCGTCGCGCGGCTGATCACCCGGTTTCCGCGCTACTGGCGCGAGATCAAGGCCTATGACGAGCGCTGGAAAGAGACGCTTGGCCCCTTCATCCAGGGCACTATCGACATCCACGACGAGCTGACTGCCGCGGACATCCCGACATTCGCCATCACCAATTTTTCCTGGGAGAAGTGGGTAAGCTGCCTTGGCGAATGGCCCTTCCTCGAGAAATTCGACGGTGTGGTCGTGTCCGGCCTCGAAGGACTGGTGAAGCCCGACCCGCGCATCTATCGGGTCTTCTGCGAACGCTATGGTCTCTCGCCGGAATCCTGCGTGTTCATCGACGACAGCGAACCGAATGTCGTGTCAGCGCGCAAGTTCGGCATGAACGCCATCCACTTCACCGACCCGAAGCTTCTCCGCAAGGAACTGATCGGTCTCGGCCTGCCGCTGAAAAAGGCATAACGCACAGAGGGGGCCTCAACCCGCGCCCTTGATGACGTCCCAGCGGTTCTGCTGCGTCAGCAGGGCGCGGATGTAGTCCATATTCGACGCTACCTTCTCGGGCGGCAACTCGGCCGAGAACAGTCTCTGCGCTTCATCGAACCGCCCTTGCAGCCCGATGATCAGGGCGAGATTCTGCCGCACCTGGGATGTTGCGCCGGGAAGGGACACGGCTACCCGCAGTTCCTTCTCGGCCTTGTCGAGCTCGTTGGTCATGGCGTAGCTGAGCCCGAGATTGGCGTGCAGCGATGGCTGGTTGGGCGCAATCTTGAGTGCAGCCATATAGCTTTGTCGCGCGGCATCGTTCTGCCCGTCCTGGTCGAGGATGGCTCCCTTGACCAGCAACGCGTTCCAGTCGGGCGCCGTGGGGTCGATTGCCTGCTCCACCATGTTCAGCGCCTGGTCGAGCTTGCCGCCTGCGGCGAGGGCTTTGGCATAGGCAAGCTGCAATGCCGGATCGTTGGGATAGAGTGCTATGGCGTTTTCCAGCACGGCCGAGGCCTGGTCCGCCTGGTCGTTGGCCCTCAGCGCCTGCGCATAATAGAGCGCGGTGGTGCGATCCTTCGGGTTGCGCTGGTACTGCGCCGCTATGTGGGAGAGCCCGTCGGATCCTGCACTGGCCGCACCTGAACCGCTGCCGATGCTCCCCGTCGTCGTCGGGTTCACCGCACAACCGCCCAGAAGCATCAGGGCGGCCGTAGCGCCGATGACGAAAGTAGAGCGCAATGAGACGCTAGGGCGGGACAGGCGGGCGACGCGGGCGGACATCTACGCAATCCTTCGGCAGGGCACTCGAGCGGCGGCGCCGGCAATGGACACTGGTGGCGCCAATCTCTTGCCAAGGAGTAAAATATTAACCCTAACATCCGGTTAAGCCGTCCGCCTCCGGTGCATCACCTCTCCGTCCAACAATCCGGATTTCGCCCGTTTCTCCTTGTCGGGCTTTGCACTAGGGTCCCACTGGAACCCAAACTCGCCACTTGCTTCGAAGCTCTGTTACATGACCCGATCGATCCCGCTTCATCCTGTTGTCGACGACAGCCTCGCCGGCTTGCCGGAGGCTGCGCATGCCTGGGCCCGCGCCAATGGGTTCCGCGGGCAGCGCGGTCGTCTCTTGCCGCTTCCTGCTGCCGATGGCTCGCTCGCCGGCTATGGCTTCGGTATCGGACCGGAAGAGGGGCGTTCGCCGCTCGTGTTCGGGCTCGCTGCTGCGGCCCTGGAGCCCGGCCAGTACCACCTCTCTTCGGTGCCCGGCGATCCAACACTTGCCGCACTGGGTTTTGTGCTCGGGGCCTATCGCTTCGATCGCTACCTGCCCAAGAAGCCGCGCGCGGTGCTGGAATTGCCCCTCGGCGCGGACGCAGCCGAGTTGGCGCGGCTCTCCGATGCGACGATTCTCGCGCGCGACCTCATCAACACCCCGACCAGCGATCTGGGGCCGGTTGCGCTCGAGGCGGCGGTCCGTGCAGTCGCCACCCGCTATGGCGCCAGTGCCACGTCGATCGTCGGCGATGACCTGCTGGCACGTAACTTCCCGATGATCCACGCGGTCGGTCGCGCAGCCGCCGAAGCCCCGCGGCTCGTGGATTTCACCTGGGGCCGAGCAGATGCGCCGCGCGTTACCCTCGTGGGCAAGGGGGTCACCTTCGATACCGGCGGGCTCGACATCAAGCCGTCCTCCTCCATGCTGCTCATGAAGAAGGACATGGGCGGCAGTGCCAATATTCTCGGGCTCGCGGCCGCCCTGATGGACCGCAAGCTGGATATCCGCCTTCGTGTGCTGATTCCCATCGTCGAGAACGCCATTTCTGCCTCTGCCTTCCGGCCCGGCGATGTCCTTACGTCCCGCAAGGGCATAAGCGTCGAGATCGGCAATACCGACGCCGAGGGCCGTCTGATCCTTGCCGATGCGCTGGCCCTTGCCGACGAGGAGGCGCCGGAGGTGATGATTGACATGGCGACCCTAACCGGCGCGGCGCGGACTGCGCTCGGGCCCGAGTTGCCGCCGCTCTATGCCACCGACGATCACCTCGCTGCCGGTCTCATCGATTCCGGCCTCGCGGTCGATGATCCGCTGTGGCGCATGCCGCTGCACAGGCCCTACGCGTCCATGATCTCTTCGAAAATCGCCGACATCAATAACGCCGGTGCCTCAGGGTTTGCAGGGTCCATCACCGCAGCTCTCTTCCTCAGTCGCTTTGTCGAGCAGTCGAGGTCCTGGGCGCATCTCGATATCTTCGCCTGGGCACCGGAAGCGCGGGCCGGTCGTCCCTTCGGGGGAACCGACCAGGGCTTGCGCGCCGCCTACGGCTATCTGGTGAGGCGCTTCGGCTGAAGACTGGGTCCCGTGCGGGGCTCAATAGCCCCGCGCGCGGTCGACCACGTTCCTCAGCGGTCGTCCCGCCTGATGGTCGCGGATCACGTCGCTGAAATAGGCGACGCCGGTCACTTCGCTCGACGCGGCGGCGATATGCGGCGTGATGTACACGTTGTCCATTTGCCACAAAGGGCTGTCCTTGGGCAGCGGCTCCGTCTCGAATACGTCCAGGCTCGCCGCCTTGAGCGTACCATCGCTCAGCGCGCGCACGATATCGGCCTCGCGTTGGTGTCCGCCACGCGCCGCGTTGATGATGACCGGGCCCTCTCCATCGAGCCCGCCGCGCCTGAGCTTCGAGAAGGTCTCGTAGTTGAGGACGCCCTGGGTCTCGGCTGTCAGGGGGAGCAGGTTGACGAGGATATCGGTGCCATTGAGGAAGGCGTCGAACTGCTCTGCGCCAGTAAACACCTCGACGCCATCCACGGCCTTCGGTGTGCGGCTCCAGCCCCTCAGCTTGTACCCGAATGGCTTCAGGTGCCGGATCGCATCCATGCCGAGCTGGCCGAGGCCCATGATGCCGACATTGGCGTGCCAGGCCGCCGACGGATAGAGCTGTACCCATCGCTTCGCATCCTGATCCCGCTTGAAGCGGGTGAAGAGGCGCTGGTGCATGGTAACATTGGCAACAACATAGTCGCTCATCCGCTGCGTCAGGTCCGCATCCATGAAACGGATGACGGGAAGATCGGGCAGGCGAGGGTGGCGGAGCAGGGCATCCACACCCGCGCCCAACGACAGCACCAGCTTCAGGTTCAATAGGCCGTCGAACGCTTCGGGCTTTGGTTTCCAAACGAAGATGTAGTTGATCTCCGCAGGGTCGAAGCTGTCGGCGCGCGTCACGACACGCATGCCTGGCAGCGCTGCCTGGAAACGGTCGGCCCAGCCGCGCTCGTTGAAATCGGCCAGATGAAGCAGAAGCGTCATGGCGGTCCTCCCCAAAAAACATGGGCCGCACCTTTGGTACGGCCCATTCGTCTGATTCGGCAGGTCTGATCAGGTCTTCGGAGTTTCGGCAGCTGGAGCGGCGGCGTCGGCCGGGGCAGCATCTGCTGCAGGGGCCGCTGCGTCAGCTGCTGGCGCCGCGGCATCCGCTGCAGGGGCCGCTGCATCAGCAGCGGGGGCAGGTGCTGCCTCTGGCGCGGGGAATGGCACCGGGGTGTCGGAGAGTGTCTGCAGATACGCGAGGATATTGGCACGCTCCACCGGATCCTTGATGCCGCCAAATGCCATCTTCGTGCCGGGGGCATAGGTCTTGGGCGAGGCAAGGAAGTGGTCGAGGTTCTCGTAGCTCCATACGTCGCCGGCTGCATTGTGCGCCTTGAGTGCATCGGAATAAGCGAAGCCCTCGTGAGCGCCCTCAAGACGGCCAACGATACCCCACAAGGCCGGGCCCTGCTTGTTCGTGCCGTCTTTCACGAAATTGTGGCAACTCTGACACTTGCGTGCCGCCGCTTCGCCCGCTGCAGCATCGGCGGAGGCCAACAACACCGGCAATGGCGTCACGGGGGCTGCCGGGGCCGCCGCCTCGGCGGTTTCGGTCTCGGCGGGTTCGGGCAGGGCATAGCCCGGGCCGCGGCCCTCGATCGGATGGTAGATCGCTTCGGCAAGGAAGCCCACGCCCATCACGAAAAGCAGGGTGCCGAGGATGGCGCCGATGATCTTGTTGAGTTCGAACGAATCCATTGCGGGCTCTAGCCTTCTCCGCCGGTTAAGCGCATGGCGGGAACAACCATGAAACTGCGCATGGCAAATCGCATGCCCAGCCCCTGTCCCGACGCGGGCGGAACATAGTCGAAACCCGCTTCATGGCGCAACGGGGTTTGATCCGCCTGCGACAATTGCGAAACGGGTTTTTGTCATTCGACCGACCGCGCAATTGACTCTTGCCCGCGCGGAGCCGCATTAGAGCGCGCCGCAAGCGACGAGGAATACGGAAATGTCGAGGAAGATAGCCTTTCAGGGCGAGCCGGGCGCCTTCAGCCACGCTGCCGTGCATGAGCTCTTCCCGGACGGCGAGGCGCTGCCCTGTACGACTTTCGAGGATACCATCACCGCCGTTCAGCAGGGTCGGGCGGATTATGGCGTAGTGCCGGTGGAAAACTCGCTCTATGGGCGCATCACCGACATCTACCACCTGCTGCCGCAGAGCGGCCTGCACATCATCGCCGAGCACTTCCTGCGCGTGGAAATGAACCTCTTGGGCGTGCCCGGCGCGACGTTGGCTGATGTGAAGGCCGTGCAATCGCTTTCCGTGGCGCTTGGCCAGTGCCGCAAGTTCATCTCCGAGCACAAGCTGCAGACGATCAGTGGCGCCGACACCGCCGGTTCCGCCCGCGAGATCGCGCAGAAGGGCGACAAGTCCGTCGCCGCCATCGCCTCGCGTTTCGCCGCCGAAGTCTATGGGCTCACCATCCTCGCTTCCAACATCGAGGATGCTGCGCATAACACCACGCGTTTCCTGGTGATTTCGCGAGACGAGCAGCCCGCGACCCGCGGCTCCGGCAAGATAAAGAC
Organism: uncultured Devosia sp.; assembly: GCA_964414845.1. Taxonomy (GTDB): domain Bacteria; phylum Pseudomonadota; class Alphaproteobacteria; order Rhizobiales; family Devosiaceae; genus Devosia_A. Next base: position 22,254 of record CAYPYV010000010.1, on the reverse strand, counting down.
GACTTTCGTCTTCCGGGTCCGAAATGTGCCGGCAGCGCTCTACAAGGCGTTGGGCGGATTTGCCACCAACAGCGTCAACATGACCAAGCTCGAGAGCTACATGCTCGATGGTTCGTTCACGGCGACGCAGTTCTATGCCGACATCGAAGGGCACCCCAACGATCGTTCGGTGCAACTCGCTTTTGAGGAACTCGGCTTCTTCACCGACGAGTTCCGTATCCTCGGTGTCTACCCGGCCGCGGTGGCCTGACCTCGACTGGACCTCAATCCTCTTCGTCGTCACCCCAGACCACGAAGACGTCGGTGCTGTTGTCGTCCGCGCCCTCGGTCAGGTCCCCCCCAGCGGGCGGTACCTCCGGCAGCGGCAGATAGAGCGGGATGCCGACTTCGCGCAGCTGGGACTTCTGCCGCTCGCGCTCTGCGATCACACCCAGGGTGGCATATTGGCTGCGGCTCATTCGGGCCTCCGTTGCTGGTCATAGTCGAGCCTGCGCCCGGCCGGTTAACAAGTCCTGTTGCACGCAATCCCCAGTTGCGCGCGGTGCGGGACTTCTCCAAAGCGCGATTGCTGCGATTGCTTCCTTTACGCATGGAGACGGATGTCGGAGCAGCGGCAGTTCAGCGCGCCGCAAGGGCGCCTGCGCGCAGTTTGGTTAACCGAAGCCTGCCGCCGCATCGCAAACTGCAGCCAGTCCGCAATCATTCCGTGAGCAAATTTGCTCTATCCGTTTAAGTCCTGAGCGGCTCCGGTTGGGGAGGCGCGACGGCTAGACAAGCCCGGCGAACGCGGGCGCGGCACAAGATTCGAACACACGGGGACCCGATTGCTCCGCCGTACCGAGAGTATCAGCTTCAGCGAAGATCCGCCTGCGGCCACACCCATAATGCCCGCGAGCGACAACAGTCTCCCCGCTGGCGATCCCGTCGGCAGTCTGCGTGCGGAAATCGAGCGCGAATTCTCCACCGCCTCCAGTCCACTGCGCAGGAAGCCCTCGCTCGAGCCGGAGCAGGAGCCTGAAGAGCGCATCCACATCTCTCCAGCCCCGAGCTACGTACCTAAGGGCTCGGCGGGCAAGCAGGCGCGTCGCGGCGGCATGGATGCGCTGCGCGACGAGGCGCTCCGCAGTGTCATCGCCCAGGTGGAGGATCGCAATTTCGGCGGCCTCAAGGAGAAGCTCTCTCTCGGCGGCTCCGCCAACCGAACGCGCCTGGTTCTGCTGCTCGTCGCACTCATCGCCGGTGGAGCCGCCGCGTGGCTTGCCCTGCAATCCGCAACGCCCGCGCCTGTCGAGCCGGCTCCCGCACCGTCTGTCGCAGCGCCCGCTCCACAGGTCATTGCCGAGCCGCGCGTCAAGGTACTTGCCGCCAAAGCCGATATCGCGCCGGGCGAAAAGCTTACGCCCGAACTGATGGAGTGGGTCGATTGGCCCGAATCCACGGTTCGGCCAGAATATCTCACTGATGCGAGGGCTCCGGCCGCGCTCGAGGATGTGTCCGGTCGTGTCGTCCGCACCGCCCTGTTCGCTGGAGATCCGATCCGCCTCGAAAAGCTGACCGATGGCGCGCAGAGCCTGCTTTCCGCCTTGATCGGGCCCGGCATGCGCGCGGTCTCGGTGAATGTCGCAGGCGAATCGGCGGCTGGCGGCTTCATCGTCCCCAATGACCGGGTTGATCTCGTCGTCACCCGCGCCACGGCGCTTGGGCCGTCGTCCTTCACCGTGCTTCGCAACGTACGCGTCATCGCAATCAATGCCGATACCGGTACGCCTGCGGCGGAGCCGGGCAAGCCCGCGCCCGAAATCGGCCCCTCCGTAGCGACTGCCGAAGACGCCGACCGACCGGCTGTCTTCGCCTCGGCCATCGCGACGCTGGAACTCTCCGATGCGCAGGCCGAACTCGCCATGAGCGCAACGCAGGCAGGTCGTCTCGCGCTGGTACTCCGGCCAGCCGGTGACGGCCAGTCCGCAGTGGCTGCCGAGGCCTCCCGCAACGATGCCATCCGCCTCTCCAGCCCGTTCTGGCAGAAATGACCCCGCCGCGCGCTCCCGCCTCCTGGGTGTTAACGCGGTGGTCAGGCCGGCTTGCTAGCCTCCTCTTGGGGCCATCGACGTGACGAAGTTTGTACCAGTGACGAAGCATCTCTCTATCGGGCGGTTCCGTGCGGCTGCCACTGCCATCCTTCTCGCAATGGCGGCGATCCCGTTCGCCACCCTCGCCGCTGCGGCAGCGCCGTCGATCAACTATGATCTCGCCACGACGTCGGTGATGAAGATCAACCTGCCGGTTTCGCAGGCGGTCACGGTCATCGTCTCGGCCCCGGTCGGCAAGCTCGTCTCTGCAGACCCGGCCGTCGCCGACGCACAGCCGATTACAGATCGCTCCATCTATGTCGTGGGCAAGGGCTTCGGCACCACCACCGTCAACCTCTTTGATGAAGCCGGAAAGCCGGTTGGGCTGCTCGCCATCGAAGTTGGCGCCGATACTGCCGACATTGCCCGGTCCATCCGCGATGCGCTTCCCGATGCCGATGTGAAGGTGTCGAGCGTCAACGGCCGCATTCGCCTCGGTGGTTCTGTCCCCGATCAGGTGTCGATGCAGAAGGTGCTCGACATCGTCGCCCAATATGGCAGTCCGGCGATCATCAACACCATGACGCTGGCCGGTGGCCAGCAGGTCAATCTCGAAGTCCGCATTCTCGAGGCGCAGCGCGATGCCGGACGGGCACTTGGGGTCACCTGGTCCGGCTCTGTCGGCGGAAGCGGTGACGGCTCGGACGACACCAGCAGCGGCGCCACGAACTTCACCCCCTTCGCTACTCTCGTCGCCAATGTCGTCGGCGGTGGGGTCAATCTCAAGGCCACCATCGACATGCTCGAGGGCAAGAACCTCGTGCGTACGCTGGCCGAGCCCAACCTTACGACGCTGTCGGGCGTCAAGGCGAGCTTCCTCGCCGGCGGGCAGGTTCCCATTCGCGTTCCGGACGGCAATGGCAATGCCACGCTCGAATATCGCGATTTCGGCGTCCGGCTGGTGTTTACCCCTATCGTCTTGCAGGGCGATCGCATCCAGATCCAGATGAGCCCTGAGGTCAGCGGTATCGGCGGCTATACGACAGCAGGCGATCCGATTTTCAACACCCGCAATCTCGACGCGACGGTCGAGCTGCGCGACGGCCAGAGCTTCTCTGTAGCGGGCCTCTTGCAGAACGAGACGACCCTGAACCAGGAGCAGTTGCCTTGGCTAGGTGACGTGCCTGTGCTCGGTGCCCTGTTCCGTTCGTCGAGCTTCAAGAAGCGCGATACCGAACTTGTCGTCATTGTAACGCCGCGATTGGTGCAGCCCGCTGTGCCCGGTCAGGAGCTGGCGACGCCGCTCGATGCGACCCAGCCGGCAAACGACTTCGAGTTCTTTGCATTGGGCAAGCTCGAAGTGACACAGAAGATGGTTGATCGCTTCAAGAAGGGCGACGGCATTATCGGGCCATATGGCTACATCATCGATTTGGGAGATTGAGGCCATGGCCGAACCGACCGTCATCCGCCTCGGGGTCGCCAGTGCCCTTGCTCTCACGCTCGCGGGCTGTGCCTACGACTATGCCCAGCATTCCGATCGCGTTGGCTTTTCTGCCGGTAACGCGGTCAAGGCCAACCTTGCCGCCCAGACGACCAATCCCACGAAGGCCAGCCAGTACAAGACGGGTGGGCTGGGCAAGGACGGCGTCGTCGATTCGGGCGAAGACGCGGGCGCGCCCGTGTCGCCCTGACGCCTGCCTGCGGAATCGACAATCGAGACGATTGCAATAGGCTCGAGCTTAGCCGCGCCAATGGGGCAGGGCGGTTCGAGGCGCAGCATGGTGCCGGCTTGCGGCGCGCCATATGCCGGGTCATCGAGGCACGGGATCTGGACACGCATTCGGTTACCCGTCGGAACGTCCAGCGGACCACAGGAACGTCAGACCGAACATCGGGGTAGCTTGACGTCTCAACGACGCAAGATACGTCTCAAGGTCGAGCCGTTCGACCATCTGTACAGTCATCGCCGAAAGGCCCCGGAAGGGGATCTCAGGCAACCGGTCAGGCGACGTGGGCGTGGCGGGATTGCGCCGGGGACCTCAGGCCTGCGACGCCTGCGCCAGCATCTGGATATTGTTGGCAATGACCACGTTTTCAGGGTCGAGCTTCTGCGCCTTGCGGAAGTTCTGCAAGGCGGCCGTCAGGTTCCCGCGCAACAGATAAGAATATCCGACATTGTTGTAGTATTGCGCTGTAGCGCCCTTGAGTGTGTAGAGCGTCTCATAGACCCGGTCAGAGAGGTCGAAGCGGCCGAGCCGGTCGTAACTTGCGCCGAGTCCGACATAGCCCTCCGCGTTCTTGGGCTCCATCTCGATTAGCCGCTTGTAATAGGCCGCCGAATATCCATAGTTTGCATTGCGGAAGTTCGCGCGGGCCTGCGTCACGGTCGTCGCCTTGTCGGCGCTGCCGATAGCCGGAATCTCGGCGCTCGATATCTTGGCGCTACCGAAGCTGCTCTGGCCTGCAAGGCCGCCCATGCTGCACCCGGTCAGCAACAGGGCGGCAAGCCCAAGTGCCGCGATACGCCCAACGCCCAAAGCCCGTATTGCCCGCATTTTCGCCCCATGCCGCCTGTGGTGACTGGACGAAACCCTAGGGAGCGGATGGCAAGCGAATGGTAAATTTCCGCCACTGTGCCGCCCCCGGAAAGTCGGAAAGGTAAACGAGTGGTAAACCGATGAGCCGCTTGCCCTTTGCAGGGTGCTCTCGCATAGTCGGTAACTTCCTACCGCCTTTCAGGACCAGCCATGTTCGAACGCGACTATATCAGCCCCGGCCGTTCGGCCGCCTTGGGGGAAAACGGCATGGCTGCAACATCGCATCCGCGCGCCACGCTTGCGGCGCTCGATGTTCTGCGGCAGGGCGGCAATGCAATGGATGCGGCGCTCGCCGCGGTTGCGGTGCAATGCGTGGTTGAGCCCGCCATGACCGGCATTGGTGGCGATTGCTTCGCCATCGTGGCTCGGCCGGGCCATGCGCCGGTGAGCTTCAACGGCTCTGGCTATGCGCCAAAGGCACTCGATGCCGCGCGCCTCCGCGCCGAGGGTTATTCCCATATCCCGGAGACCAGCCCTCACGCGGTGACCATTCCCGGTGCGGTCGATGCCTGGTGCCAACTACACGCGCGGTTTGCAACGAGGCCACTGGATGAGTTGATGGCCCCGGCGATTGCCCTTGCCGAAGGCGGATACCGCGTGACTGGCCGCGTCGCGCGCGATTGGGCGCAATATGCGGATCGCATTGAGCTGCAGCCGGCGGCCGAGGCAAAGTTCATGCCGGGCGGCAAGGCTCCGGTGACGGGCGATCGCTTCGCCATGCCCGAACTCGCGACCACCCTCCGGGCCATTGCCCGTGATGGTCGCAAGGCCTTCTACGAGGGGGCAGTGGCGGAAGAGCTGGTTGCTACGCTGCGCGCACTCGGTGGATTGCATGACCTCGCTGATTTTGCCCAATACCAGGGCGACTTCACCACGCCGATTTCGGGCAAGTTCCGCGGTCGCGATGTGCTCGAATGCCCACCCAATGGACAGGGGCTCGCGGCACTGGTCATCGCCCGTATTCTCGATGGGTTCGACCTCTCCGACGGGGCGGTGTCCGAATCCCAGCGCATCCATCTGCTCGCCGAGGCGACCAAGGCGGCCTACCGCGTGCGCGACCTGCTGATCTCCGATCCGCACACGATGACGCGGTCCGTCGAGGATATTCTTTCCGATGCCTCGATTGGCGCCCTGCGGGCACTTATCCGCCGCGACAGGGCGACACCTGCCAGTGCGTGGGATGGCCCCGTTCATCGAGATACGGTCTATCTCACGGTTGTCGACAAGGACCGGAACGCCGTTTCGTTGATCAACTCGGTTTTCGCGTCATTCGGCTCAGGCATCTATGCGCCTGGCGCCGGCGTGCTTCTGCAGAACCGCGGCAGCGGCTTCTCGCTCGCCGAGGGCCACCCGAATGAACTCGCCGGCCGCAAGCGCCCTCTCCACACCATCATCCCTGCCATGTTGCTGAAGGATGGCGAGGTCGAGATGAGCTTCGGCGTCATGGGTGGCCAGTTCCAGGCGGCGGGGCATGCGCATTTCCTCACCCATGTGCTCGATCGGGGTTTCGATCCGCAACGCGCCAACGAAGCGCCTCGCAGTTTCGCCTTTGGCGGCACACTTACCCTCGAACCGGGCTTCGGGCCGGCCGTGGGGGCCGAACTACAGGCGCTGGGCCACAAGATCGTCTGGAGTCCGGATCCAATCGGCGGCTGCCAGGCCATCTATATCGACAAAGCGCGCGGGGTCCTGATCGGTGGGTCGGACCATCGCAAGGACGGCCTGGCGCTCGGCTACTGAGGGGCGGCCCATGGACCAGATTCTGCACTATGCGCCATTCGTTCTGGCGATGGCGGCGACCGGTCTCGTCGCCGGGTTCATCGCGGGGCTGCTCGGGGTTGGTGGCGGCATCATCATCGTGCCTGTGCTCGATACCGTGCTGGCGACGCTGGGCGTCGATCCCTCCATCCGCATGAAGGTCGCCGTCGCTACCTCGCTGACCACAATCATGTTCACATCCTGGGCTTCCGCATCGTCGCACCGGAAGCACAAGGCGGTCGATGTACCGCTGTTGAAGAGCTGGGGGCCGGCTATCTTCGTGGGCGTCATTCTCGGCACCATCTTCGCCGGGTTGGTGGATGGGCGCGTGCTGACCGTGGTCTTTGCCGTGATGGCGCTGCTCGTTGCGGCCAACATGCTGATCCGCGCCGACAATTCCAAGCTGCGTGACGATTTTCCAAATGGCGTTGTCAAGTCGGGCCTCGGCCTGTTCGTCGGCACCGTATCGGCCCTGATGGGCATCGGCGGGGGGGCGCTCAGCGTCCCTATCCTCACTGCTTTCGGCTTCGACATTCGCCGCGCCGTCGGTACCGCTTCTGCCATCGGCTTCATCATCGCCATCCCCGGCACCATCGGTTATGTCATTGCAGGCTGGGGCAAGGCCGGGTTGCCGCCGTTGTCGCTCGGCTATGTCAATCTCATCGCGCTGGTGCTGATCATCCCCCTGACGATGTTCGCGGCCCCGTTCGGCGCGAAGGCGGCCCATACCGTTCCGCGCAAGTACCTCTCCTACGGCTTTGCGATCTTTCTCGTCGCCACCTCGATCAAGATGATCGTGTCGCTCCTGACGGGCTGACCTTGGCGGCCCGGCAGCGATCGGAGCAGTAGCGGACGTCGTCCCAGTCGCGCGCCCATTTCTTGCGCCAGCTGAACGGTCGTCCGCAGGTAGCGCAGATCTTTGCCGGCAACTCGCTCTTTTTACGCATCTTCGCCATTGCGGTCACAAGAGGCTCAGTTGCGCCGGCGCAGGCCCGGCCACTGCCGACGCCCTGCCTTCTAGCCCGTCGAGAAAGCGGATCGCCTTGGCATTGAGCGCGGCCCGGCGCTCGGGCCCGAACCGCTCCAGCGTGCGGTATGGCATGGCCAGTCGCGGATTGCCCTTCAGCAGCTCGCGGTTGCGGTCGAGGAAGTGCCAATACAAGGCGTTGAACGGGCAGGCCTTCTCCCCCAGCGCATCCTTCGGGTCATAGCGGCAGCCGCCGCAATAGTCCGACATACGCGAGATGTAGGCGCCCGACCCGGCATAGGGCTTCGACGCCATCCGTCCGCCATCGGCATAAAGCGCCATGCCGTGGGTATTGGGCAGCTCCACCCAATCGAACGCATCGGCATAGACCGCGAGATACCATTCCTCTACCTCCGCCGGACGGAAGCCCGCCAGCAGCGCGAAATTCCCTGTTACCATCAGCCGCTGGATATGGTGCGCGTAAGCGTGCTCCAGCGTCTGCCCGATCGCCTGCTTCAGGCAGTTGAGGTCGGTTTCCCCGCTCCAGTAGAACCAGGGCAGGGGCCGCTCCGCCGCAAGCGCATTGGTGTCGCGATAGTCCGGCATCAGCGCCAGATAGAGCTCCCGCACATATTCCCGCCACCCGAGGATCTGCCGGATGAAGCCCTCCGCCGCGTTCAGCGGCACGTCGCCACGATAATAGGCCGCCTCCGCCTGCTTGCAGATTTCGGCGGCATCGATCAGCCCGACATTCATCGCCGCAGCGATCATGCCGTGGAACAGAACTGGCTCGCCGGTCTTCATCGCATCCTGGTAAGTTCCGAAATTGCTAAGTCGCTCCCCGATGAACCTATCGAGCAGAGCGAGGGCCTCGCCCCGCGTCACTGGCCAGCCGAAATTCTCCGTATGGCCCGGATGCTCCGGAAACTCCCGCTCTACCAGCGCCATCACGTCGAGCGTGAGCGTGTCGGGCGCAAAGCGCACCGGCTCCGGCACAATAAGGCCGGCCGGGAGGCTGGCGCGGTTCTCAGCGTCGAAGTTCCACTCGCCCCCCTCGGGCTTCGCGCCTGCCATCAGCAGCCCGCTCATCTTCCGCATCTCGCGGTAGAAGAACTCCATCCGCCACTGCTTCCGGCCATTGGTCCAAGTTGCAAAGAACCCCGGCGGCGTCAGGAAGCGGCTGTCCTCGTGCAGCACCAGCCGGTCGCCCAGCATCCTGCCGAGCGCGGCGACCAGCACGCGGTCCTGCCAGTCCGTCGGCTTCACCACATGCACCCGAGCCGGTCGGTGTTCGGCTATCGCATCAAGAAGCATGTCCGAGAGCGGAACATCCGACTGCAGTTTGCGGTAGTCGACCTTGTGGCCGGCCTCCCGCACCTCGTCGGCGAAGTGCCGGGCCGCCGAGAGCCACAGCACCAGCTTGTGCTTGTGATGCCGTATATCAGCCAGCCGATCCCGGCTCTCGATAAGCAAGAGCGTGTCGTCCGCTCCGGGCAGGGGCAGCGTCGTTCCGAGCTGGTGGAGGAAGCGCAGATAGAGTTCGGGCATGCCATGGGTACGGCATGCCCGCTGATTGGGTTCAGCGCTTCCGGCGGACTATTCCTTCGTCGCGCCCGACATCAACCCGTTCATAAGCGTCTTCTGCAGCGCGATGAAGATGACCAGCATCGGCAGGATGGAGAGCACCGTCATCGAGAGCAGCCGCGGCCAGTTGATCGAGAAGCGCCCGATCGAGTTCGCGATAGCGAGCTGCACCGTCCATTGGTCCTGCTGGTTTACGATGAGGAACGGCCATAGATAGTCGTTCCACCGCCACACGAGGTTGAAGGCCAGCAGCGTGCCGATGGCCGGGAGCGCCAGGGGCACGATGATGCGAAGCAGGATTCGCCATTCCGGCGTGCCGTCGATGCGCGCCGCCTCGATCAGGCTGTCGGGAATGCCGGCAATGTACTGCCGCATGAGGAACACGCCGGTAGGCGTCGCGGCCGGCGCGATGATCAGCCCCCAGAGCGTGTTGAGCAGGCCGAGGTCGCGCAGCACCAGGAAGACCGGGATGAGCACGATCTGCAACGGCACCATCACCGCCGACATGATGATGAGGAAGATGATGTTGTCGCCGGGGAAGCGGAACTTCGCGAGGGCATAGCCGGCCATCACGCTCATCGTCACCGAGAGCAGCGCCGACGTTACGGACACGATAGCCGAGTTGAAGAAATAGGTGCCGAAATTCGCCCGGCTCATCGTCTTCGAGAAGTGCTCGAAGGTCAGTTGCTCAGGGAACAGCGAGGGCGGCCACTGGAAGATTTCCGCCTGCGGCTTCAGGGCTGACAGCAGCAGCCAGACCGGCGGCAACACGAAGATGATGAGGACGAGCGCGAGCGCCAGTACGCGGCCGGGGGAGGGGAGCCTGATCATCCGCGCCTCCTCGCAACGCGCAGCTGGATGATGGTCAACACCATCAGGATCACGAAGAGAATGCCGGATTGCGCGGCAGCAAGGCCGGCCTGGTTCGGCTTGCGGAAGGCCGTCTCATAGATGTTCTGCACAAGGAACACCGTTGCGCGGCCAGGGCCGCCCGTCGTCAGTGAAACCACGATCTCATACACCTGGAATGCGCCGATCACGCCCAGCACAACCACCACCACGATGGATGGCTCGAGCAGCGGCAGGGTGATGCGGGTGAATGTGCGCCAGCGGCTGGTGCCGTCGATGGCGGCGGCCTCGTAAAGGTCCTTCGGGATGGCGGTGAGCCCGGCGATCAGGATCATCATGTTGAAGCCTGCGCCGCCCCAGATCCAGGCAACAACGACGGCGATCTGTGCCAACTGATCCTGCTCGAGCCACGGCACCGCCGGAATACTGACCAGCGACAGCCCGTAGTTGACGAGCCCGCTATTGCGCGCAAACAGCCAGGCCCAGATCACGCCGATAATCAGCCCCGAAATCATCGAAGGGAAGAATACGATGGTGCGGACGACGGCGTTGAAGCGGTTTTGCGGCGCCAGAAGCAGCGCCAGCGCCAGCGAGGCGACGAGCTGCAGCGGCACGGCGATGATGACGAACACCACCGTCCGGATCAGCGACACCGTGAAATCCTTGTCGCCGAGCAGTTGCAGGTAATTGTCGAAGCCCACGAAGACCGGCGTGGTCTCCGGCATCTGTTCCACCACGACGAGTCCGCGGCGGAAAAGGCTCATCCAGATGCCCTGCAGCAACGGGTAGAGCGTGAAGGCAAAGAGCAGGGCAACCGTTGGCAGCAGCAGCAGATATGGCCAGCTGGTACGTCCGGCGAGCTTCAGGAACCCGGCAATGCCGGATCTCCCTTCCGAAATGCTGTGACTTGGGTTGCCCATGCTCATGTCCTGCCCTTACTGGCTGGCGGCAATCGCGGCTTCGGCGGCCTTGCGGACGCTGGCCACGGCTTCTTCCGGGGTCACCTGGCCGGCAACCACCTGCGTGACGCTGGCTTTCACCGCATCCCACACGCCCGCCTGCATCTCCGGCCAGGCCTGGTCGGTTGCGGCATAGCGCGGCGAGTTCTCGAGGTCAGCCTGGAAGCCCTTCACGGCAGCCGCGGCATCCGGGCTAGAATAGTCGACCGCAGGGGCATTCTTGTTGGCCGGCAGCAGGCCGAACGTCTTGGCATACTGAGCCTGCACTTCGGGTGAAGTCATCCAGTTCACGAACGAGGTGGCCTCGTCGAGATGCTTGGAGGTGTTGAATGCGACGAGATAATTGCCGCCCACATTCGACGAGGACACAGTGCCCTTGGGCGTCGGGCCAGCCTGCCACTTGAATTCGGCGCCATCATTGAAGCTGCCGATCTGCCAGCTGCCCGACATGTAGGCGACGGCCTGCTGGTTCACGAACATGTCGTAGGGCTTGTCCGAGCTCGAACCCGACCAGAGCCCCGGCGGCATGTAGTCTTCGGTGATCTTGACGAACTGCTTGAGCACATTCACCCAGCTCGCATCGTCCATCGCCACCTTGATCGGCGCGTCTTCGGAATAGATGTGGTTGCCGTACTGGAACTGATACGTCAGGTAGCGGTGGGCCGAGACGTCCCACACCAGCGGGAAGCGGATGCCCGCCTTTTCAGACACCTGCTTCAGCACAGGCAGCACTTCTTCCCAGGTCACGCCGGGCGCCGGCAGCGGCACGCCTGCCTTCTCGAAGGCTTCGGCATTGTAGAAGATGCCAACTGCGGTGACATCAAGCGGCGCCGCGATCACCTTGTCGCCGAGCTTGGCACCATCGGCCCAGCCCTTGACGAACTGGTTGATCCAGTCCGGGCCGTTCACCTGGGCCCAGTCGACGAGGAACGGACGGATGACCGGCTCCATCGACGAGGTCAGCGACACGTCGGGCATGATGCCGGAGGCCGCGAACTGGCGGAACTTCTCGCTCACGCCATCATACGGCGTGATCTGCAGGTCGAAGGTCGTTTCGGGGTGCAGCTTGGTGTACTCGTCGAGCATGCCGCGGAGCTTCTGCTCCTGCTCGTCACCATCCACATACCACATCAGCTGCAGCTCGGCCGCCATGGCCGGGCCGGCAAGCGCCACTGCTGCCAGCAGGGCAAAGGCACTACGCTTCAATATCTTCATGACGGTTATCCTCCTGAGACGCTGCCGTGGGAGGCAGCGCGTGAATCGGGCTTGTCCACCTCTCCGGCGAGTTGCTCGCGGTACAGCACCGCAATATGCGCCGGTAAGCCGCTCCAGCCCTGGAGCAGCGATCCCCGCCCGAAGGGCGGCGAGTAGTATTCGACGGCTCCGGCCCAGCCATTGGCGAGGCATGCCTCCCACCAGCGCGTCAGCGCATAGCGGGCGCCGCCAAGGCCGCGCTTAAGGCGCTCCTCGGCATATAGGCCGTCGAGATAGGGCCAGTCCGACCCGTTGTGATAGCGATAGGCGAATGCCGTCTTCGACCTGATGTCGCGCGCCCGCTTGAAGGGCGGAAAGGCGCAGAGGGTGCCCCAGTCGCCATAGGGCTGGTCGCCATTGTTGCGTGCTTCGAGCCTTGCCTCGGCCTTGTCGAGCAATGCCTTGGCCTTGGTTTCAGGGACCGCCGAAAACCGCAGCAATGTCAGGCTGTCGAGCGTCAGATGGTCCTCGACGAAACCGTCCGGGTTGATGAAATCCGCATAGTTTCCGACATCATCGCGCCAGAGCGCCGGGTCGATCGCGAGCCGCGCGGCCTGCGCCTCTCGGCCCGCCTCTTCGGCCCGGGCGGGTTCGATTGCCCTGCCCAGTTCCGCGATGCCGTCGAGCGCCCCCACCCACAGCCCGAGATCATAGGCGACGAGCCCGCCACGATAGACATTGTCGGCCCAGTCGCGATCATGATGCGGCTTCCGCGGCAGCCCATCCGCACCGGCGGCGCGGCGATAGCGGTCATGCACGGCCTGCACGATGCTCCAATGCTCGTGCGCCGTCTCGAAGTCACCCGTCGCGCGGACATATTCTGCAAGGATCAGCACGAAGAACAACGGGCTGTCGAAATGGTCGCTCCACCAGTCGCCTTCGCGGAAATGCTCTTCCGAATAGCGCTTGTCGTTGCGGCGAAAATAATCCCACGCAGCGGCCTGGGCGGGCCCCGAAAGGATGACGCCGGAAGGCGCTTCGCCATCGGGCTGCACGCCAGTGGCGAGCAGTTTCAGTTCCTCGCGTACGGCGTCGGGAGCCAGCGTCAGCAGCGGTTGCAGCGTCCAATAGCCATCGCGGTAATAGGTCCGGGCCGGTGCGCTGTAAGCCTGCCCGGCGGCGAGACCGGCGAAGGCGCCATGCTGGTCCTTCCGGATGGACGAGAGCGCCGCATGCGTCCCCTGGATCACCATGGACCGCAGCAGCGGATCGGCCTCCGGCATCCGGTCGCAGCTTTTCGCGTAGGCCTCGGCCTCTGCGACGATCGCTTCGACGCTGATCGAGAGCGCCGCCTCGGCTTCCGCCCGGTCGGTGCCGGCTGTGACGACGATATCCGAGCCGCGTGGCTCGACGATCACCACGCCCCAGCCGAGCGTCAGGATGCGGCGGGTATTTTGCCTCTCCAGCACCGGCTTTGGTGCCGACGCGCCATCGTGCCACCATGACGCGCGCGGGGCCGGCGTCAGCCTGCGGATACGGGCTGCACGGATCACCAGCGCCGGCACGCTCTGCGCCACGGCTAACGCGCCATGGCTGCCCGAGACGCTGTTCGGGCCATAGCTGAAGGGGCCGGCAAAGGGGGAGAAGGTCAGCGTCGCAAGCGTGCCCGCCGCCCAGAGCGCAAGCTTCACCGAACCACCGGGGTCGAAATCGCCCTGCAGCCGCGGCGCCATGAACGGCAGCAGCACGGGCGTCTCGCTGCCGACGCTGCCATCCGGTCGGGCGGTCATCAGGGGATCGTCGATCCTGAAGCGTGCCGCGTTCGTCATACCGTCGCCCTCCTGTCGCCCGCTTGAGTGTGGCCGGAAGCGAGTCGCCCCTGAGCGCAGGCGAGCGCCTGGCTCAGCGCGCCGATCACGCCGGCCCGGTCACCCAGTATGCTGGGCACGATCGTCACCTCGTTCGGCACCAGGCGCTTGACCTGCCTCGCAACCGCCACGCTCATCTCGGGCCGCGCCCCGATGCCACCGCCGAGCACCACCAGGCCCGGATCGAGCAGTGCCACTACTGCGCCGATGCCGAGCGCAAGCTGATCGACAAGCTGGCCAATGAGTGCCTTTGCGTCGGCGTCACCGCTCTCCGCGGCAGCGAATATCTCGTGCACCTTCAGCGCCGTGCCGGTGGCGCGCTCATAAGCAGCGGCGAGTCCCACAGAGCCCACCGCAGCCTCGTATGCCCCCGATGGTTCGGCTTCTGCCGCGGCGAAGGCGTCCCGCCCGAAGGGCAGGAAGGCTATCTCGCCGGCCGCGCCACTCACGCCGCGCAGCAGGTTGCCGCCGCTGACGAGGCCCATTCCGATCCCGGTACCCAGCGCGAGGAATGCGAGGTCACTCAGCTCCGCGTCTTCGAGGCGGCGGGTCGCAAATTCCCCCAGCGCGGAGAGATTCCCATCGTTCTCGACGTCCACCGGCACGCCGAGCATGCGTTCGAGCGTGGCGCCGATTGGGGTCGCCGCGGAGAAAGGCACGTTGGGCGAATGCGCGATTCGGCCATCAGCCCGCACCACACCCGGCACGCCTACGGCAACCGCTGCGAGCCGTGAGGTTGCAACGCCAGCGCGTCCAGCCAGAGCCGTCACCATGGCCGCCATCTGTCCGACCGCATGGTCGGGCGCGGCATTTATCGTCGGCTCGTCGATCTCGTGCAGGATATCGCCTGCCGCATTACCGATTGCGCCGCGCAGCTTCGTGCCACCCAGGTCGAGCCCGACCACCAGCCCATCCGACATCGAAATGCTCCGACGACCGCCGCGCTCGACCGACCATCCGGCCGCATCCACAAGCGCAAGCGCCGCAGCATCGCCGCCGTCGTCCACCGCTGCCGGCTCGCCCGCTGCGATTCGGCGGGTAACGCGCTCGATCGCTGCTCTGAGGTCGGAACGGACCAAGGGGCACTCCATTTGTTCGTTAACATGACGAATGAACGACGGACGGTTAGGATTGTCAAGTGTGCTTGGTTTGGTCGCTGGCTGTTCAGAATGCGGAGTTCCCCGTTCATCATCATGGCGCCCCTGCACCCGTCCCAGGCCTCGCCGCAATTGCGGCGGTCGCGCCAGCGGCGGTTCATTCAGCATTCATGTTCGGGGACGGGCGGTGGCGGAAATCGGTCTGAGCCGCGGCATGCGGCGCTTGCTTGACACCTTTGCCGAATGCCCGCAGTTAGGTCGGACGCTTTACGAACGCTTTGGGGTTCCCGTGAACGAATCCGCCTCGCCGGTGCGCATGCTGCGGCAATTATCGGTCCAGGCGGTGATGGATGTGCTGCTGCGCGAAGGCTCGGCCTCGCGCGCCAGCCTCTCGCGCAAGACCGGCCTCTCGAAACAGACCATGTCCGAGGTGATGCGGCTGCTGACCGATCGCGGCTGGGTGCGCGAAGGCGGCATGATCTCCGGCGGCGTCGGGCGCTCGGCCGTGCGTTACGAGGTGGACCCGAGCGCGGGCGTGGTGCTGGGCGTCGATCTCGGCAGCTCCACCATCCGTGCCTCGCTGGTCAATATCGCCGGCGCCATCGTGACACAGCGCGATATCCCCTCCGATCCCCGGGGCGGGCAGTATCTGGTCGACCAGATCGGCACGTTGAAGCGCGAGCTTCTGGCCGAAGGCGAGATCCCTCCCGAGCGGCTGCTCTTTGCCACCGTCGCCATTCCCGGCGTGATGGATCCGCTCACCGGGCGGCTGAGCCTTGCGCCCAACCTTGATGACATGGGCTCGCTCAACGTTGCCGAGTCGCTCCGCCAAGCTCTTGATTGCAAAGTCAGTTTTGAGAATGACGTCAATGCCGGCGCCATTGGCGAATATTGGGAAACCCCTGGCACCCGCGACGCGAGCTACGCCTTCATTTCCATCGGCACAGGCGTTGGCCTCGGCATCCTGGTCGATGGCAAGCTGCTGCGCGGCGCCACTATGGCGGCCGGTGAAGTCGGCTATCTGCCGCTTGGCTCCGACCCGTTCTCGCCGCTCAGCGTCGAGCGCGGCGCACTCGAATGCGCCCTTGGCGCCGCCGGTATCTCCAACCGCTACCATCAGGCCGGTGGCCCGGCCGGCACTCCTGTCCGCGAGATCTTCGAGCGCTACACCGAGGGACAGCGTGCGGCGATCGTCACCATCGAGGAGTCTGCGCGGCTCGCCGCGCTGCTGGTCGCCACGGTGACGTCGGTCATCGATCCGGCGCGCGTCGTGATCGGCGGCAATATCGGCGGTCGGCCGGAACTTGTACGGCTCATCGAGCGCATCCTGCCTTCCTGCACACGCCATCCCGTGCCAATCGCGATGGGCCGGCTCGGCGCGCGCGCCACGGTGGTTGGGGCCGCCGCCATCGCGCTCGGCGAGGTGCAGAACTCGCTGTTCTCGCCCAAGGAGCTTCCGGAAAAGCGCGATGTGCCGGTTGGGCGCCTGCAGCCGGTCGCGGCCGAGTGAGGCGATTACGATGCTGCCGGGCCGCCGACACACCTCGTCCGTCCGGATGAACACGATCTGAACGCAGATGCAGGAGGCGCATTCCGCCCTTGCGCGACGGCTCTGCCGCCATGCTGCCATGCCGCGGCCATCAGCCGTCCGTGCCGATGAACGTGACCTGCATGAGTGCTTGCACCCCCTGAAAAGGGCGAATAGTCGGAAGAATTGGTTCGTCATATTGACGAACGAGGAGCTTTGAGGTCCTATTTAGCGTGCCGGCGACAGGCTGGTAGCATTGGCGCGGGTATCCGTGCCCTCGTTTGCAGAATCGGGAGCCTAGATATGGCCGCTCTGGAACTGGCCGGCGTCACCAAGGATTTCGGCGACACAAAGATCATCAAGGGCGTTGATCTCGCCATCCGCGACGGCGAGTTCGTCGTCTTTGTGGGGCCATCCGGCTGCGGCAAGTCCACGCTTCTGCGCATGATCTCGGGGCTCGAGACCGTCACTGCGGGGGAAATCCGCATTGGTGCGCGGGACGTGGCGAAGCTCGGCCCCGCCGAGCGCAAGATTGCCATGGTGTTCCAGTCCTATGCCCTCTACCCGCATATGACGGTGGCCAAGAACCTGAGCTTCGGGCTCGAGAACCTGCGGCTGCCAAAGGCGGAGATCGATGCGAAAGTGCGGGAAGCCGCCCGCATCCTCGCCATCGAGCCCTACCTCGAACGTCGCCCGAAGGAATTGTCCGGCGGTCAGCGCCAGCGCGTTGCCATCGGTCGCGCCATTGTTCGCGATCCGGACGTGTTCCTGTTCGACGAGCCCCTGTCGAACCTCGACGCCGCGCTGCGCGTGCAGACCCGCGCCGAAATCATCCAGCTGCATCGGCGGCTCAAGTCCACGATGGTCTATGTGACGCATGACCAGATCGAAGCCATGACCATGGCCGACCGGATTGCGGTACTGAATGGCGGCCAGGTCGAGCAGTTCGGCACGCCCGAAGAATTGTTCCAGCGCCCGGCCAACCGCTTCGTTGCCACCTTCATCGGTTCGCCACGCATGAATATCTTCGCGGGCACGATCGCCGGCATTGATGGGGCCGGTGTCACGGTTTCGGCGCCTGGCCTGGGCACAATGAAGTTGCCCTTTGCAGGTGGGGCACTCGCCGCCGGGGCCGCTGTGGAGGTGGGTATCCGCCCGCAGCATTTCCGTCTCGCCGGCGAGGATGCGCATGTCCGTTTCGTCGTCGATTATGCCGAGTCGATCGGTACGGAGACCTATGTCTATGGCAAGCTCGACGGTGCTGACGCTGACGCGATCCTGCACCTGCCCGAGCATCGCTACTTCAAGGGTGGCGATCGGGTGCCGGTGACTGCACCTGATGGGTTCGTACACCTGTTCGACCGGTCGACAGGCAAGGCGCTCATGCATCTGGACACCGCACAGTGATGGCCGATCGTCGTCTCGCGCCTGCCGCCGACCAGACCCGTATGCTGCAATCGGCGATCGATGCCCTGAGTGCGTCCGGTGGCGGTCGGGTCATTCTGTTGCCCGGAACACATGGCGCGGGGGCCCTGCGGCTCAAGTCGCATGTGACGCTGGTGCTTGAAGCTGGCGCTGTTCTCTCCCTCGATGCCAGTGATCCGGCACTGACCGAGAACCGTGTCGGCGTAATCGCCGAACAATCGGATTTTGCCTTTCTCACGGCTGACGGAGCGAGGGATATCGCCATTGTTGGGGAGGGTGAGATTCGGGCGCCCGGCGACGCATACATCGTCGGGGACGATCCGGAGGTCGACACATTCATCCCGGCGGCGAAGCGCCCGCGCACTTTGGTGTTCGAGAACTGCGAGAATGTGCGGCTCGAAGGCATCGCCGTATCGAACTCGCCGATGTGGACGCTGCACCTCGTCGCCTGCGCGCGGGTATCAGTGCGTCATGTCCGGATCGCCAACAATCGCCGCCTGCCCAATACCGATGGCATTGTCATCGACAGCTGCACCGACGTCGCTGTCGAACACGTCGATATCTCCACCGCCGACGATGGCATCTGCCTCAAGACCAGCCGACGCGTCCAGGGAATCGCGCCATTGAGGAATGTTGCGGTGCGGAACTGCGCGGTGTCGAGCCAGAGTTGCGCCTTGAAGCTGGGCACCGAAAGCTTCGGCGATTTCGAAAATGTCAGCTTCGAAGATTGTACCGTCACCGATTCGAACCGGGCGCTGGGCCTGTTCTCACGCGACGGCGGCAAGATGCGCAACGTACGGTTCGCGCGGATTTCGGTCGAGTGCCACGAAACGCCGGACGGCTTCTGGGGCTCGGGTGAGGCGCTCACCGTCACCGTCGTCACCCGCCGCAGAGAACTGCCCGCGGGCATGGTCGAGAATCTTGTGGTCGAAGATGTATCGGGCGTGATGGAAGGCGCGGTCAACCTCGTCGCCTCCGAGCCGGGACAGATCTGCAATGTGTCGCTCGCGCGCATCGCCCTGGTGCAAAGGCCTGGCCGACTCGGCACCGGCCTTCGCTATGACATGCGCCCCACCCCTGCAGATCTCGTTGTCGCCCTCGACCACAAGGGCAGGGCCAATGCCTGGACCAAAGACACCTCGGGCCGGATCGTCGGTCTAGAGGACTATCCGGGCGGCATTCCGGGTTTCTTCGTCCGCAATGTTGAGAAGCTGGTGGTCTCCGACCTGCAGATTTCTCGCCCCACCCCTCTGCCCGAGGGATGGAACCCGGAAACGCTGGTGATTGCGGACTAGACCCGTTCAGCCCCTGACGAAGATATCGCGCGTAAGCTCGGACAGAACTTCTGCCTTGCCGTTGCGAATGACGACGATCTCCTCAAGTCGCAGTCCGAACTGACCGCTGAGGTACACGCCCGGTTCGATCGAGAAGCAATTGCCCTCTTCGAGGGGGAGGTGCGAAGTGGCGGTAATGTAGGGTGGCTCGTGCACGTCGATGCCGAGGCCGTGCCCGGTGCGGTGCAGGAAGCGTTCGCCATAGCCGGCCGCAGCAATCGTGCCGCGCGCAGCATCGTCGACTGACTTGGCGGGTGCCCCGGCCACGGCAGCCTTGATCGCCGCCTCGACGGCCGCGTTGACTATCCGGTGCACCTTGCGGAACTCTTCGCTGGGCGTGCCGAACCAGCCTACCCGCGTCATGTCGGATGGATAACCGTTCGACCGGCCGCCGATATCGACCAGCACGGCATCGTTCTTCTTCAGGCGACGCTCGGAATTGTGGTGATGCGGGAAGGCACCATTCCCGCCGAACCCGACAATGATGAACTCCTTGGTCGCGCCCTGGCTCTGGAAGAACTTTTCAATCTTCTCAGCCAGTTCGAGCTCGCTGATCCCCTCCACCAGACTGTCGAAGGCGTAGGTCATCGCCTTGTCGTCGATCAGCGCATTTGCCTTCAGCAACCGATACTCTGCGTCATCCTTGCTGGCGCGCAGCCTTCCGACGGTCTCCCAGGTAAAGCTTCGGCGCGGGCTCTTGAGATTGTCGAGCAGCAAGAGTGCGAAGTCGGCGCGCATCGTCTCGTCGACGGCGACCGAAAGGCCGGGCCCCGTAGCACCGATATGGACAAGCAGAGCATCCAGCGCATCCTGCGGGCCATCGGCATCGGCCCAGTTGAAGAATGCAAAGTCCGTAAGCGGCCTCTGGCTGTCTGCGTTCAGCGCCGGCATCAGCATGCCTTCGCCCCTGGGGCCGACCAGCAGCATCACCGGGCGCTCGTCGCCATGCGGGTTGAGACCCGCCAGCCAGCGGAGATGCGACGAGGGACCGATCGCGACGAGATCGGTGGCGGTCTCCTGCATGCGGGCGCGAAGACGTGAGAGGCGGTCGGCAAAGATCGGGTCGGGCATGGCGGTCCAGTCTCGGGCACAGGACGCGAAAGCGCGTCATTTCTGTCGACAAGTTGTAGACCAGCCTTCGCCGCCGTCAATCCGTCCAGTGAGGTATGGGCTCGCCAAGCGTACGCAGCGTACCGGGCGCCTCGCCCGCGATCCTGCGCAGCAGAAGACGGGTCAGCTCTATGCCCGCCGCGTAGACGTCTTCCTCAATGGTCTCGACGCGCGGATAGACCATGGGGAGCACATCGGAGGTGAGCTTGCAGATGACCTTCATGTCGGTGCCAAGTTTCACCCCGCCCTCCACGAGGCCGCCGAGCAGCGGCATGGCACGGGTCTCGCTGTCGCAGATCAGCCCATCGGGCCGGTCGGACTGCCGCGCCAGATCCTGCCCGAAGGCGCGGAGGTCAGCCGGCTTCAGTGCGCCGACTTCCTGGGTATGTTCGCGTCCGCGCACGCCGAGCCTGTATGTCGCGTCACGGAAACTGCGGGTCAGGTTGTAGTAGTTCGTGGTTGCGCCATAGCCGATGGTCAGCATCAGGTTTCGGCAGCCGAGCTTCACCAGGCGGTTGACTGCCATCTCGATGAAGGCCTCGGAATGGAAGTCGTGCGCCGCATGCGGCGTGTAGAACTCCGTCCGGCCGTGGCTCACGAAGGGGAAGTCGTGGTCCATCAGCAGTTGCACGCGCGGATCCCGGGGGGTCGTGTGCGTGATGATCACGCCGTCAGCCACCCGGTTCTCGAGGATGTAGCGCACTGATTCCACCGGGTCGGAACCAGGAAACTCCGGCATGACATTGAGGTGGTAACGCGTACCCGAGATCGCCTTGCCGATGCCGAGTATCATGTGGCGCGCAAAATCGATCGCCTCGTCGTCGCCCGACAGCACAAGCGCAATGACATTGGTCTTGCCCGTCCTGAGGCGCACGCCGGCGCGATCCGGCACATAGCCGAGCTGCTTGGCGGCCTCGGCCACCTTGCGGCTCGTCTCTTCCTTCAAAGCGCCGCCGCCGCGCAGCGCCAGCGACACGGTGGATAGGCTCAGGCCCGTCAACTCGGCAATCGTCTTCAGCGTCGGCCGCTGTCTCGTCGTGCGGCCGGTGCCCCTCGGCAACTTCTGCATGCGCTCCCACCCTGGTGCCTCAACCTATAGCGTGTTGGCACCCCTCCACACAAATCTAGTGCGTTTGTATCGATGCAACAAGACAGAAAGGGCGTTGGCAAGGTGCATCATGCTCATAACACGATGAAAAAGATGATGAAATCGATTACATGAGTTTTCGCAGCATTTCGCTTCGTACATGGTATTGCAACGTTGCATAAAATCGGCTTAGCTCCAACCGTCAAAAACGGGGCGGGACAAGCCCTCGGTCGCCGTCCTCGGAGGAGAGATCATGTTGAAGAAGAAGCTGGCGATGTCCGTCGCCACGTTTGCCGTCGCCGCCGCCATGGCGCTGCCGGCCAATGCAGAAGTGTCGATCATGTATGCCGATTGGCTGGCCTCGCTGGTCGAGCCGGGCATTCAGGCCTACGAAACCGCCACCGGTGAGAAGGTCAATGCCATCAAGCTGCCGGGCGACGGCTATGTGGAGCGCGTTGCGCTCGACCTGTCCGCCGGCACCGCTGCCGATGTCATCCAGATGGACTCGTTCGTCGTGTCCGAGCTCGCATCCGCCGGCTATGTCGAGCCGCTTGATGGGCTCGCGCAGAGCTGGGACCAGTATCAGTACTACATGAAGGGCCTGCTCGACGTCGTTTCCTATGACGGCAAGGTCTACGCGTTGCCCACCGACACCGACGTGCGCATGCTGTGGTACAACAAGAAGCTGTTCACCGACGCCGGCATTGCCATGCCTTGGGCGCCGAAGAACTGGGACGACATCCTCGCTGCCGGCAAGCAGATCAAGGAAAAGACCGGCGTCGAGAACGCCTTCCTGATCCCTGCCGGTACCAAGCAGGGCGAAGC
>CAYPYV010000009.1:0-34367 GCA_964414845.1 uncultured Devosia sp. | reverse complement strand
AGATAGGCGCCATCCTGCCCGGTAATGCCTGTGATGAGCGCGACGCGATCCGTCAATTCGATATCCTCGAAGCCCAAGCTCTAGCGCCCGCTGCGGACGTTAACACTTGCCGGGCTATACTCAAGCCAGTGTTTATCGTGTCTGTGCAAATACTTGCGAGGTGGCTGAACGCTGCCCCACCCTACCCAAGAATGCTGGAACCGACGACGCTTAGCGGGCCAGAGCAGCCTCGATGGCATCGCGAAGCGACTCGGGCTCGGTGCCGGGCGCGAAACGCGCAATCACGGCCCCATCGCGACCGACGAGAAACTTCGCGAAATTCCACGACACGTCGCGGCTACCGTCCTCGTTGGCGGCCTGCGACTTGAGCCACGCGTAAATCGGATCGGTATGAGGCCCGTTTACATCGACCTTGCCGAACATCGGAAACGACACATCATATGTGAGCGAGCAGAATTGAGCGATCTCGGCGTCGCTGCCAGGCTCCTGGCCCGCGAACTGGTTGCATGGGAATCCGAGGATCTCCAAACCCTTTGCCTGCAGATCGCGATAGAGTGCTTCGAGCCCGGCATATTGCGGCGTGAGCCCGCACTTGCTGGCCACATTGACCACAAGCACCACCTTGTCGGCGTACTCTGACAGCTGCTGCGGCCCGCCGCCAAGTCGGCGGGCGCTGAAATCGTGAAGCGTGCTCATCGCATATCCTGAATATGGTGCCGGGTTTGTTTGACCGCCAAGCAATCAGCCGTCAAGCAACATGTGAGCAACACGCCCGGCGATATCATCACGTCTCGCGCTTGTGTTCCTCGTGCGTGGAATCGGCCTTTGCGCGCAGCAACTTGTCGCGCGCCTTCTCTGCCTTGGACCGCCCGAACCTGACGCGATTCTCGGCCGCGAGCTGCTCTTTCTCAGCCTTGACGCGGGCTTTCCGGGCCTTGGAAAGGGAAAGGATATCTCCCATCATACCAGCCGACTTTGGGCCTTCGCTGCTTCGATGAAGCTGGCGAAGAGCGGATGCGGATCGAAGGGCTTGCTCTTCAGCTCTGGGTGGAACTGAACGCCGATGAACCACGGATGGTCGGTGCGCTCGACGATTTCCGGCAGCTTGCCGTCCGGCGACACGCCGGAGAACAGCAGGCCGTTGGCTTCGAGCACCTTGCGGTAGTTCATGTTCACTTCGTAGCGGTGCCGGTGCCGCTCGATGATCCGCGTCGTGCCGTAGATATCGGCGACGCGGCTGCCCTTGGACAGCTGCGCCGGATAGGAGCCGAGTCGCATTGTGCCGCCCAGATCGCCCGCGGTCGAGCGCTTCTCGGTCTCGTTGCCCTTGGTCCACTCGGTCATGATGCCCACGACCGGCTCCTTGGTCGGACCAAACTCGGTGGAGTTCGCCGCCTTGATGCCAGCGGTATTTCGCGCTGCCTCGATGCAAGCCATCTGCATGCCGAAACAAATGCCGAAATAGGGAACATCCTTCAGCCGGGCGAAACGGGCCGCTGCAATCTTGCCTTGCGATCCACGTTCGCCGAAGCCGCCCGGCACCAGGATGCCGTGAATGTTCTCGAGATAAGGAGCGGCGTCTTCGCGCTCAAAGATCTCGCTGTCGATCCAGTTGAGGTTGACCTTTACGCGGTTTGCGATGCCGCCATGCACCAAAGCCTCGCTAAGCGACTTATAGGCATCCTTGAGGCCGGTATACTTGCCGACGATGGCGATGTTGACCTCGCCCTCTGGACTGTGCAGCCGGTGCGATACCTCTTCCCACGCCGTCAGGTCCGGCTCCGGCGCGTCGGTGATGCCGAACGCCGCCAGCACCTCCCGATCGAGACCTTCGCGATGATATGCGAGCGGGACGTCGTAGATCGAAGAAACGTCGAGGCCTTGGATCACGGCACTTTCGCGTACATTGCAGAACAGCGCGAGCTTGCGGCGCTCGGAGGGCGGAATTTGCCGGTCGCAGCGCACGAGCAGCACATCCGGCGAGATGCCGATCGAGCGCAGTTCAGCGACGGAGTGCTGCGTGGGCTTCGTCTTCAGTTCGCCAGCGCTCGGAATATAGGGCATCAGCGTGAGGTGCACGTAGACGGCCTGGCCGCGTGGCACTTCGTTGCCGAACTGGCGAATGGCCTCGAAGAACGGCAGGCCCTCGATATCGCCAACAGTTCCACCGATCTCGACCAGTACGAAATCGAAGTCCTCGTTCCCCTCGCGGACAAAGTCCTTGATGGCGTCGGTAACGTGCGGAATCACCTGTACCGTCGCACCGAGGTAATCGCCGCGACGCTCCTTGGCGATGATGTCGGAATAGATGCGCCCGGTGGTGATGTTGTCGCGCTTGTTCGCGTGGCGGCCGGTAAAACGTTCGTAATGACCGAGGTCGAGGTCGGTCTCCGCGCCGTCATCGGTGACGAAAACCTCGCCATGCTGCGTCGGGGACATCGTGCCCGGATCGACATTGAGATAGGGGTCGAGCTTCCGCAGCCGCACTTTGTAGCCACGAGCCTGCAGCACCGCGCCGAGCGCCGCGGAAGCAAGACCTTTGCCCAAAGAGGAAACCACGCCACCGGTGATGAAAACGTACCGCGCCATGGGCCTTCACCTTATGAGGTCGTCACACTGATTCGCAAACGGCACCTGGCCCGACCGGACCGGCGCCCACACAAAAAGAAGAAGGGGATGTTGCCATCCCCTTCCCTGTCTTCGCTGCGGCCGCCTCAGTTGCTGGGCGCCGCGGGTTGTTCTGTCGCTGCTGGCGCCGTCATCGCCGGTGCGGCGACGCCGGGGTCGGCCGATGTTCCAGTGGTAGCCGCAGCCCCATCGGTAGCAGCAGGCGCAGTCGTCGTCGCTGCGCCATCGGTTCCTGCCGCAGGCTCCGTAGTCGTGGCAGGCGCAGCCGGTACCGGCAGGTCCGACGCGCTCTGGTCCTGCAACTGCTTCAGCGCATCAAGGACGGTGGCTGGCTCGGTGCCGGACTCCGTCGCCCTATCAAGGATACTGTCCGTGGGGCGATTGAGTTCGGCAAGCACGGTCAGCGCGATCGCCAGAACGAAGAAGAGCGTAGCGAGGATTGCCGTGGTGCGGGTCAGCAGATTGGCCGAACCACGCACGGAAATGAGGCTGTTGGAGCTGGTGCCCATGCCAAGGCCGCCACCTTCGGAGCGCTGCAGCAAAATGACGGCGATCAGCGCAACTACGATGAGCAGATATGCAACGATGAGGACGTTGGCCATGAAACCAGGGACTCTCGATCTAAACTTGGCGCGGCTTCTACACGCGCCGCGCACACAATGCCAGCACAAACCGCGCCGCCTGGAAGGGCGACGCGGGTGCTGTTTTCAGACCGCGGAGATAATCGTGTAGAAGTCGTTTGCCAAGAGGCTTGCGCCACCGACCAGCCCGCCATTGACGTTTTCAATGCGCAGGATGTCGCGCGCATTGCTCGGCTTCATCGAGCCCCCATAGAGAATGCGGACGCCGACGCCTGCATCACCGTATCTGGAAACAAGATGGGCGCGTATGGCGTTGTGCATTTCCTCGATGTCCGCCGCTGACGGAGTTCGACCGGTGCCGATGGCCCAGACGGGTTCATATGCAATCACGACGGAGGAGAAACTCGATGGTACGGAGCCGGTGAGCTGCGTCTTCACGATTTCGAGGGCACGCCCTGCATCACGCTCGGCCTCGGTCTCGCCGACACAGATGATCGGCACGAGCCCCGCGGACAGTGCTGCACTGGCCTTCTGCTGCACGAGCGCATCACTCTCGCCATGGTTGGTGCGGCGCTCCGAATGGCCGACGATTACGTATTGAGCGCCGGCATCGGCAAGCATCTGGGCACTGATGTCGCCTGTGTGCGCGCCATTTGCCGCGACGTGGCAATCCTGCCCGCCGCTGACAATCCCAGCAGCTGATGCCTGTGTCGTGAGCTGAGCAAGCAGGGTTGCGGGCGGACAGATCACCACCGTGCAACGCGGGGGCTCGCCATTCGCGAGCAGCTCAGCGAGGCGGGAAACCTCCGCCAGCGATGCACTCGTCCCGTTCATCTTCCAGTTTCCCGCAATCAGCGGGGTGATCTCGGTGGTCACCGTTTTTCTCCTGCTACTTGCCTAAACGAGGCGTTTGCCATAACCCCCAAGCGAGGGGAGTTTGCCTTTGCGGCACAAACTCGACGCTGTCTAGTCTCCGCCGGGTTTCGGCGGCAAACGTGGAAGTCGCCTGATGCTCGCTTTGTTCCGTAAGTTCGCCAATACCATCTTTGGCAAGCTGTTGGTCGGTATCCTCACTGCGGGCATGTCGGTGTGGGGCATATCCAGCGTCATCACGTCGATGGGCAGCAGCACGGTTGCAAGTGTCGCAGGGGAGGACATAACCAACCGCGACTTCCAGCGCGCCTATAGCCAGCAGTTGTCGAATTTCTCCCGCCAGCTCGGCATCACGCCGACCCCGGAGCAGGCAATTGCCTTTGGTCTGCCTACCCAGGTGCTTGGTCAGCTCTCGACGAGTATCGCCCTCTCGAAGCTTGGCGAGGATCTTGGTCTCGGGGTATCCGACGACCAGCTTGGCGCCATGGTTCGCGACGACCCCACCTTCGGCAACGCTCTTGGGCGGTTCGACGCTGACAGCTTCAAGCAGATACTCGCGCAAGCCGGTTACACCGAGCAGGAGTATTTTGATCTGCAGCGTGACGCCGCAAGCCGTAAGCAGGTCGTATCAGGTCTGTTTGGCGGCATGCCCGCGCCGCAGGTAGCGAACGAAATTCTGGCGCGATACGCGGGCGATACGCGCACCATCAGCTACATAACGCTCAACGCCCAGTCGCTGCCCAGCATCCCAACCCCGACCGACGCGGAACTCGAAGCCTACCTCAAGGAGCACCAGCAGGACTTCCGGACCGTGGAGACCCGCAAGGTGGACGTGATGGTCCTCTCGCCAGAGTCGATCGCGGCAACGAAGACGATTCCGGATGCCGACATTGCCGCGGAGTACGAGCGCACCAAGGACAAGCTGGTGAAGCCGGAGCGGCGCGCCATCAAGCAGATTGTTCTGTCGACCCCTGAACTGGAAAAAGCCTTTACCGATGGCAAGGCAGCGGGCACGCCGCTCGCGACACTTCTCGCCGATACCGGTGCAAAGGAAGACGATCTCGGAACAAAGGCGAAGTCCGAGATTACCGACTCCTCGCTTGCCGACGCCGCATTCTCGCTCGCGAAGGACGACTACGTCATTATCGAGGGTATCGGTGGTAAGCGTGCGATTACGGTATCTGAAATCGACCCCGGCGGTCAGCAGACGCTTGCCGACGTGAGGGACACGATTGCCCGTACGCTGGCGCTCAGGGAGGCTCGTGACGATTTCGGCGACCTGCTCGACCAGGTCGAAGAGCTCCGCGCCGCGCGGAAGCCGGTCAGCGAGATCGCGAGCCGCTTCCAGATAAAGCCCAAGACACTCGACCTCACCCCGGGTGGCCCGGAGCTCGTCGGGATCGAGGATATTCCAGCCGACTACCGCGCGAAGGTTGCCGACGCGATCTTCAAGGCGGATCAGGGAGAACTGGGCGCCGGCATTACTCTCGGCGCTACCCGCACCGTTTGGTTCGACCTGACCTCCGTTGTGCTCGCGCATGATCAGACGCTTGCTGAGGCCCGCGACGCCGTAACGACGGCATGGACCAACCAGAAGACCGAGGAACTGGTCAAGGCAGAGGCCGACAAGGTTCTGGCCGAGTTGAAGGGCGGCAAGAGCTTCGATGACGCGCTGATGGCGATGGGGCAGATCGGGCAACTCAGCCAGCCGTTGAAGCGCTCCGGTGATGGCACGACGCTGCTCGATGCCAATGTTGCTCGGGAGGTCTTCAATGGCGGCCCCAATCACTATGGCTCCGCCACCAATGGCGACGGTGACCTGGTCGTTTTCCAGGTTGTCGATGTGACGGCATCGACGACACCGCCGACGGACGACATCAAGACGTTCACCCAGGACGGCGTTCGCGAGACGGCGTTCCAGGCACTGAGCACGGACGTGTCGAGCGATTACCCGATCTCCATCAATCAGCAGTTGCTCATGCAACTCGTGAATTCGACATCGGCCCAGTGATGAGCGTCGACCCTTTCGACAGCTTTGCCCAAAGCTACGGCGCGGGGCGCGCACAGATCGTGTTCCGCCGGGTTGTCGCGGATCTGGAAACGCCGATCGGCGCCTATCTGAAGTTGGCCGAGGGACGCAAGAACACCTTCCTGCTCGAGAGCGTTCAGGACGGGGCGACGCGCGGTCGATATTCGATGATCGGGTTCGACCCCGATGTGATCCTGAAGGTCGAGAAGGGCCAGGCGAGCATCAACCGCAATGCCGGCATCCAGCCGGAGGCGTTCGAGCCGCTGTCCACGCCGCCGCTGCAGGCGCTGCGTGAACTCGTAGCCGAAAGTCAGGCCGATGTGCCCGCTGGACTACCGAGCACGGCTGCCGGCATCTATGGTTATCTCGGCTATGAGATGGTGCGGTTGGTGGAAGTGCTTCCGGACCGCGACGATGACGGTCTCGGCCTGCCGGATGCCATTCTGATGCGGCCCACGGTGCTGGCCGTGTTCGATACGCTCAAGGACGAGCTTTACCTCACTGCTCCGGTCTATGTCCGAAAGGACGTGACGGCCAGGCAGGCGTGGGAAAGCGCGCAGGCACGCATCGACGATGCTGTCGGCCGGTTGGGGCGCACCCTGCCCTATATGCAGGCGCCGCCGGATATCTCTGCCATCGAGGTGCGATCCAACACCTCTGTCGAAGAGTATCGCCGCATGGTCGAACGCGCGAAGGAGTATATTCGCGCTGGAGACATCTTCCAGGTGGTGCTGAGCCAGCGGTTCGAGGCGGATTTCCGCCTGCCCCCGACCGCGCTATATCGCGCGCTGCGCCGCACCAACCCCTCGCCCTACATGTACTTCCTCGACTTCGGTGGCTTTGCCGTGGTCGGATCGAGCCCCGAAATTCTCGTGAAGGTCGAAAAGGGCCAGGTCACGATCCGCCCGATTGCCGGCACGCGAAAGCGCGGTGCGACCCCGACCCGCGACAAGGAACTGGCGGATGAGCTGCTGTCGGACCCCAAGGAACTCGCCGAGCACCTGATGCTGCTCGATCTCGGGCGCAACGATGTCGGCCGGGTCGCGAAGATCGGCACAGTCCGGGTCACCGACAAGTTCTTCCTCGAGTACTATTCCCACGTGATGCATATCGTCTCGAACGTCGTCGGGGAGCTCGATCCCAAGAAAGACTTCGTCGACGCACTCTCGGCCGGCTTTCCGGCAGGTACCGTTTCCGGCGCACCGAAGGTACGCGCGATGGAGATCATCAACGAACTCGAGAAATCGCGCCGGTCGATCTATGGCGGCTGCGTCGGCTATTTCGGCGCCGACGGCACCATGGATACGTGTATCGTGCTCCGCACCGCCATCGTGACCAATGGCAAGATGTATATGCAATCGGGCGCCGGCATTGTCGCGGACTCGAAGCCGGAACTCGAGCAGCTGGAATGTGAAAACAAGGCGCGCGCCATGTTCAGCGCCGCCGAAGAAGCGCTACGTTATGCAGGCGAGGCCCGCGTGGGCCAATGAGCGGGAGCCGGTCGATGCGACTGCTGGTGATCGATAACTACGATAGCTTCACCTACAACCTCGTGCATTTCCTCGGCGAGCTCGGCGCCGAGATGGAGGTCTGGCGCAACGACAAGATCACGCTCGACGAGATCGCAGAAATGGCACCAGAGGGCGTAGTGCTGTCCCCCGGGCCCTGCACCCCGAACGAGGCTGGAATCTGCCTGTCGTTGATCGAACGCTTCGCGCCGACGACGCCGCTCCTCGGCGTCTGCCTCGGTCATCAGGCCATGGGCCAGGCCTTTGGCGGCGATGTGATCCGCGCACCACACCTGATGCATGGCAAGACCTCGCCCATTACGCACAATGGCAAGGGCCTGTTCCGTGGCCTCAATTCCGGCTTCGAGGCCACGCGCTACCACTCGCTGGTGGTTAAGCGCGACACGTTGCCATCGTCACTCGAAGTGACCGCCACGTCCGATGACGGGCTCATCATGGGGATGCAGCACCGGACCTTTCCGAGCCACGGGCTGCAGTTCCACCCCGAGAGCATCGCATCCGAGAACGGCCACGCGTTGCTGCAGAATTTCCTCAACATCGCCCGCGACTTTAACGTGAAAAAGGCTGCGTGATGGACATCAAGCGAGCCCTCAACAAGATCGCTTCGCGCGAGGACCTGACCGGCGAGGAAATGCGCGCCGTGATGACCACCATCATGAATGGCGAGGCAACACCCAGCCAGATCGGTGCCTTTCTGATGGGCATGCGGGTGAAGGGCGAAACGGTGGGCGAGATTGCTGCTGCCGTATCTATCCTGCGCGAAAAGATGGTGAAGGTCGAAGCGCCGGAAGACGTGATCGACATTGTCGGCACGGGTGGCGATGGCGCCGAAACGCTGAATATCTCGACAGCCGCCTGCTTCGTGACGGCAGCGGCGGGGGTACCGGTCGCCAAGCACGGCAATCGTGCGCTCTCGTCGAAATCCGGTGCCTCGGATGTACTTCTCGCACTGGGCCTGAAGCTCGACCTGGCGCCGGAGCAGATCAGCCAGTGCATTCGCGAGGCCGGCATCGGCTTCATGTTCGCGCCAGCCCATCACCCGGCGATGAAGCATGTCGGTCCGTCTCGCCAGGAGATGGGAGTGCGGACCATGTTCAACCTGCTCGGCCCGCAATCGAACCCGGCGGGCGCTCGCCGCTACATGCTTGGTGTGTTTGACAAGCGCTGGGTAGAGCCGGTCGCGGCCGCGCTGCTCGCCAACCGCGCCATTTCGGCCTGGGTCGTGCATGGCGCCGATGGCCTGGACGAAGTTACGACGACCGGACCGACCTTTGTCGCCTCGATAAAGGGCGGCGATCTGCGCTCGTTCGAGGTGACGCCGGAAGATGCGGGGCTGCCGCGCGCGTCGATGGCAGACCTCAAGGGCGCTGACCCTGCCTACAACGCCGGGCGGCTGCGCGCGCTGCTCGACGGCACGAAGGATGCCTATCGAGACGTGGTGCTACTGAACGCGGCCGCGGCGCTGATCGTAGCTGACCGCGCGCAAACATTGCGCGAGGGCGTGGCGATTGCCGCCGATGCAGTCGACAGTGGCAAGGCGCGGCAGGTACTCGACAAACTCATCGCCGTTTCCAACGGGTAATCCATGGCCGATATCCTCTCTCAGATCGAAGTCTACAAGCGCGAAGAGATCGCAGCTGCAAAGACCCTGAAGCCCTGGGCCGAGGTGGTCGCCGAGGCACATGACGCGCCACCGGTGCGGCGGTTCCTCTCGGCGCTGAAGGCCAAGCGCGCCGCAGGCGAGTATGCTCTAATCGCCGAAGTGAAGAAGGCGAGTCCGTCGAAGGGACTGATCCGCCAGGAGTTCAACCCGACAGAGATCGCGCGGGCCTATGAACTTGCAGGGGCAGCGTGCCTTTCGGTTCTCACCGATCGGCCGAGTTTCCAGGGCGCGCCCGGCTACCTGATCGAAGCCCGCAATGCGACGCGCCTGCCCGTGCTGCGCAAGGACTTTCTGTTTGAGACGTACCAGGTTGCCGAGGCGCGAGCCTGGGGTGCAGACTGCATCCTGATCATCATGGCGGCGGTGACCGACGACACGGCGCGCTATCTGCTCGACGCCGCCGCCGAGTGGCGGATGGATGCCTTGGTGGAAGTGCATGACCAACTGGAGCTCGACCGGGCGCTTGCCCTCGACGCCGAATTCATAGGTGTCAACAACCGCAACCTTCGTACCTTCGAGACCACGCTCAATACCTCGATCAATCTCGGGATGGGCGTTCCGAAGTCGGTACATCTCGTCTCGGAGAGCGGCATCAATACCCACGCCGACCTGAAGAAGCTCGATGAGGCAGCCGGCATCGGCACGTTCCTGGTCGGCGAAAGCCTCATGCGGCAAGACGACGTCGTGGCTGCAACCCAGAAGTTGCTTCGCGGCTGATGGCGCTTACCCACCTCAACGATCGCGGCGAAGCACATATCGTCGATATCGGCGACAAGCTTCCGACGCGTCGCAAGGCCGTGGCGACCGCACGAATCGAGGCCAAGCCCGAGACTATCGCGCTGATCATGGGTGGGGCACTCAAGAAGGGTGACGCCCTCGCCGTGGCGCGGATTGCCGGGATTATGGGCGCAAAGAAAACCCCAGAGCTCATTCCGCTCTGTCATCCGATCCCGCTCAGCAAGGTTGAGGTTGAGATTGCCGAGGACGACGGCGCCATAACAGTGACCGCCACCGCGGAAACCGTGGCTCCAACAGGCGTCGAGATGGAGGCGATGACCGCCGCAAGCGTGACGGCGCTTACGCTCTACGACATGGCCAAGTCGCACGATCGTGCCATGCGCATCGTTTGGGTGCAGCTCGAGCACAAGTCAGGCGGAAAATCCGGGGAGTTCAACCGGTGATTTCGGTCGACGAGGCCATCAGGCGCATCTTCGCCAAGCTGCCCGAACTGGGTGATGAACAGATTGCGCTTGGTCGCGCCCACCGGCGTGTGCTTTCGCGCCCACTCGTCGCGATCCATAACCAGCCGCCTTTCGACTCGAGCGCAATGGATGGCTACGCCGTTCGCGCGGTAGATGTCACGCCCGGCAGGCCACTTAAGCTTGCAGGCACGTCCCAGGCGGGCGCGCGCTTCACAGGCATGATGCAGTCCGGGCAATGCGTGCGCATCTTCACTGGCGCTCCAATGCCTATCGGCGCCGATACCGTCATCATGCAGGAAGAGGCGACAGCCGAAGGCAATCAGATCAGCTTCAGCAAAGCGCCGAAACCGGGCCAGAGCGTCAGGAAGCAGGGATTTGACTTTGCGCGCGGCGCCCAGCTGCTGCCTTCCGGGGTGGTGCTCACGCCGCAGATGCTGGCATTGGCCGCAAGCGCAAACCTGCCACATGTAACGGTAACCAAGCGGCCACGCATTGCCATCCTCGCAACCGGCGATGAACTGGTCCCGCCAGGATCCAGCCTTGGACCAGACCAGATCGTGGCATCGAATTCCGCCGGGCTTATTCCATTGCTGGCGCCTTTCGCCGAAAAGGTCATCGATCTTGGCATCGTGCCCGATGACCCGAAGCGTATCGAACATGCCCTGTTGAATGCCTTCGATGCCGGCATCGAGATGCTGGTGACCACTGGTGGCGCCAGCGTGGGCGAGCGCGACTATGTGCAGGAGGTGCTGCGCGATCTGGGCGTCGATCTCGATTTCTGGAAGCTGAAAATGCGCCCCGGAAAGCCGCTGATGTTCGGAACGCGCGGACGCTCCCTCGTCTTCGGGTTGCCGGGCAACCCGGTGTCGGCGCTCGTAACCGCGACCGTGGTCCTGAAGCCCGCGCTCAAGGCCATGTCCGGGATCGCCGATCCGTTCTGGCCGCGCCTCAGCGTCCCGACGCTCATGGGCCTGCCAGCCAACGGCCCCCGCAGACACTTCATGCGGGCGCAGCTCTCACGAAACGAGATCGGCTATCTGGAAGTGACGCCCTTCTTTGAGACCGACTCGAGTCACTCGAGTTCCCTCGCCTTGGCAGACGCACTCATTGTCATTCCGGAAGACGCCCCGAGCATTCCGCCCGGCGAGATGGTGGAAGTCATCCCGCTCAACTGGGGCTGAGTGCAGATTCAGCGACGCTCCGAGGCGGAAACGCCCTGCGGAGAGTGTCATGTACGGGAAAACTTGCGGAACATAACTGGAACGGATACAACCGTGTTCAGCCTTTGTTCCGATTCTCCCCGCGGGGTCTCCGATGCTGACACGCAAGCAACACGAACTGCTCATGTTCATTCATGAGCGCATGAAGGAAACGGGCATTCCGCCATCCTTCGATGAGATGAAGGATGCGCTGGACTTGCGCAGCAAGTCGGGCATTCACCGATTGATCACGGCACTTGAGGAGCGAGGGTTCATCCGGCGCTTGCCAAACCGCGCCCGGGCGCTCGAAGTGATCAAGCTGCCCGACTCGATGAACCCTTCCCTCGGTGGCCGAAAGGCACGCTTCGAACCGGCGGTCATCGAAGGAAATCTCGGCAAGGTGGCTGCACCGCCGACGCGTTCTAACGTTGCCAGCCAGGCGGCGGTTTCGGAAGCTGGCAGACCGGTCACGATCCCGGTGATGGGGCGGATCGCGGCGGGTACGCCGATCGAGGCCATACAGACACACTCCCACACCATCATGGTACCGCCTGAAATGCTTGGCCCCGGCGAGCATTACGCGCTGGAAGTCCGTGGTGACTCGATGATCGAGGCTGGCATTTTTGATGGCGATACCGTGCTCATCAAGAAACAGGATGCGGCTGCCACCGGCGAAATCGTTGTCGCCTTGGTCGACGAGGAAGAGGCAACGCTGAAGCGCCTGCGCCGCCGCGGCAATTCTGTCGCTCTCGAGGCCGCGAATCCGGCTTATGAGACACGCATTTTCCCGCCGGATCGTGTGAAGGTTCAGGGTCGCCTGGTGGGCCTGCTCCGCAAGTACTGAGGTCGTTCGGCGAACGACCTTACCGCTTGAGCAGATCGGCTAACCGACAGTCTGAAAAAAGCGTCTCTCCTCCTTGGTTTGCCCTGTTCAGGTCGCGATCGAGCGGTTAGGGGAACACGAGACTTGTCAGGCGGGAGATGGCTGTGGCCGGTACTGGACACTGGGTCGCCGTGGACTGGGGTACCTCCAACCTCAGAGCATGGCAGATCGACGGCGATGGAACGACTTTGGCGGCGTTTTCGTCGCCTCAAGGTATGGGCAAGCTCACGCCAGGTGAGTTTCCAGCGGTGCTGAGTGAGTTGCTGGCGCCCGTCTCCGGCGGTGCTGTCGACGTGCTGATCTGCGGCATGGCGGGCGCGCGACAGGGGTGGAAAGAGGCCCCCTATCTCGATGCGCCGGCTGATCTATCGAGGCTTGGAGAGGGTGCGGTCGTACCGCCGATGGCCGACTCTCGTCTGCGTCCGCGGATCCTGCCCGGTGTGTGCGTCCGCACCCCCGGCGCCGAGGACGTGATGCGCGGCGAGGAGACGCAGTTACTCGGGCTTGCCGCACTCGCGCCGGGTTTTGAGGGGCTGGTGGTCATGCCTGGCACCCATAGCAAATGGGCGCTGCTGGAAGACCGGTCGCTGACGAAGTTCTCCAGCGCGATGACCGGCGAGATCTTTGAGGTTCTCAAGACGCATTCGGTGCTCCGACACTCGCTGCAAGGAGAGTTGTCGGGAGGTGACCGCGATGCGGGTTTTGATGCGGGGCTCGAACTGGGCCTCGGCAAGCCGGAGCGACTGACCGCAACCCTGTTCAAGGTTCGGGCTGGCGGGTTGCTCAATGGGCGCTCTGCTCCATACTCCGCCGGCTTCCTTTCGGGCCTTCTCATTGGTGCAGAGGTTGGCGGACAGCGCGACTGGATTGGAAGCGCCGAGATTCCGCTGATTGGAAGCCCAGGGCTCTGCGCCCTGTATGTCACCGCATTCGAGAGGGCTGGCGCCCGCGCACGGATCGTGGACGCGACCGATGCGACGCTCGCCGGTCTCAAGGCAGCAAGGACCCCGCAATGACCCATCGTCACATCATCGCCATCCTGCGCGGGATCACGCCGCCCGAGGCAGTGCCGGTTTGCACCGCGCTGGTCGAGGCAGGCATCACGCTGATCGAAGTGCCGCTGAACTCGCCCGACGCGTTTCACTCGATTGCCCTTGCGGCCAAGGCATTCATTGGCAGGGCTGAAATCGGTGCGGGTACCGTGCTCACAACAGCCGATGCCGATCAGGTCAAGGCCAGCGGCGGCAGCTTCGTCGTGTCGCCCGATACCAATCCAGAGGTCATTCGAAGGACCCGAGAGCTTGGGATGGCGTCCTATCCTGGTGTGTTCTCGCCCACGGATGCCTTCACCGCTATCCGTTCCGGCGCTACCGGGCTCAAGTTCTTCCCTGCCGAAGTGCTCGGCCCCAAGGGCATCAAGGCGATGAAGGCCGTGCTTCCGCCCGCGATCCCGCTCTATGCGGTCGGTGGCGCCAACCCAGACAATTTCAGCGAGTATTTTGCAGCGGGCTGCGCGGGCTTCGGGCTTGGAACCTATATCTTCAAGCCCGGCATGACCGCGAAGGACGTAGCCGACCGCGCCGCCACAGCGGTTGCCGCTTTTGACCAGGGGCAGAAGAGATGAAGACCAGGGCCGATCTCTTCGTTGACAGCCGCTGCGAGTTGGGCGAAGGGCCATTCTGGCATCCATTGCTTGAGCGCCTGTTCTGGTTCGACATCCTGAATCAGACCATGTTGAGCGCCAATTCCGACGGCCATATTGTCGACAGGGTCACCTTCCCGGACCGCGTGAGCGCGGCGGCAGTGATCGACCGCGACAACCTCGCCGTCGCCGTCTCCGGAATGCTGACGCGCTACAATCTGGTTACGGATGAGCGCTCGCCGATCTATCCGATCGAGGCGGACAAGCCGCATAATCGTACCAATGACAGCCGTGTGGATCCCACCGGCGGCTTCTGGATCGGCACGATGGGCCGCAAGGCGGAGAAGGCGTCGGGGTCCGTTCAGCAGTACAAGGCCGGCAAGATGACTCCGATCATCTCAGGCATCACTATTCCCAACGCGATCTGCTTCTCGCCCGACGGGCGCTTTGCCTACCACACCGATGCGGGCGCAGAGATCAAGCGCTGCCGCCTCGATCCGGAGACCGGGCTGCCTGTTTCCGAGTGGGAGACGTTTTCGGCGCTCAAGGGTATGGGCGGCGCTGATGGCGCGGTTGTCGATTCCGAAGGCTATGTCTGGAACGCCCGCTGGGGCGGCAGCGCCGTGATCCGGTTCTCGCCCGATGGCGAGGTCGATACGGTGGTCGAACTGCCGGTCAGCCAACCGT
Source organism: uncultured Devosia sp. (assembly GCA_964414845.1). Classification (GTDB taxonomy): domain Bacteria; phylum Pseudomonadota; class Alphaproteobacteria; order Rhizobiales; family Devosiaceae; genus Devosia_A. Next base: position 19,451 of record CAYPYV010000009.1, on the reverse strand, counting down.
GCTGCCCCGCTTTCGGAGGTAAGGATGGCAAGACCCTCTACGTCACCACGGCGCGCGAACACATGAGCCCCGAACAGCTCGAGCGCGAGCCGCTCTCCGGCAGCGTCTTCGTGGTTGAACTCGATGTTCCGGGCCGCCCCGATCCGTTTATCAAGCTGTGAGTGCCTCGTTGATTTCTCCCTCCCTCGGCGTCTGCTACTATCCCGAACAATGGCCTGTGGAATGGTGGGAAGACGATGCCCGCCAGATGGCGGAAGTCGGAATCAAGTATGTCCGGATCGGCGAGTTCGCCTGGTCGCGGTTCGAACCGAAGCCGGGTGAGCTCGATTTCTCCTGGCTGATCAAGTCGATGGATACGCTCGGGCGCCACGGGCTCAAGGTCATCGTCGGAACACCCACGGCAACGCCGCCGCGCTGGATGCTTACCAAGCACCCCGACATGCTGGCGGTCGACAAGGATGGGCGTCCGCGCGGCTTCGGGTCGCGGCGCCACTATTGCTTCTCACATCTCGGCTATCGCGAGGAGTGTGCCCGCATCACGCAACTGATCGTCGATGCGGTGGGGCAGCACCCTGCCCTGGCCGGCTGGCAGACCGACAACGAGTATGGCTGCCACGGAACTGTTCTCTCTTATTCGGAATCTGCGCGGCAGGGCTACCGCAGCTGGCTCAGGGCCCGATATGGCACCATCGAGGCGCTGAACACGGCCTGGGGCAACGTGTTCTGGTCGATGGACTATGCCGAGTTCGATGAAATCGAACTTCCGTCGCTTACTGTCACCGAGCCAAACCCGATCGCTTCGCTCGACTTCCGTCGGTATTCGTCGGATCAGGTTGCGGCCTTCAACAAGGTGCAGTTCGATATCCTGAAGGCGGCTCGCCCGGACCTGCCGGTCATCCACAATTCGATGTGCCGTTTTACCGGTTATGATCATTTCAAGCTGGCCGAAACGCTCGACGTGATGAGCTGGGACTCATACCCGCTCGGCCATCTCGATGGGGCGCCGGAACCGCAGGATGTGAAGACGCCCTATTTCCGTCAGGGCGACCCGGACAGCTCCGGCATGCATCACGATCTCTATCGTGCCGTCGGCCGCGGTCGCTGGTGGATCATGGAACTCCAGCCGGGCCCGGTCAACTGGGCAGAATACAACCCCGATCCGCTGCCGGGCATGGCGCGGCTATGGGCCTGGGAAGCTTTTGCCCATGGCGCCGAAGTCGTCTCGTACTTCCGCTGGCGCCAAGCCCCTTTCGCTCAGGAGCAGATGCACGCAGGCCTCACGCGACCGGACCGCGCGCCGGCGCCAGCCTATTTCGAGGCCAAGCAGGTAGCCGAGGAAATCGCTGCGCTGAAGTTCGATGGCAAGCCGGGCAAGGCCCGTGTGGCGATCGTCTTCGACTATCAGAGCGAATGGGCCTGGGAAATCCAGCCGCAGTCGAAAGGCTTCTCGCACCTGCAGCACGTGCGCAACTGCTACGTGCCATTGAGAAAGCGTGGCATCGAGGTGGATTTTCTGCCGCCGTCGACAACCAACTTCAGCGGATACGACCTGGTGATCATCCCGGCGCTGTTCGCCTGGAACGACGCGTTGCGGACTGCGATCGCGGACTTTGACGGTCATCTGCTCATCGGACCGCGCTCGGGGTCGAAGACAGAGCATTTTGCAATTCCGGCATCGCTCGGGCCCGATCTGCCGCGCAACCTTCTCGACGCCAAGGTCATCCGGATCGATGCGTCGAATCCGATCCATCGGGTGTCGGTGAAAGGCGGCGGCAATGTCGGCCACTGGCGCGAGCGGCTAGAAACAAATGCAGAGGTAGTGATCGAAGACGAGGAGAACTTTCCGGTTCTCGTCGCACAGGGCCGCCTCAACTACCTTGCGGCCAGCGGCGATCGATCCCTGATGCAGCGGATCATCGATCACCTGATTGCGGAAGCTGATATTCCCACCCTGGAATTGCCGGCGGGTGTGCGCTGCCGAACGCGCGGCAAATGGCGCATATACTTCAACTATGGTGACCAGCCGGCGACGCTCAATCGCGCCGCCGATGAAAAGACCTATGTTCTGGGCGGCGCCGAAATGCCGGCGGCTGGGGTTACTGTGGCTGAACTCGCCACGGCCGACTGAGCCCAACGATCGCCGTCCGGACTTCAAACGGTCCGGACGGCGGCATCCACCTCATCCAGTATGTTCCGTTGCGAGCCAGTTCGGTCGCATCGATGGTGAGCGATTGCTCGCATGCTGACCGAATCCGCTTGCGGACAATCAGGACGTCGACCGTACCGCAAAGCTCATGTAGCCCCGCTTCGTTGCGCGCCAAGCCGAGTGAGAAGCCGAGATCGCTTTCAAACCGGCACGCATCGGCTCTGCAGGCGGTTGCGGTATCAACGGATGCAAACCGTTCGCCCAGGTTTTCCTGCCAGGCACGCACTGCGAAGCTCAAAGGCTTGCCGGCCACCAACTGCATGCCTCCAGTATTGCGTAGGGCAACAGCCTGGGTGGTGTCGGCGACCAGCAGATCGGGCTTGGCGTCGAGGCAGAACATCGCGACGACAACCGCTCCCAGAACGGGGCCCACATAGCGGAGCCGCGTGGTGAAGAAAGCAAACCAAGCATAGGCGGCGAGCCCCACCACAAGTGCGGAAGGCGCAAGTTGGGGGCTCCAGCCGATGCCGGAGCTGATAGTGGCGATGAAGCGCGCGATATCGAGCATGCGGTCTATTGACCAGCCGAGCGCCACTAGGCAGGGCGATGCCCACCCGAACGGCATAAGCAAGGTGCCGAGCATCGCCATGGGCATCATCACCAGGCTTACAAGCGGCAGGACGGCCATGTTGGCCACGATGCCCAGTGGGGACGTCTGCTGGAAATAGTAGACCGAAAACAGCACCGTGGAGAGCCCGGCGACAGCGCTTGTGAGCGCACTGGCGCCAAGATAGCGAAGTCCGCGCTCCCAAAGGCCCGTATAGCGCTCGGTGTCCCGCGCCCAGCTTTCCCATGCACCGACCAGCCCAACCACTGCCGCGAAAGATAGCTGAAAACTCGGTCGAAAGGCGGCGGCGGGGTCCGTAAGCATGACGAAGAGTGCCGCCATGGCGACATTGCGCATGGTCAGCGCTCTGCGTCCGAACACCACCGCGCCCATCACCAGAAGGATCATGATGGTTGAGCGCAGCGCTGCGACATTGCCGCCTGATATCGCGTAATAGCACAGTGCAGCGGCGATGCCGCCCAAGGCCGCGATAGGCTTCTCCGCAACATGCCTGCCGAGCCCGGGGACCAAGGATAGCACCAGCCGCAGGACCAGCATGGACAGCACGGCGACAAGGCTGAGATGCAACCCAGATACAGAGTAGACATGCGCGAGCCCTGCAGCTGCCAATATGTCGCGAGACTCGTCATCGATCTTGCTCTGGTCACCGTTGATGAGGGCGCGCGCAATCCCTGCGGTCGGAGCCCTGAGCACGGCGTCCATTTGTTCCGAGATGCCATGCCGAATATCGGAAACGAGGCGGTCGACCGGCCGCGCGCCATGCGAAACGAGGCGGACGTCGGAGGTGGCTTCACCATAAGCGCCTACCCCATCGAAGTAGGAATGAAACTGCGTATCGAAGCCGCTTGGCAGCACGGGGGCGGGCACCGGATAGAAGCGGAACTTCCCCTCGAAGACATCGCCCGGAGCAATGCTGGCGGTCTCGATCGCGATACGAGCGCGCCGCACGTCGGGATTCCGTGCCCCGGCCACCGGCGCAATGTTCGATACGATCGCGCGGACGTTGGGGCCATCGACCGTAACGATCTCATCGACCGTGACCTGATAGGTCCCATACACAGGGCCAGCCAGCATCGCTGTGCCCGACAGCGCTCCATGAATGGGCAGCAGGCTTATGCCCGCCCACACAGCGCCCAGTACGGCAGCCAAGTACCGTATGGTCGCGTAACTGCGCCCGAGATAGGCGACTGCTGAGATTCCCACGGCGACGGCGGCTAGCACGGTTGGCGGTGGATCCGCAGGCAGTGCGGCCGCTATCGTCAACCCGGCAAGCAGCAGGAACGGCAGCAGGATGAAGACGCGGCGCGCCTCTAGTGCGGCGACAAGAGTCGCCACGAGGGACGAGCGCGCGTGCTGGGCCGTGCCTCGCCGCAACTGCGGCACAACTGGCCGGCGCAGCGGCACCGGCGGCCTATCGACGACCTGGGTCTCTTCCAGCAGCGTGGACATCTTGCCCCCATGCCCGCGCCTGAAGCTTGGCATGGCCGAAACGGGCTGACCAGTGGCCGCGGCGATGGGAGACTTGCACTTGTCGGCACCGGCGCTTACACACCCGCCAACACGCATCCGAGGTCACGTTTCCATGGCGTCTCCCGTCGTCACCCGCTTCGCGCCATCGCCCACCGGCTACCTGCATATCGGTGGCGCGCGCACAGCCCTGTTCAACTGGGCTTTTGCCCGCCACACCGGCGGCAAGATGCTGCTGCGTATCGAAGACACGGATCGGGAGCGTTCCACCGAAGGCGCTGTGCAGGCTATTTTCGATGGCTTGAAATGGCTTGGTCTTGCCTGGGATGGCGAACCGTTCATGCAATTCAGCCGTGCAGCCCGCCATGCCGAGGTCGCGCATGAGTTGCTGTCGCGCGGGCAGGCCTACTACTGCTACTGCTCGCCGGAGGAACTGGCCGAGATGCGGGAGACTGCCCGCGCGAATGGCCAGCCGCCGCGCTACAACGGCTACTGGCGCGACCGTGACCCGTCCGAGGCCCCGCAGGGTGTCGCTCCGGTGATCCGGATCAAGGCCCCACAGTCGGGCGAAATCCGTGTTCAGGACCATGTGCAGGGCGAGGTGGTGTTCAAGGCCGAGAACCTTGATGACTTCATCATCCTGCGTTCCGATGGGACGCCGACCTACATGCTGGCCGTGGTGGTCGATGACCACGACATGGGCGTTACGCACATCATTCGCGGCGACGACCATCTCACGAACGCCGCCCGCCAGATTGTCATCTATAACGGCATGGGCTGGTCGGTGCCGGAGATGTCCCATATCCCACTCATCCACGGGCCGGATGGGGCCAAGCTTTCCAAGCGTCATGGTGCACTGGGTGTCGAAGCGTACCGTCAGATGGGCTACCTGCCCGAGGCTCTGCGCAACTATCTTGCGCGCCTCGGCTGGTCGCATGGCGACGAGGAAATCTTCTCCACGGAGCAGATGGTCGAGTGGTTCGGGCTCGACGCACTGAACAAGGGTGCGGCCCGCTTCGACTTCGTGAAGCTGGAAAACATCAATGGCCACTACATTCGCGGGGCAACGCCAGAGCGGCTGTACCAGGTGATGGTGGATACGGCCCGCGAAATTGGTCGCGCCACCGACCTGGCGGGGCTCAGCGAAAATCGCGATACGGTCCTGGCCGCCTTGCCTGAGTTGCAGCCCCGCGCGAAAACGGTGCTGGAGCTCATCGACCTCGCGCAGTTCATCTACGCAGTGCGTCCAATAAACGTCGACGATGCGGCTGCGGCACAACTGACACAGGATGCCCGACAAAACATTCGGGAGTTCATCGAGGTGCTGTCCGTGCTCAACGACTGGAGCGTTGAGGCCCTGGATACGGCAGCGCGCAGTTTCGCCGAAACACGCGGCCTCAAGCTTGGCAAGGTGGCACAGCCGTTGCGCGCTGCGCTGACCGGACGCACCGTCTCGCCTGGGATTTTCGAAGTTATGGTGTTGATCGGACGAGAGGAAAGCCTCGCTCGCCTGAGGGACCAGTCGGCCTGAGCGTATCGCAAAGGCTGCTTAGGTCAGGCTTGTTCACCCACCTGTTGCAGTCCCATGGCAGATACGGTACGCCAGTCGTACCTGCCCCTAACGTCGTTCCGGCCGCCCCCTTAACTCCCTTCGGGCGTCGGCCGCAAAGGAGAGCGCTTATGTCCGATAAAGTGGCCAAACTCACCATCGGGGACCAGACATTCGAGTTCCCGGTGCTTTCCGGCACGGTCGGACCCGACGTCATCGACATCCGATCGCTCTACGCCAAGACCGGGCTTTTCACCTACGACCCCGGCTTTACCTCGACTGCGGCAACCGACAGCTCCATCACCTATATCGACGGTGACAAGGGCGAACTGATGTATCGCGGCTATCCCATCGAGCAGCTGGCGGAAAAGTCGAACTATCTCGAGGTCTGCTACCTGCTGCTCTACGGGGAATTGCCGAACAAGGCCCAGTTCACCGATTTCGAGCAGCGTGTCACGCGCCACACCATGGTGCATGAGCAGATGCACTATTTCTACCGTGGCTTCCGTCGCGATGCGCATCCGATGGCGATCGTGTGCGGCGTCGTCGGTGCAATGGCGGCCTTCTACCACGACTCGATCGACATCACCGATCCGCAGCAGCGTGAGATCGCTTCGATCCGCATGATCGCGAAGATCCCGACCATTGTCGCGATGGCCTACAAGTACTCGGTGGGCCAGCCCTTCGTGTACCCGCGCAACGATCTCGACTATTCCAGCAATTTCCTGCGCATGTGCTTCTCGGTTCCCGCCGAGGAATATGTGGTGAATCCTGTCATCGCCCGCGCGATGGACCTGATTTTCACCCTGCACGCCGACCATGAGCAGAACGCCTCGACCTCGACGGTGCGCCTTGCCGGTTCGTCCGATGCCAACCCGTTCGCCTGCATTGCCGCCGGGGTAGCCTGTCTCTGGGGGCCGGCTCACGGGGGCGCCAACGAAGCGGCGCTCAACATGTTGAAGACCATCGGCACGCCGGACAAGATTCCCGAATTCATCGCGAAGGTGAAGGACAAGAGTTCGGGTATCCGCCTTATGGGCTTCGGCCACCGGGTCTACAAGAACTACGATCCGCGCGCGAAGGTCATGCAGGAAACTGCGAAGGCCGTGCTGGCCCAGATCGGCGTTGAGAACAACCCGCTGCTCAAGGTCGCACAGGAACTCGAGCACATCGCGCTGACAGACGAGTATTTCGTCTCTCGCAAGCTCTACCCCAATGTCGATTTCTACTCGGGCATCATCCTCGAGGCTATCGGCTTCCCGACCTCGATGTTTACTGCCATCTTCGCACTCAGCCGGACGGTCGGTTGGATCGCGCAGTGGAAGGAAATGATTGGCGACCCGCAAAAGAAGATCGGCCGGCCGCGTCAGCTCTACAATGGCTCGGTGGTTCGCGACTACGAGCCGATCAACAATAGATGATGTGTTGAGGGGGCGCTGCGGCGCCCCCTGTGTTGTCGGCGGTCAGCGGAGTGATGCTCGCGGCGCATGCGCGAGTACCCGTTCCGCCGGATCTGCACGCGGACTATCGACCCGACCCACCTGCATCTGCGCGCGTATCTTGCGGAAGCCATCAAGTTGCGCGCGTCTCACGGACGGCATGTCCAAGAGCTCGGTGACCGTGGAGATAGCGGCATCGGCATCGATCCGGTCGACAAACACGAGTTCAGGAACCAGACGCTCTCCAGCAACGATGCTGGGGAGCGCAAGCGCGGGAAGGCCGGCTGCTCGGAGCAGTTTGGCCTGGTGTCCGTCGGGCACATAGGTAACCACCGTGGGAATTCCCGCCATCGCGAGCTCAAGGGTGATGGTGCCACTGACTGCGAACGCCGCCACCGCATTGGAGAAGGGCTCGGCCCGCTCCGCGCCAGTAACGACGCGAACTGGAACGCTCCACTTCGCAACCTCATGCCGCAAGTCTGCCTCCAGGGCCGGCAAGGTCGGAAGCACGAGACCGTCGACCGCCTGATGCCTGTAGACCCGCTCGGCTACCGCCCGCATGAGCGTCAAGTGCCGGCGCAACTCGCCGCGCCGCGAGCCGGGTAGAAGCAATAATGGCCCACGTTCAACGATATCCTGCCGCATCGCACCGCGATCGAGCGCCGGGTGTCCAACATAAGTTGTTGGCGGACCGCCTAGCCTGCGCATGACCTCGGGCTCCATCGGCAATATCCCAAGGACCTCGTCGTATAGCGGCTTTATCGCTGCTGCGCGCTCAGGACGGTAGCCCCAGACGCTGGGGGCAACATAGAGCAGCAGTGGCATATGGCCGCCCGCCGCCCGCACCCGCTTCGCCACTGCCTGGGCAAACACCTGCGAGTCTATCAGGATGGCGACATCAGGAGCAGACTTGAGGATTGCCGACGCGACCTGGCTGACACGCAGGAGCAGGAGCGGAAGGCGCAGCAGTACGTCCCGTAGTCCCATGACCGCGAGGTCGCTCATCGGGAACATGGGAACAAGCCCTTCGGCCTTGAGTTCATCGCCTCCAACGCCGCTCAGCGCCAACTCCACGCCGCGCCGTTTCAGTCGCTGTATAAGGTCCGCGCCGAGGCGATCGCCGGAAGCTTCCCCCGCAAGGATGAAGAGCCGCAGGGGATCAGACATCGATACGGCATCCGATGACGCTGATCCCGTGCGCGTTCGCCAAATGTCCGAGTTCGGCGCGTCCGACGACCAGACTGCGGCCCGCTTCCACGACTATGGCGGAGACCCCCGCCTCGGCAGCCAGCTGCACGGTCTTGGGACCGATTGTCGGCAGATCGACAAAGGTTGGCTGCCCTGGTTTCAGTGCCTTCGCCAGAACCAGCACCTCATCGGCACCGCCCGCTATTCCCGCCGCTCGGAGCTGCGCAACACGCCGCAGCAACTCATCAGTGCCGCCCGCATCCTCGGCCGCAACCGCCCGACCCAGCCCGATAACGACGCCCTGCCCTAGTTCGAGACTACCGACAATCCGCGCCGCGCGGATTGCGCGTGCCGGCAGATCCGCCAAGCTGGAGCCGAGCTTCCGCCCCGCTATCACGCCTTCCGTAGCCAGAAGGTTCGGGACCACTTCATGAATTCCGACCAGTGCAATGCCCGCCCTCTGGAAGAGGCCGGCGACCGAGCCCATCAGGCCCATATCGCCGAGACCAGCACTGCCGGTGCCGCTGGCAATTCGGCTACGAGCGGCCGCCGGTAGATCGACCCGACCAACCATGGTCGCATGCGTGACGCCGGCAGCCGCGAACCCGGCGATCAACGCTACAGGGTCTGGCAGGGGCGCTGATGCCTCACCCGTGCCCGCTCCCCGCGGCGGCAGGGGCACCAGGGTGAACCGCTGGTTGGTTGCGTGCAGCGCTTCGATGGCCTCGTCAGCGAGATCGCCCGCACCCGCGAGAACCACCAGATGCCGAGCACTCATTCGTCGCTGGCGACGTTCACGGGCAGGCAGAGCGGCCGATCGCTACCCGACGTAATGAACTGCACCACCTTCTGGACCATCGGCGCCCCATCAAAGAGCTGGGCTGCGTCTTCCACACGCTCCTGCAGTGTCCCCTCCGAGGAGAAGATCTGTCGGTAGGCTGCCCGCAGCGTGTGAATGGCCTCGCGGTCGAACTTCCGCCGCTTGAGACCCACAAGGTTCAGTCCTGCGAGGTGGGCGCGATTGCCGACTGCCATGCCGTAAGGAATGACATCTGCGTCGATCATCGAATGCGCGCCGATAAAGGCATGCTCTCCGATCCGTACGCGCTGGTGAACGCCGCAAAGCCCTCCGAACGCGACATAGTCATCGATCCGGCAGTGGCCGGCGATGCCAACATAGGCATTGATGACCACATGATTGCCGATCTGGCAGTCATGCGCCACGTGCGAGGAGGTCATGAGCAGGCAATCATTGCCGATGCGGGTTTCCATGCCGCCGCCTTCGGTACCCGGATGAACCGTGACATATTCGCGGATCTGGCAACGCTCACCGATGAGGAGCCGGCTGTGCTCGCCCTTGAACTTCAGATCCTGCGGCTCTCCGCCGATCGAGGCGAACGGATAGATTCGCGTATCCGCTCCTATGCTGGTGTTGCCCGAAACGACCACATGCGAGGTGAGTTCGACCCTATCACCAAGCGTGACCTCCGGGCCCACAACGCAGTAGGGCCCGATACGCACATCGACCCCAAGAACAGCGCCGGGCTGGATGATTGCGGTGGAATGAATCATGTCCATCACAGGGGACCAGAGGGGCTCACCATCGCGCCGACCTCTGCTTCAGCAATCACCACCCCATCCACAATGGCCTTAGCTTCATACCAGCCCATAGTCATGCGCCGCTTGAGCTTCCGGATGTGGTACTCGATCCTGTCGCCCGGCTTGGCAGGCTTGCGGAACTTGCACCGGTCGACTGTGAGCAGGTAGACGATATGCTGCTCGCCCTTTGCAGCCCCGGCGGCGATGGCGATCGCCCCCGCCGTCTGCGCCATGCCTTCGATAATCAGCACGCCGGGGAAGACCGGCTCGCCAGGAAAATGCCCCTGGAAGATCGGCTCGTTGACGCTGACATTCTTGATGCCAATGGCGGAATCGTCGCCATCGACATGTGTGATGCGGTCGATCATCAGGAAGGGATACCGGTGCGGCAGCGCCTTCAGGATGTCGCCGATCTGCATCGACGTAAGCTCCTTAGCCACTGGAGCCGCCTCAGTTTCGACCGTCATCTTTGCCTCGTTTGTTCTTGAGCCGGAGCCCAGCAATTTCGCGCTGCCACTCGCGATAATCCTGTGCCGGATATCCGGCAACCCTTTGGCCCGCCGGGACATCCTTTGTCACCAGACTCCTTGCCGACAATATGCTGCCATTGCCGATGTGCAAGTGGCCAACCGTGCCGACACCACCCGCAACCAGCACTCCGTCGCCTATGACAGTGCCGCCGCCCAGAGCCGCAGTGCCGGCGATGAGGCAGTACCGACCGATCCGGCAGTTGTGCCCGATCTGCACCAGGTTATCGACCTTGGTCCCCTCGCCCACAACGGTATCGCCCAGAGCCCCGCGATCAACCGTGCTGTTGGCCCCGATCTCGACACCGTCCTGCAGGATGGCACGACCCAACTGAGGAATCTTGCGGTTCCGCGTTCCCTGGTCCAGCCAGCCGAAGCCCTCGCTGCCAATGCGGCATCCCGCGTGCAAGACGACGTTGTTGCCCAGATAGGCGCACTCGATCGTGACATTCGGTCCGATCACGCAGTTCCGCCCTATGGCCACGCCGGGCCCAATGGTGGAATTAGGCCCAAGCACCGTGTTGCGGCCGATCTCGACGCCTGCGCCGATGACGACGTTGGGCCCGACAACGACGCCCACCTCGAGCAATGCAGCATCACCCGGCCTGGCAGCTCCTGCTGACTGCAGGGCACGTGGATAAAGCTGTTCCAGCAAGTCGACAAACAGCGCGTGTGGCCGATCGGATACGATGGGAATCACACCAGGCGGCACCAGGTCGCGCAGCGCCGGCGAAACAACCACCGCGCTCGCGTGCGTCGACTTCAGGGCATCCCGGTACTCAGGCGTCGCCGCCAGGGCGATCTCTCCAGAATCGGCGGTCCCGAGGTCGTCGGCTCCATGAACCAAGACGCCCGCCGCGCGACGCAGGTCAACCACCGGCGATACTGGAAGACTTGCCAGTAGCCGCGCAAGGTCAACCGGACCGACGGATTCATGAAAGCGCGTTTCGACCATTATGCCACCACACAAGGAAAAGGCCGCGGGTGGATACCGCGGCCTTTGAACTACCGGCTGGCTGGAGGAACGCCTTACAGCTGGTTCTGGACCGTCAGAGCAAACACCTGCGTGCTGTCGTCCGTTGCCTTGTTCAACACATAGGCGAAGTCGCCACGCAGCGGCCCAAACGGGCTATCCCAGATGATCGATGCACCAACCGACGACTTGAAGTTCTCGTCGATGCTGTCGGCTGTAGCGGCCAGCGAAGGCGTAACGTTGCCGATGCCGTCGATCAGCGCCGCGTCGGCCCAAACCGCACCGCGGACTCCATACGACTCGGGCAAGACCGGCATCGGGAACTCGATCTCCGCCGACGCCGCGACATAGGCCGTGTACCCAAGGCTCTCGCCATTGGAAGCCTTTGCGCCCATACCGCCATTGATGAAACCACGCACGAGCGATGAGCCACCGCGGAAGGCCTCAAACGGGTGCACATCGTCACCATCCAGTGAGGTCACCACACCGGCCTGCCCCTTGACACTGCCGATCACATTGTAGTCGGCGAGCAGCGGCATGTAGTAGCGCGCCTTGGCCTCGGTCTTGATCAAGTTATCGAACTCGCCATTGCCGCTCAGATTATCATAGCTGAGGCCGACATATTGCTGCGTGAAGCTGGCGGTGATGCCCTCAGACGGACGCTTCTGATTGTCCAAGGTGTTGTAGGCGAGTGTGTAACCCGCCCAGACCTTGTTGAAGTTGTCGCCATCATTGACAACGACAGAACTGCCGTCACCGTCCTCTACAACCTTGTTCTCGTAGCCCACGAAGGTCGAAAGGTTCACGTCACGCGTGACAGGCAGACCCAGCCGGACCTGGCCGCCGATCGATGTCGTTCCGTAGAAGGCGCTCGAATCCTCAGACTGCGTGCGATAGTAAACATCAAAGCCCGAAGATACCTTGAGCCCCATGAAGCGAGGTTCGGTGAAGGACAGCGCGACATTTGTGCCGCTCTCGCTGGCCGAAAGCGATGCCTTCACATACTGGCCGCGACCGAGGAAATTGCGCTCGGTAACGGAAAGCTCACCCAGCAGACCCTGATCTGAGGAATAGCCAGCGGACACGCCGTAATCGCCTGTCGACTGCTCGACCACGGAGATATTGACGACCACCTTGTCCGCAGCGCTGCCGGGAGACAGCTCGACGTTCACGACCGAGAAGAAGCCAAGGCCTTCGATCTCGTTCTTGCCGCGCTGCAGCATCGAACGGTTGAACGGATCACCTTCACCGAATTCGAGCTCGCGACGGATTACGGCGTCTCGGGTCTTCTCGTTGCCGACGATGTTGATGCGCTCGACATACAGTCGCGCGCCCTGATCGACGAGGTACGTAACGTTGAAGACGCCGTTGGCGGCATCGCGGTCAACACGCGGACGCACATCTGCGAACGCGAAGCCCTGCGCCGCAGCTTCTGCCGCCATGTCTTCCTGCGACCGCGAAAGGTCGCTGTAGTTATACGTCTCGCCCTTCTTGGTGCGGATGATGCTGCCAAGCGCGTCTGTGTTGATACCCGGTATGGAGCTCTCAACCGACACTTCGCCAAAGCGATAGCGCTCGCCCTCGTCGATAGTGAAGTTGACGAAATAGGCATTGCGCGACGCGTCGAACTCACCGACTGCCGAGGTCACCTGAGCGTCCGGGTAGCCGTGATTCATGTAGTACATCTGGATCAGGGTCTTATCGACCTGCAGAAGATCCTCGCTAAACGAATCGTCTCGGAACAACCAGCTCAGCAGCCCGGTTTCATGGGTCCGGATAATGGACTTCAGCGTGCCAGCGTCGATCGCGTTGTTGCCGGTGAAGTTGATGGCAGCAATGCCGACACGCTGCCCCTCATTCACCACGAAGACAATGCGCGTCCGACCGCCATCGACCGGCTCGAGCCGGGTGGTTACGGACACATTCTTGAAGCCCTTGGCGAGATAAGCTTGGCGAATATTCTCGGCATCGGCCGCGACGGCACCCTGGGTGAACGTACCCTGATCGCCCACGTTCACGAGATCCGACAGATCGCTGTCCGACATCGCCAGATTGCCTTCGAAAAGCACTGAGGCCACAAGCTGGCTGGTCGCCGCCTGCACCCCGCCCGTAGCAACCAGCACCGCCATCGGCGCCGTCGTCATCAGGGCCAGCGCAAGGGAAACATCGCGCGTCAGCTTCATCGGGTTCGTCATGATACTTGTTGCCTCGTACGACCGACGCCAGGAATCGCTTACACGACCCCCAGCTAACTCCTCCCAGAGCTTTTACTGTTTTTTTAACCACAGGCAAGCCGGTGGCTGCCATTGGGTTAGCGAAACATTCGCCCGGAGGTATTCCTGCAACACCTAGAAAACTAAGGTTATCCGGGGGTTAACGCAACCTGGCCACCAATGGGCGGTGGGTTGGGGAAAGCGCACAAAACTGCTCCAGCCGCACCTAGATCAGGTCGTTCACCAGCGTGAACACCATCAGCGTGAAGACGATGGCCATGCCGAACCGGAAGCCAATCTCCTGAACCCGCTGACTCAGTGGCCGTCCACGCGCGGCCTCGATCAGATAGTAGGCCAGGTGACCACCATCGAGCATGGGAATCGGGAACAGGTTGATGAGCCCGATATTCAGTGACAGCAGCGCGATGAGCCCAATTAGGTCGAAGGGGTTGTTCCGCGCCACCTGTTCGGAAATCTGCGCAACCTTCACGGGGCCGCCCAACTGCTCGACATCGCCGCGGCCGACGAAGAAGTCGCCGAGGAATGCCATTGTCCGGTCGACGATGAATCGCATCTCCTCAAGCGCCACGCCTACCGCTTCGACAGGGGTCGGTCGGAAGGCAAAGACGTCTTCCTGATTGACCGTTGAGCTGAGTCCGAGCCGACCGGCGCGCACCTGACGCCCCGAGGCATCCGTCTCCACCACGCGCCTCGGCACCGCAGTCAGAGTAACGTCCGAGCCGTTGCGCTCGACGACTATGGTGACTTTGCGCTCGGGCGCGGTAGCGATGAACCGGCTTACGTCGGAAAAGCCGCGTACGGTGTAGCCATCGATCGACAGGATCTTGTCGCCTGGCCGCAAATCTGCAGCGGCAGCAGGCGTATCCGGCAGTACCTGCTGCACTATAGCCGGCGAGTAGTAGCGGTCCGTGAACACCAGGAAGGTGTAGAGAATCACAAACGTTAGGATGAAGTTCGCAGCGGGCCCGGCAACCACCACGGCAATGCGCTGCCAGACACTCTTGTTGGCAAACAGCCGCGATGCGAGTTCCGGACCGGCTTTTGCGATGAGTTCATTGTCGGGCGCGCTTGCCGCATTCATGTCGCCGACGAAGCGCACATAGCCGCCCAGCGGTATCATCGACAGCCGCCAGCGCGTGCCGTGCCGATCGTTGAACCCGAGCAATTCCGGGCCGAAACCCACCGAAAAGGTCTGAATGGCAATGCCGTTCCAGCGCGCCACCAGGTAGTGCCCCATCTCGTGCACAAACACGATGACCGTCAGCACTGCCAGGAACGGCACGACATAGGAGAGGAAGTTGAACAGCATATGCATCCGTCCGATCGGAAAATGAACGCCCCTGATAGGGCCGGATTAGGGTCAGATTACGGATGCCGGAACGGCCGGACTCACCACTTCAGGAACCCCATGGCGATATCTCCGGTGCCGTCATGCAACGCGCCGACGATGTAGACGAAGAGCGCTCCAAAAGTGAGGCTGTCGAGCCGATCCATCAGGCCCCCGTGGCCAGGTATGATGTCACCGGAGTCCTTTATCCGGAACAGGCGCTTGAGCGCGCTCTCCGTAAGGTCACCGGCCTGTCCCAGAACGCTGATGGACGCCGCGAAGATCAGTCCGATCCACCACGGCGATGTCGGCACGATGATCAGCCAGATGATGAGACCACCCAAGGTGCCGAGCGCGAAACCGCCGATGGCACCGGACCAGGTCTTCGATGGGGAGATATCGGGCGCAAGCTTCTCGCCTCCTACCTGCCGTCCCGTGAAATATGCACCAGTGTCCGTGGCCCAGATGACGGTTCCCAGAAACACGCCGGTCCACAAACCCGCGTCGAAACTGCCTGGCTGCGTCCAGCCAGGCGTGCCGCGGATCGCCAGAATCGCAATGATTACGGCCCCGTAGAACAATACTCCGACAAGACGCCAGGCTCGCGGCCCGCCCGGATCGATAAGGGCAACGAGCGCCCCTGCCCCGATGATCGCCAGCGACATCCCAACGCCGAAGGCGACATAGGCGAGAGCCGCGAGTGCCAGCAGCCCCAGCACGATGCCCCCCGAAAGACCCAATGGCCGCAAGGTCACCATTCGGTCCCACTCGCGGTAGCAACCGGCGAACATAGCGCCAACCAGCGCCGCAAAGAGGTAGCTGCCGACAACAAGCCCCGCCACTGCGAGAAGCAAAAGCACAGCGGCAGATATGATGCGAGGACCAAGATCCGTCCACGAACGGCGCGCCAATGGCTCGAACGGCGGGCGGGACGGCGTATCGTTCACCTTGGCTCGCCCCCAAGTCCGCCGAACCGGCGTTGCCGCGACGAGTAGACGTCGAGCACCTTGATGAAGCTGGACTCGTCGAAATCCGGCCAGTTCTCGTCGATGAAGATCAGCTCCGAATATGCGCCCTGCCACAAGAGGAAGTTCGAGATGCGCTGCTCCCCCGAGGTTCGGAGGATAATGTCCGGATCAGGACTGCCCTGCGTATAGAGGGCGGCGGCGATGGTATCTTCGGTAATGTCCTCGGGGCGCAGGGATCCGGCGGCAACCCGGGCTGCGATCGTGCGGACGGCGTCCGTCAGCTCGGCCTTGCCGCCATAGTTGAACGCCACGTCAAGCTGCAGCCCGGTGTTTTCCGCGGTGCGACTCTCGACGTCCGCGATGACGCGCTGCAACTCTTCGTCGAGTCCTTCCCGGGTCCCGATGATCCTGACCCGGACATTGTTGCGGATCAGGCTCGCGAGGTCCGACGCCACGAAGCGGAACAGCAGACCGAAAATGAAGCTGACTTCCTCACGGGGACGTCGCCAGTTCTCAGACGAAAAGCTGAATACTGTCAGGTGCTTGATGCCGTATCGGATGCCGAGGTCCACAAGGCGCCTCAGCGCCTTCACACCTTCGACATGCCCTTCGGTGCGCACCTTGCCGCGAGCCTTTGCCCAACGGCCATTGCCATCCATGATCACCGCAATATGCGCCGGAATTTTCAGGCCGGCACGATCGGCCGACGGCGCAACGATTGCGGTGTCCACGGACATTTTGCCCTCCCGGGCAGCTACAGGTCGATACTAGACCTGCATGATTTCCTGTTCCTTGACGGCAAGGACCTTGTCGATATCCGCCACCGCCGCGTCGGTCGCCTGCTGCACCTGCTCGCCGAACTTGCGGCTGTCATCCTGGCTGATGGTGCCGTCTTTCTCGAG
This sequence comes from uncultured Devosia sp., assembly GCA_964414845.1. Classification (GTDB taxonomy): domain Bacteria; phylum Pseudomonadota; class Alphaproteobacteria; order Rhizobiales; family Devosiaceae; genus Devosia_A. Next base: position 2,504 of record CAYPYV010000009.1, on the reverse strand, counting down.
TTTCTTCAGCAGATCCATGCCGTCGCGGCGAATATGGCGCACGGCCACACGCGCCTGCTCCGCATAGTTATGTGCAACCTTGGTCAGATCGCGGCGGCGCTCTTCATTCAGTTCCGGAAGCGGCACGCGGATCACGACACCCTCGGCCGCGGGATTGAGCCCCAGGCCGGAGTTGCGGATGGCCTTTTCCACCGCGGAGGCAAGCCCGCGGTCCCACACCTGCACGCTGAGCATGCGCGGCTCGGGAACGGTAACGGTCGCCACCTGATTGAGCGGCATGCGACCGCCATATGCCTCAACGGTCACCGGCTCGAGCAGGCTGGCACTTGCGCGGCCTGTGCGCAGGCCGGCGAGCTCGTCCTTAAGCGACGCGACAGACTTTTGCATCCGCTCTTTCAGCGTCGGCAGCGAAAAGGTCTCGGGCATCATAAACTCCGTGCGTTCCTTGTCGGCTCAGCCGACCCGCGTGTACTTGGTCTTGCCGGACAGCACACCCAGCAGACCTTCCTTATCGTCCAGTGCATACACAATTATGGGCAGTCCATTGTCGCGAGCAAGCGCGAAGGCCGCCGTATCCATGACCCTCAGGTCCTTGGCGATGACTTCCTCGTGGGAGATTGTCTCGTAGCGCTCGGCCTTGGGGTTCTTTTTCGGGTCTTCTGAGTAGACACCGTCAACCTTCGTACCCTTCAACAGCACGTCGCAGCGCAACTCGATGGCCTTGAGCGCGGCAGCGGTATCGGTGGTGAAGAACGGGCTGCCGGTGCCGCCGGCGCAGATCACCACATTGCCCTCGGCAAGCGCGCGATTGGCGTCGCGGGCGGTGAACGTGTCGGCAACGGTAGGCATGGGCACGTTGGTATAGACCTTCACCTTGACGCCCTTCTGTTCGATGGCGTCGCCAAGCGCGAGGGAATTGATAACGGTACCAAGCATGCCCATCACGTCGCCAGTGACGCGATCCGCGCCCTTTGCGGCGACCGCCATGCCCCGGAAGATGTTGCCGGCGCCGATGACGATGGCGATACCCACACCGGTTCGTGCCGCCGCAGCGATCTGCTCGGCCATGGCATGCAGGAATTGCGGCTCGATGCCGAAGGACTGATCGCCGGCAAGGACTTCACCCGAAACCTTGAGCAGAATCCGTTTATAGGCTGGCTTTGCCATGGGCAGACCCCTCGATTTCGGACAGCGACGCCGAATCCGGCGCTCGCGAGAGGCTTATTGCACATTCGGGCAGGCCGTTGACCAGCCTGCCCGAACGAAAATGCAGAACAAATGAAGCTTACTTTACACCGGCGGCGGCGGCCACTTCGGCAGCGAAGTCGGTTTCCTGCTTCTCGATGCCTTCGCCGAGGGCGTAGCGCACGAAACCCGTCACCTTGATCGGGGCACCGGCATCCTTCTCGGCCTTCTTCACCACGTCGCCGACCTTGTTCTCGCCGTCGATGACGAAGACCTGCGCGAGCAGCGTCGATTCCTCGAAGAACTTGCGGACACGCCCTTCCACCATCTTCGCGACCACTTCGGCCGGCTTGCCGGACTCGTTGGCCTGCTCGGTAAAGATGGCGCGCTCGCGCTCGACGATCGCCGGATCGATGTCGTCCGCGGATACCGAGAGCGGGTTGGTGTTGGCGATGTGCATGGCAATCTGCTTGCCGAGGCCGGCGAGCACCGCTTTGTCGCCCGTCGACTCGAGGCCGACGATGACGCCCAGCTTGCCCATGCCAGTCTTTACGCTGTTATGCACGTAATTGCCGATCACGCCGTCGGAAACGACGATCGAGGCCGTGCGGCGCAGGTTCATGTTTTCGCCGATGGTCGCAATCGCATCGGTGATCTCGGCCGAAACCGAGCGGCCGGTCCCCGGATAGGGCATCTCGCTCAGCTTGCCGACATCGCCCGAAGCGTCGAGGGCGAGCTTCGACACGTTGCCGACAATGCCCTGGAACTGCTCGTTGCGGCCAACGAAGTCTGTCTCGGAGTTCACTTCGACGATGGCGCCGCGATTGCCTTCGATGGCAACGCCGACGAGGCCTTCAGCCGCGACGCGGCCTGCCTTCTTGGCAGCCTTGGCGAGACCGCGGGTCCTGAGCCAGTCGACGGCGGCTTCGATATTGCCGTCGGTCTCGGCCAGGGCCTTCTTGCAATCCATCATCCCCACGCCGGTCAGTTCGCGGAGTTCTTTCACCTGCTGGGCTGTCACTGCCATGTGTATCACCTTTCGGCGGCCACACCGCTCGGGTGGGCCGCCCTGTTCAAGGATTGGACTATGGTCGGCCGAAAGGCCGGTCTTAGTTGGCGGCGTCGGCTTCGAGCGCGGGCTCTTCCGGAGCCTCGGCGGAAGCACCGAGGTCCGCACCACGGCCAGCGGCCGAACGGGCGATACCGTCGAGCGCAGCGCGCGACACGAGGTTCGCGTAGAGCTCGAGGGCACGGGCCGCGTCGTCATTGCCGGGGATGGCATAGTCGACGGTGTCCGGATCCGAGTTCGAATCGACGAT
>CAYPYV010000008.1:0-36739 GCA_964414845.1 uncultured Devosia sp. | reverse complement strand
AGCCCGCCAATGTCTGCACCATGGGCCTGAGGAGTGTCGACCCGGCCGAGCGCCGTGCGCTCACGGAGGCGGGCGTGCTCGTGCATGACATGCGCGCGATCGACGAACACGGCATAGCGCCTTTGCTCCGCGATTTTCTCGCCCGCGTCGAAGCCGCGAACGGGTTGCTGCATGTGAGCCTCGATGTGGACTTCCTCGACCCGGCGATTGCCCCGGCGGTCGGCACGACCGTGCCGGGCGGCGCGACCTTCCGCGAGGCGCATCTTGTCATGGAGATGTTGTCGGACAGCGGCCTCGTCACCAGCCTCGACCTCGTCGAGCTCAACCCCTTTCTCGACGAGCGCGGCCGCACCGCAACGCTGCTCGTCGACCTGACCGCGAGCCTGATGGGCCGCCGCATCATGGATCGCCCTACCCAGAGGTACTGAACATGCTTACGCCCTCGCCGCTCGCCATCGTTCCCTTCGTCAGCGTCGACAACATGATGCGGCTCGTACATGCAACCGGCATCGAGCGTTTCCTGACCGATCTGGCCCGCTATATCGAGGAGGATTTCCGCCGCTGGGAGCTGTTCGACAAGACGCCGCGCGTCGCCTCGCACAGCCATGATGGCGTCATCGAGCTGATGCCCACGAGCGACGGCGCGCTCTACGGCTTCAAATATGTCAACGGCCACCCCAAGAACATGCGGGCCGGCAAGCAGACGGTCACTGCCTTCGGCGTACTGGCCGATGTCGGTTCGGGCTATCCGATGCTCCTCACCGAGATGACGCTGCTGACGGCGCTCCGCACCGCAGCGACCTCGGCTTTTGCCGCCAGGCTTCTCGCGCCGCCCGGGGCGCGGACCATGGCGATCATCGGCAATGGCGCACAATCGGAGTTCCAGGCCATCGCCTTCCGCGCGCTGTTGGGGATAAGCAGCCTCCGCCTCTACGACATCGACAAGAGCGCAAGCGAGAAATGCCGGCGCAACCTCGCGGCGCTCGGCTTCGAGATCATGGTCGCAGGGAGCGCCGAGGAAGCGGTTGAGGGAGCTCAGATCATCACCACCGTCACCGCCGACAAGCAGAACGCCACGATCCTGACCGACAACATGGTCGGCCCCGGCATTCACATCAACGCGGTTGGCGGAGATTGCCCCGGCAAGACAGAGCTCCACCGCGACATCCTTTTGCGCGCGGATATCTTTGTCGAATTCCCGCCCCAGACCCGCATCGAAGGCGAAATCCAGCAGCTTGCGCCGGACCATCCGGTCACAGAACTCTGGCAGGTCCTGACCGGACATGCCCCGGGCCGAACCGCGCGCGACCAGGTGACCCTGTTCGATTCCGTCGGCTTCGCTGTCGAAGACTTCTCGGCATTGCGCTATGTCCGCGACCGGCTCACCGAGACGGGGCTTTTCGCCGAGCTGGACCTGCTCGCCGATCCCGATGATCCGCGCGACCTGTTCGGCATGTTGCAGCGTTCGGCCGCGGGCGGAGCCTGACCGCAACCTGCTCAGAGCCTACAGCGGCATGGATATCCGGACGTCCCCGCCCATCGCTACCGAACTCGGTGAACTCGACTGGCGCCACCCTGGATCGCAGCGACGTTCTGGTTCTCGAGCGGACGCCGAGCCAGATGACCAGGCATGGCCAAGGCCAAAGCCATCGGCGGCCGTCACGACATAGGCGAGCCGCGCAGCTCCATCCTGGTCAGGGCCCCAACGAAATCGTGAGCGATCCCCGCAGATTCTCTCGACCGTCCGTTAACGCAAGACTTCGTAACCTGTCGCCGTCCACGAGGCACGAAGCGATGTCGCAGCAGGAAATGGTCACGTTGTCCGAAGTCCTCGGTGCGTTGAGCTATGCGCTCGACATCACCGAGGGGCAGCCGGTCGGGCATAGCCTCCGCGCCTGCTGGATCGGCATGCATATCGGCAAGCGCATCGGGCTCGATGACAAGGCCCTTTCGGACCTCTACTTCACCCTGCTGCTCAAGGATGTCGGCTGCAGTTCCAACGCCGCCCGTATCTGCAAGCTTTACCTGACAGACGATCTGAGCTTCAAGCACGCCTACAAGGTGGTGGATACCAAGCTGCCGGAAGTGATGCGCTTCCTGCTGACCCATACGGCAAGCAAGTCCGGCTTTGTCGAGCGGCTGCAGACGCTGGTGAACATCGCTCGGAACGGCGGCGAGATCTCACGCGAGTTGATCGAAACCCGCTGCCAGCGTGGGGCGGAGATCGTGCGCAGCATGCGTTTCTCGGAAGCCGTTGCCAATGGCATCCTCGATCTCGACGAGCACTGGGACGGTACCGGGCAGCCGATGAAGCGGGCTGGCGACGAGATATCGCTATTCGCGCGCATTGCGCTCCTGTCACAGGTGGCGGACGTGTTCTTCATGCGCACCGGCATCGAGGGCGCCATCCGCGAGGTCACCGAGCGCAGCGGACGCTGGTTCGACCCGACGCTGGTCGAAGCCTTCACCGCCTTGGCGGGCAACCAGCAGTTCTGGTCTGCGCTGCTGGCAGGCGACCTCGAACGGCACGTCGCCGGGCTCGAACCCATCGCCATGGTGCGACGGGTCGACGACGACTATCTCGACGATATCGCGGCCGGTTTCGCCAAGGTCGTCGACGCCAAGAGCCCTTTCACCGGCGGCCATAGCGAGCGGGTCTCTCTGTTTGCCGACCTTATCGCCGAGGAACTGGGCTATAGCCCTGCACGGCGGCGCTGGCTCAAGCGGGCCGCGCTGCTGCACGATATCGGCAAGCTCGGCGTGTCGAACGCCATTCTCGACAAGAATGGCAAGCCCACCGACGAGGAATGGGCAGAAATCCGCCGCCATCCCGAACTCGGGAGGCAGATTCTCACCAAGATTTCGGTGTTCAGCGACATGGCTCGCATTGCGGGCGATCACCACGAACGGCTCGATGGACGCGGCTATCCGGCGGCGCGGCAATCGGACGAGATCGACCTCGACACGCGCATCGTCTCGGCCGCGGATATCTTCGACGCCCTGACGGCCGACCGGCCCTATCGCAGGGCAATGGCGGTGCACACGGCTTTCGAGATCATGCAGCGCGATATCGGCAAGGCCATAGACCCAATGGTGTTCGCGGCGCTGCAGCGCGGCTTCGACCGGCTGCAGATCGAGGCGGCGCCCGCGGGGGAAAAGGCCGCCTGACGCGGCCGCACCCGAGGCGCGTGCGCACCGACCCGCAGATGTCGCAGCTATTCGGGCTTGTTCAGACCGTCTCCGTCGCACGGTTACCTGGCGCCAGGACAAAGGCTGATCGCGCTTCTGACGAGCCGCGCGGATCCAGTCCCCTCAGGGGTTGGCACACGCTGAAGCAGATCCTGGTGAAGTGGGCGAAAGGCAGGATCGATGCTGAGGGCCACCAACTGCCGGTTCCCGACACCCGGAATCGCGAGCGTCCTTTCCCGGGCGGCAGCAATCCGCCCTTCGTGCCTCCGGCGCCGCGCGAGGATCAGATTGGCGCGAGTGGCAGTGCGACGCGCACCATCAGCCCACCGCGACGGCTTGGCCCTAGCGTCATGAAGCCGCCGTTGAGACGCGCGATCTCCTTGCCGATAGCTATGCCGAGCCCGCTGCCGGAGCGCTGTTCGTCAAGTCGGCGACCACGCTCACCCAGCCTGGCGATGTCATCGGGCGTGAGGCCGGGGCCATCATCGGACACCTGAAAATGCGCCATGTCATCCGCCGTTTCACACAGAACCTCGACTTCGGACTGCGCCCAGCGCCCGGCATTCTCCAGCAAGACGCCCACGAGTTCCATCAGATCGTGCGGATCCACATCGACGGCGAGTTGCGCCGCATCGACCCGCCAGAACAGATCGGCGCCCCGTCCAGTCTTGCGCATGACTGCCACCGAGCGGATCAGCATGGCGTCGAGCGGGGTGGCGAACAGGCGGGTCTTGGAGCGGATGCGTAGCTGGCTGAGACGCATCTGGAAATCGATCCGCTCCGACATCTGTGCGGCCAGCAGTTCGAGCGCCGAGGCATTGTGACCATCGCCGGACTCGCGCAGGCGCTCGGCGGTGGCCTGTAGCACGGCCAGTGGAGTCTTGAGTCCATGCGCCAGATCATCGGCACGCTGGCGATTGAGGGTAATGCTCTTCTCGTGCAGTTCCATGAGCCCGTTCACCGCCGACACCAGCGGGGCGAACTCGCGCGGGTATTGGCCGGCGATGCCTGCGGACCTGCCCGCAGCAATGGCGGCAATCTCACCTTCCAGCGCCGCGACCGGCCGAAGGCCCATATGCAGGATCAGCCATCCGGCAAGGCCGATGGAGAGAGCGATGAACAACAGCGCCAACGCCATCTGCAGCGAGAACTCGCCGATATCGCGACTTCTGAGCGCGCGGTCCTCGGCAACAGCGAGACGCAGCCGGCGTTCTGGCGTGCCATCATTGCCGCCCAGCAGGACGTCGCGCACGAGCAGCGCTGCGGCCTGACCCTTGGGGCCACGCCCCTCGGCAAGCAGGTCGCCCCCCGGCGGCGGCGCGGGCAGGACCAATGATGCGTCCCACAAGGAGCGGGAGCGCAGTATCTTCTGCGTACCCACCTCCTCCACCTGATAATAGAGCCCGCCGGCCGGTTGATGATAGCGCGGATCGCTCATTGCGGTTTCCGGCACGGGTAGCGGACGGGAAATTGTTGCGGTCAACTGGTCGAGCCGCGCGGCAAGGTCCTCGGCAAGGTCCCGCTCCACGCTCGCCGCATAAGCGGCGACAATGGCGAGCCCCGCCGCGGCCAGTGTGACGATCGACCAGATACAGATGACCGCGAGCAGTCGGCCACGCAGGGACTGCCCGTTCAAGCCACAGTCTCGGGCACGAGATAGCCGAAGCCCCGCCGCGTTTCGATCACCTGCGCACCGAGCCGCTTCCGCAGCCGCGCGACGAGTTGTTCGATGCTGTTGGGGTCACGATCGGCCGCGCTGTCATAGATTCGCTCGGTGAGGGCAACGGGCGAGATGACCTGCCCCCGGTGGTTGACCAGATGCATCAGGAGGCGCAGTTCCAGGGGGGTAAGCTCCACTGGCACGCCATCGCAGGTCACGCGCATCTGGCGATTATCGAGCACGTAGGCGCCGAAGCCGATGCGCGATGTGGCTAGCCCGTTCGAGCGGCGCTGGATGGCACGAATGCGGGCCATCACCTCTTCCATCTGGAATGGCTTGACCACGTAGTCGTCAGCCCCCGCCTCGATGGCCTCGACCTTCTCCTCCCAGCGGCCACGAGCGGTGAGTACCAGTACCGGCGCTCGCCGACCGTTGGCGCGCCAGCGCCTGAGCACGCTCATGCCATCGAGACTGGGCAAGCCGAGATCGAGCACGATGGTGTCATATTCTTCGGTGTCTCCCAGGTACCAGGCAATCTCTCCATCGGGTTCGACATCCACCACGAAGCCGGACCGAACCAGGGTCTGCGCCAGCGGCGCGGCGATCCGGTCATCATCCTCGGCCACCAGAACCCTCATTTCAGTGTGCCTATGGGCGCGCCGGTGCGCGCTTCCAGCAGAATGCGTCGCAACCGCCCGGACCTTTCGAGCAACGTGACTGCATAGGCCGGCTCATTGCGGAAGGTCACGATTTCGATCTCGAGCACGCGTCCCTCCGAAATGCGGCCCACAGCGATCAAGAGAGCGGCAAGCGGCAGGGCCTCGCGGCGATCTACCTGCTCCAGGGCCGTTGCGGCATCGGCGTTGGTCTGCGGAAGCTGCGGCGCCGGCATTGCCTCGGGCTGTGGGGGAACGTCCTTGCCAGACCCTCGGTTCCCATCGCCGTTTTCGTTGCCAGCATTGGTATCGCGGCCGTCATCGTCTTTATCGGCGCCCGAGGCATTCCCCGCAGCAGCAGCCGAATGGACGATAACCTGACCATTACTAGCCGCCTCCCTCGCCTGGGCCGGCAGGGCGAGCGTCGCAAGACCGGCGGCAAGGCTGAGGCAAAGGCAGATCCGGATGATCATGCAGCCGCTCCTATCACCCCGAAGCTGTGAAACGGCTGACAGGCGGAAAGACCGCTGCTCGGCGCCCCGCCGATCCGGCAGTCAGCAAACGGGAGGAACAGTAGGCTCATGAGAAGCGGCGAAAGACTTTGCTGTATCGCCACGGCAATCGAGCCCTTGCCTCCCCATTGCGATTGATGCGAGGACATCGATTGTGATGATTATGACGCTCGCATTTCCCTTATCTGTTTCAATGCTTTGATTTCACATTCTGCGGGTGTCAACGCGCCGGGAAGCGCAGTCAGGACTGTCAGGCTGGAACAAAGCGCACGCACAGGTCGATCTGCGAGCGCCGGATCACCGCACAAGCGAGGGCAAGCCCGTCATCGAGTTCGAGGGTGAAGTCGGACGGCACGAGACGCGCGCGGCTCAACCGAAGGGTGGCGCCATCCGGCGAGGCGTTGTGAACCTGGCACGCCAAGTCCCGATCGCCGGAGTCCGAAGTGATGATGCCCTTGTAGACGCGACGACGCGCCGAGCGAAAATGCGCGAACACAGGCTTCTCCTCGTTGGTGGAAGATGCGCAGCATGGCGACGCCGACCGGGGCGGAGGTCGTAGCCGGCGTCGCCACTGCTGGACACCATCAGAGCAGACTGTGCCTGACCGTGACCGAGAGGACCCTAGCGCAGGTGTCCTTGGAGCCGCTTGACGCTGCCCGTCAGTCGATTCACAGCAGGAGATTGTCCTGGGGGAACGGGCAAGACGGCGGCTGCACGCCTGTTTGGGAGGACACGAGGACGAGATTTGCATGCTCGCCACCGCGCCTGTACGTGAACAGCGGGGGAGTCCAGGCAAGGCTTGGAATATGGGGGATCAGATGGACAAGCGCGTAACCATGGCGCAGGTGGCGGACGCGGCTGGGGTCTCGCAGGCAACGGTTTCGATCGTGCTGAACAACGTCCACAACATCAGCATTTCCGACACGACACGCCAGCGCGTGCGCGCCGCCGCCGAACTGATTGGCTACAAGCCCCGCGGCCGGGCCGCGCTCCGTGCCGAACAGGCCAGCATCATCGGCATGGTCATCGACGATGTGCTGACGACGCCGTTTGCGCCGCTATTCCTCGATGGGGCGAGGGAGCGTGCCGCGGAACGCGGTGTCATAGTCGCCACCTTCACCTCCTCCGAACTCATCGACGCCGAGCGGCAGGTGGCAAAATCGCTGCTGGTGCTCAACGCGGTTGGGCTCATCTACACCAGTCTGATGCCGCGTATGGCCGTGATTCCGAAGTGTTTCGACGCACTGAAGACCGTGTTGCTCAACTGCTACCCGGAGAGCGGAACGTGGCCGACAGTGTTGTGCGACGATTACGATGGCGCAGTGCGGGCCACCGAGGCGCTTGTTGCGGCAGGCCATACCCGGATCGCCCACATGTCCGGTGACCCGGTGCACTTCGCGGCGCAGGAGCGCGAGCGCGGCTACAGGGATGCTCTCAAGAAGCATGACCTGCCGGTTGATGAGTCGCTGATCGCTATCGGCGGGCGACCCATCCGCACGGCACTACCGGATATTGGTGACCGCCCCCTTCCCGCTGAACGGCAGATGCCCAAGTCCATAGGCTGGACGGTGAGCGCAGCGCGGGAAGCAGCGCTCCTGCTGCTCAGCCAGCCGGACCGACCGACGGCGATCTTCTGCTTCCATGATCGGATGGCTTATGCCTGCTATGACGTAGCCCGCGAACTCGGCCTCAGCATTCCACGCGACCTTGCGATCATCGGATTCGATGACGACGTCATGGCCGAGGACATGGATCCGCCACTGAGCACCATGCGGTTGCCCTATGCCGCGATGGCGGCACGCGCAGTGGACATGCTGCTGGATGACAGCCCGCCGGCTGGGACCATGCACGTACCATGCAAATTCCTGTCGAGAGGCTCGGTCTAGCCCGTTCGGCGCCCATTCCGGGAGCCGGCAACAGCGATGCTGCGGGCTTCCGGCGGTGGAGGATCCGCGATCCGCTTCATGATTGCGGCGCGCAGTGCTTTGGCCGCGTCTCCCGCATACCTTTGAGGAATCAAGGGAACTTTCGCCCCTCACTGCTGCGCCCATGACGAGCTCGGCTGCGGTCGATTTTATTTGCTAAAATATTAGCTCCGCGTTATGCGACTGAGATATCTCACGATTAGCGATGGCAGTGAGACAGATTCGGAATTGCGGGATGGGACGTGCCTCTCTTCGGCCGGCTGAAACTGAGATCGATGGACGCCGGCATCATTGCCGATGCAGTGACGCGCCTCGTCGCCAAGACATCGGTCGAACCCGTCACAAACACGGGAGCAATCGACTTCTCGGCAGACTTCATTGGCTGGGATGGCTTTGCCTTCGGTGAAGCAGGCTCGCAGAGCGGGCTGCTGCTTCGCTCGCAGGAACGCAGGCAGCAGGTGATCTGCGCCATCACCACGTCAGGGTCCATCAGCTACAGATCAGGAACGTCGGAGATGGAGGCCGGTCCGAGAGAAGTTCTGATCGGATGTGCAGACCGGGTCGAGGCCGCCCGATTTGACCCCGGCTACCACCAGTACTTCCTGACTGCCCCACTCTCGACCCTGAACGCCTGCCTTGAGAACCTCACCGGCTCTGCGAGTGCACGAGTCGACGAGATTGCGCTCTCATTGAAGAGTGATCAACTGAGCAGCCTTGCGCTGACGCGGTTCACTCCTCTGATTTCCGACCTCCTGCTCGGGCGGGAAACCATCGACCTGTCGCCGATCCGAAAGCGGCGCTGCCAGGATGCGTTTCTCGAGATTGTGGCCAAGGTGGTCATCGAGCAACGGGGCCCCGCCGGAAACCTCGACACGGAAAGCGGCAGTGCAAGACACGTGCGGCTCGCTGAAGAATACATGCGTGCCAACTGTCATTTGCCCATCGGCATTGCCGAAGTTGCGGCGCAACTCAACATCTCCATTCGCGCGCTGCAGCTGGCCTTCAAGCGCCATGCCGAAACGACGCCATTCGCGCGGCTCCAGGGCTATCGTCTGGAGGGCCTCCGGACGTCCCTCGAGGCCGATCCCACGGCGAACTGGCAAACGGTTGCAGCATCCTGGGGCTTTCTCCACAGGTCGCGCCTCACACGGCAATATTCTGGCACTTTTGGAGAAACACCGGCACAGACCGTCCGTCGTGCACGAAGTGCAGCCAACGCCTCGGACTGAATGGGTACCTGGTGCGAAGCCTGTGTACATTTCGCGAAAGATCCAACGCCGGCAATAACAAGCTTCCAAACGCACACTTAAGCAGCCCTCACCATCCTTGAGTGGAAAACAAACCCATTCACGCCGTCCCTCGCCGGACGGCGATGCCGGTGGGACAAAGGCTGGGGTAAATCGATGCGTCTGGTCGACGACTTGATGATGGGTCAGGTCAACGCCGTATCGCTCTTGCGGGCGGTCATGGCGTTGGCCCCCTATGGGCCAGCATTGGCGGCGAACCTGCTCCGCATCGATAGCCCCGCCTGCTGCGCGGCCGAACTCAGCGCCGGCCTAAGGGCAGGATCCGAGGCATCACCTGAACGGAGCATTGCCGGTGCAGCTGCTCTATGACGACCGCTACAGGGGGTTCGCCCTGGTGCTTGCCGCAGAGTATGGCCTCGCCGCGGCCCCCTTGCCCGAAGCGACACTGAAAGACGACGGCGCGCTGGTGATCATGGACCTGACCGACGCCCAGTCCCTGCAGACGGTCCGTCGCTTGCTCGCCTCCGGCGCCATAAGGGGGGAGCTCAACTTCCTGATGGACCCCCGGCACAACCTCTACCGTCAGGAAGTACAGGCCAACGCATTGGGTTCGCGGCGGAACATTCGCAGCAGAGACTTGCGCGCATGGCTGACGGAGCTCCATTCGGATAGTTTTGCCAGGAGTGTCCAGACGCAGCGCACGGAATTGCTCACGGCGTCGGCGACGGGACGACACATCCTCTCGGCAGCCAACGGTATGCGCGCCCTGTTCGAGACCGTCGGCTGCGGCGGTCGGATCGCATTAAGCGACGTGGATGCGATAGCCGACGCCGTCCACCTGGGGCTTGAGGTTGCAGACTGGTCGACCTGGCTCGACATGGTGCAGAACCACCATGAGGGAACCTTTCAGCATTGCCTGACCGTCGCGGGAATTGCCGACCACTTTGCCCGGCATAGCGAGGAGGATGCAATTCCGAGTGGTCAACTGGTGCAGGCAGCGATCCTGCACGACATCGGCAAGTCCCACGTTCCCGTCGCCATTCTCGACAAGACCGGGCCATTGTCGCCATCGGAATGGCAGGTAATCAAGGCGCATCCGCGGGCAGGGATCGAACTGCTCTCCGGAACACCGGGTATCTCGGAGGAGGTGCGGGATGCCATCCTGCACCACCACGAGGCGCTCGACGGATCGGGCTATCCGGATGGCCTTGCAGGAGCCGAAATTTCCGAGATGACGCGGATGCTTACGGTCTGTGACGTCTTCGCCGCGCTGATCGAGAAGCGGGCCTACAAGCCGGCGATGACGACAAATGATGCTATCACAAAGCTCGCGGAACTGGCCTTTGCGGACAAGGTGGACTTCCGCCATGTGCGCAGGCTCGCCAGGTGCTTCGATGTGCGACTGGCAGGAACTGTCGCGGCTGTCCTCGGCGCGGATGCCGCAAGATGTTGAGCTCGCGGTGCCGGGCATGAACGCACCGTCATCGAACCAGTTGGGGCCCGGTTCAGGCGGGCATCTGCCAGCGTTGCGTCCATCGTCGTCGGCGATTACCCCCAGGTTCGGATGCGCCGGGCATGCAGTCTTGGCGGTGTACACGCAGGGTGAGTTGACGCCGGTCTCCCGTCGACCTTGAGTGGCCGCTTGGCGGCGGCCTTTGCCGAGGCGCCCAATGCGGGCACTGAAGAGAGATTTGGACACCCTTCAGCGCCGCGGGATACCCGGATGACCGCCCCGGCCCGTCTTGGCTCACCTGCCCTCAGGCGCGCACCTTGCCGAGCACGGCGCGACCGGAGCGGAGGGCGGCCGCCGGGTCGGCTGCCGCGTCGAGTTCGAGCAGTACGATATCCTTGCCCGGTGTCTTGAGCATGGCGGCAGACCAGCCGGTCCAATCGACGATCCCCGCGCCGAAATCCGCCATGTAGCGCTGCTGCTGCGCATAGATGGTGTGGTCGATCACCATGTTGACGTCGATTGGGCGGATGGCGTCCTTCCAGTGCGCCAGGCTGATGCGCTGGTTATAGCGTTCGGCCACCCGAACGGGATCTCCGCCTCCAAGCGTGATGTGGCAGCTATCCGGGCACAGTCCGACATAGCGCGGATCGGTAAAGCTCATGAAAAGATCGATATCCCGCTCGTACCAGAGGGCGCTGTTGGATTCGGTGTGAATGGCGAGACCAACGCCCTGCTGCGCCACCGCCTCGCCGATGGCATGGGCGATATCGGCCATCTGGCCCATGAACTGCGCATCGACGACGAGGGCCGGCTTGGTGCCGAAGGTGCGCCGCATCGGCAGGCCGGTGACGAGCAGGTTGCCGCCCGCTTCTACGATGAAGGCCGCCCGCCGCTCGGCATCGGCGACGATGGCGCCGATCTCCGCATCGGCCGACCATGCCGGAGCATCGGCCATGAAGGCGCTGACGACCTTGAGCCCCCGGGCTTCGAGCTCGGCGCGAAACGCCCTGGCGCTGCCGAAACCCCTGATGACATTCTCGATATTGCCGGGCGCGAAGGTGAGTTCGATGCCGGTGACGCCGGTTTCGACGAGCACCCCCAGCACCTTCTCCCAGAACTTCTCGACATTCCCTTCGACCCATGCGGCGAGGTTGTCGTCGGGCGCGAGGCCCCAGAAGCCATTGTGGTAGAAGGTGACGATATCGGTGGCGACGAGCGTTGTCATGAACAGATCCGTTCCAAAAGTGATGCGGTTGGTGAGTTACTTGAGGCCGCTCATCGCCACGCCCTGCACGAAATAGCGCTGCAGGAAGACGAACAGCAGCAGCACGGGCAGGAGCACGATGATGGCACCTGCGAGCAGCAGGCCGTAGTCGGTCGACCGGGCCGCCTGCGATGCGACGGCAAGGCCGACCGGCAGCGTGTAGGTGTCCTGGCTCTGCGCCACGATCAGCGGCCAGAGAAAGTAGTTCCAGGAGTTGAGGAAGGTGATGATCGCCACGGTGGCGATGGCGGGGCCCACCAGCGGCAGGAAGATAGAAAAGAAAATGCGGAGTTCCCCCGCCCCATCGAGCCGCGCCGCCTCGAGCAGTTCGTCGGGTACCGAGCTTGCGAATTGCCGCATGATGAAGACCGCGATCGGCATCACCGCGATCGGCAGGAAGATGCCGAGCAGCGTGTTGACCAGCCCCAATTGCACGATGATGAAGAAGCTCGGCACGAACAGCGCGATATAGGGCACCATCATTGCCAGCAGGATGGCGCCGAACACGATCCGGCTGCCCTTGAACGGGATCTTGGCGAGCGCATAGCCCGCAAGCGCGCTGAACAGCACGTTGGTCGCAACCGTCAGCCCCGAAACCACCAGCGAATTGGCCATGTAGGTGCCGAACCGCCGGTGCGCGAAGAGCTCGACGAAATTGTCGACATTGCCGAAGCTCCTGGGCAGCCAGGCGCCGGGCGCAGCCATGATCTCCGCCTGCGAGCGGAAGGCGCCGAACAGCACCCAGGCAAAGGGCATCAGCACCAGGATGGCCGTGAACGTCAGGGCGGCATAGACCAGCCAAAGGCGCAGCGGCAGCTTCGCTGGCGTTTCCGCATGGAAGGCGCGCGCGCTCATGACGCGGCCCTCAACAGGCGCAGCTGGACGATGCCGAGCACGGCGACGATGGCGAGCATGATGTAGGAACCGGCCATCGCCACCGCGATATTGCCGTGCCCGAACTGCTCGTAGACCCAGAGCGCCACCGAGCGCGTGGCGCCGACCGGTCCGCCCTTGGTGAGGAGGTAAGGTTCGTCGAAGATATTCATGTAGGAAACCGTCATCAGCACGGTGACCAGCAGCGTTGCGGGCTTGAGCAGCGGCAGCGTGATCTGCGCGAAGCGCTGCCAGCGGGAGGCGCCATCGAGCGCGGAGGCCTCGTAGACATCGGGCGGAATGGCCTGCAGCCCGGCGAGGAACAGCACCATGCAGGTGCCGACATTGCGCCAGACCGTCAGCATGATCACGGTGCCCATGGCGAGGGTTGGGTCGCCCAGCCAGTTGGGTCCGCCGAGGCCCAGTTGCGCGAGCAGCGTGTTGACCGGCCCGCCGAGGGTGAAGGCATATTGCCAGATCACGGCCGCCGCCACGACATTGGTGATCACCGGCAGGTAGAAGGCGGAGCGATACAGCGCCTTGAGCTTGGTGATGCCGCTGTTGAGCGCCAGCGCCAGGAGCAGCCCCAGCGCCATGGTCAGCGGCACGCCGATGATAACGAAGATGGCCGTGGTGCCGAGCGACTTCAGAAAGCCGATATTCGTCAGTACCTTGCGGAAGGTGTCGAGAAAGGTGAAGTCGACCCCGAGTGGGCGCCGGATATCCGCCAGCCCCATGTCGGTAAAGCTGTAGATCAGCGCGATGACTGCCGGTATGGCGGTGAACAGCAGGAACACCGCCATGAATGGCGATACATAGAGCCAGCCACGCAAGGTGTTGCGCCTCTCTAGCTGCGTCAGGGGCAGCACATTCCGCATAAGGTCGATCTCCGCAAGCTTGGCTCGGCGAGCCCGGAGGCCGGCACGGACAATGCCCCGCCGGCCCTCACGTCAGGTGACATGCTCAGTTGCCGGTGCCGATGCTTTCCGCAAAGCTCTGCACATCGTCGAGCACTTCCTTGGCACTTGCCTGGCCGCGGGCGACGCGTTCCATCTGCTGGCCGAGATAGGTGCCGACCTGGCCCCAGGTCGCGACCGGCGGGTTGGGGACCGCGGTCTGCAGAGCCTCGCGCTGCGCATCGAGCAGCGGGTTGCCGGCAATGGCCGGGTCGGACCAGGCGGACTGCACCGACGGGAGGGCGCCGAACATGCCGTACCAGGCGAGCTGTGTTTCCGGTTTGGTCAGGTAGCGCAACAGCTTCCAGGCTGCCGTCGGATTCTTCGCGTCCTTGAGCACCGCAAGGTTGCCCGAGCCGAGGGCGGAGAAGCTGCCCGCAGGACCAGCCGGCATGAGCGCACTCGCCAGGTTGGCCTTTACCCAGTCGGCGCCGTTGGCGTCCTTCAGCCAGCCTTCGAACCAGGGTCCGGTGTCGCGAGCCGCGATATCGCCGGAGGTGAACCACGGCACGGTATCGAGGAACTTCGGACCATCCGGCGAAGCAAGCCCCTCCTTGAAGATCGACCCCCAATAATCCAGCGCCATGACGTTGGCGTCCGAATTGATCGTCCAGGCGGTCTTGTCCGCATTCAGCAGGCTGCCGCCTGCCTGGTGGATATACTCGTTGAGCCCCTGTCCGTTGTAGAGGTCATAGCCGACATCCATGCCAAAGGCCCACTTCGCGCCCTGTGCCTGCAATGCCTTTCCGAAGGCCTTCGCCTCTTCCCAGGTCTTTGGTGCAGCTAGGCCGGCTTTCTCGGCCAGATCCTTGCGGTACTGGAACGTGGTGGCGTAGGCGTCGAACGGAACTGCGAGGGTTACGCCATCCTGCACGCCGATATCGAAGGCGCTTGGAAAGAAGTCTTCTCGCTTGACGAGCCCCTCGGGAACCGGGGCGAAGCCGCCGGTTGCCAGCATGCCGGTGATGCTCTGCGAATAGAGCCGCACCAGATCAGGGACGGTACCGGCGGCAATCGCCGTCATCAGCTTGGAGTCGAACTGGTCGGAAGGGATCGAGGTCACCTCGATCTTGAGGTCTGGATTGGCCCTCTGAAAGTCGGCCAGGAGTGGCGGCAGCTTCTCGCCATCGGCGCCGCCAAACCAGACCGAGAGGGTGCCGGTGGCCGGAGCATCATCGATGGATTGGGCATGAACCGCACCAACAAGGCTCAGGGCGGCGAGGGTCGAGGCGGCGGCGAGAAGCGCGCGGCGGGAGAGGGAACGTGGGGACATTGACGCTCTTTCGCTAGGGGTGTGGGGACGAGCAGGCATATCGGGCACCGCGGCGCGCAATGATCGAGCACCGTCGGTTTTAGTTTGGCAATCGATTGCCATGACCATATTCGTGACATATGCTGATTTTGTACGCAAGCGGGAATTGTGCCTGTCGCGTAGGCGGAAATTCGCCTGCGGGGCCCGGAAGCGGCTTTGCATAAGCCCGGACGACAGGACCGCATCCTGCGCTTGCCCGAGCAACTCGCCGCCCAGGCCGGGCGGCAACAGGAGCATTTGAACGTCATGGCCAATCGGGTTTACGACGCGCTGATCGTTGGATCTGGCGCCTCGGGCATGTTCGCGGCGCACGAACTCACGCGGCAGGGGCTGAAGGTGCTGCTGCTCGAGGCGGGTCCCGAGATCGGGCCCGAACACTTCGACCCCAGCTATGCGCCGCGGCAGACCCAGATCAACCTTTGGCAGCGCGCCAAGGCAACGCTGCTGGGGAAAGGCGTGCAGGCGCGCGCCGCCTTCTTCGACGGCCGTATGCGGCACCTGTTCGCCGACGACCGGAAGAACCCCTATACGACGCCGAAGGACGCGCCCTATCTGTGGATCCGCTCGAAGCAGTCAGGCGGTCGCACGCATGTGTTCGGCCGCGTGCTGATGCGCTGGAGCGATGATGATTTCCGCGTCGGCAGCCGCAGCGGCCGGGGCACCGACTGGCCCTTCTCCTATGAGGATCTCAAGCCCTTCTATGAGGACGCGGAGCGCCTGCTCGGCATTTACGGGCTTGCGGAAAATGTGCCGACCATGCCCGACAGCGTTTATGCCGGCCCGGCGGGTTTCACCGAGGCCGAGCGCCTGTTCAAGGCCAATGTCGAGGGCCGCTGGCCCGACCGTCGCGTAACGACATGGCGCTATATCGGGCACGATCCGAGCCGCATACTGCCGCCGCTGCGCGAGGCCCGCGCCAGCGGTCTCGAGACCCGGCATAACATGATGGCACGGCGGATCCTTACCGATGCGAGCGGAAAACGTGCCACCGGAGTGGAAGCTATCGACACACGCACTGGTGATCTGGTGCTGTTCGAGGCGCGCTCGGTGGTGCTGTGCGCCTCGCCCATCGAGAGCGTAAGGTTGCTGTTCAACTCGGCCTCGACGCAGCACGCCACGGGCATTGGCAACTCGGCCGATCTGCTCGGGCGCTATTTTCTCGACCAGTTGCCCATGGTCGCCGCCGGCGCCTTTCCGCTTTCGACTGGCACAGGCACCGACCCCACGGCGTTGCAGGACCCTTTCTACCGCCCATCCGGCGGCATATTCCTGCCGCGCTTCATCGGACCCGACGGCGTGAGCGCCGCCACCGACTATGCATACCAGGGCAGTGTCGGGCGCGATCTGGTCGCACCGGGCAGGCCGTCGCGCTTCAGCTTCTTCGGCTATGGCATGATGCAGCCCGACAGCGCCAACCGCGTCACCCTCGATACCCGTCGCAAGGATGCGTGGGGCGTGCCCGCGCCGCATATCAGGCTCAAGATGGGTCCGGCGGACGTGGAGACCCTCAAGCGCGAGACCGCCGCACTGGTCGAAACGGTGGAAGCGGCGGGCGCAGAACTCGAATATACCGGCTCGCCCCTCGGGCTCACCGAATATGGCCGCGGCGCCTATCCCGATGCAGATCCGCTCAGCCGCCTCGTGTTCCGCACGCTGTTCGGCAAGACCATGGTCATGGGTGCCGCCATCCACGAGGCGGGCGGCGCGCGCATGGGCACCGACCCGGCACATTCGGTGCTCAACCCGTTCAACCAGGTCTGGGATGTTCCCAATCTCATGGTCACCGACGCGAGCGCCTTCCCGAGCGGCGGCGTCTCGGGCACAACGCTCACGATCATGGCGATGTCGGTGCGCGCCTGCCGCCATCTCGCCGAGGAACTTGGCCGCGGCGCATTCTGACACGGGGCCCGGGCCCGGGGGCTGTGGGTGGACGCCCACCCGCGAACGCTGCTACGACCCTCGTCCTGCAGGGCGCACAGCGAGCGGATGGCGATGACGAGGCGTATCGACATACGGACGGCGGGACCGTCGATCGCCGATGTGGCGCGCGAAGCGGGCGTTGCCACTTCGACGGTCAGCCGCGCCCTGACCATGCCCGGCCGCATTGCCGAGCCGACCCGGCTCAAGGTCGAGGAGGCGGCGCGGAAGCTCGGCTATACCGGCAACCAGACTGCGCGCAACCTGCGGCTCGGCACCCCGCGCACCATCATGATCGTGCTGCCCGAGGAGCTCTATGTGGGCGCCTCGCAGACAGTGTCCGAAGTGCTGCGCTCCACGGCGAGCACGCTTGCGGAGCGGGGGTTTTCCCTCGTCATCGGCAATGTCGGCCACGCCGCGGGGACCGACGCGCATATCCTCTCGCTGGCCCTGGGTGGCACGGTGGCCGGCGTGTTGCTGATGGCGACCCAGCCACCGCGGGCTGACAGTCGCAGCGTCCTCGATGCCGGCTTGCCCGTCGTGTCGCTGCATTTCGACCTGACGGAAGCAAATCTGCCGAGTGTCCTCGCCAACGATCACGACGCCATTGCCACGGCAACCACCCGGTTGATTGCCCTTGGCCACCGCCGGCTGCTCTATGTGCGCGGCCGGGTGGCAAACTACCATGAGATCCACCGCCTGGCCGGCGTCCGCGATGCAATTGCGGCGGCGGGCTTGCCCCCCGAGACCCTGCGGCTCGCCCAGGGCGACTTCAATTTCTCGGGTGGCATTGCGGCGGCCCGCGATGTGCTTGCCCTGCCGCCTGAGGAACGGCCCAGCGCCGTCCTTTGCGCCAATGACGATACGGCCATCGGCTTCATGAAGACCCTGCTCGATGGCGGCGTCCATGTGCCGGGCGAGATATCGGTCCTCGGCTTCGACGGCGCAGCCGTCGCGCCCTTCATGACCCCGTCGCTCTCGACTATCCAGCAGGACACGCTGGAGATGGGCCGCCGGGCCGCAAATCTAGTGATGGATATGGTGCTCGGCGAAGACAACGGCGCGCCGGCACGCATAGAAGTGCCCTGCGCCATCATTTTCCGCGACAGCGTCGGGCCCGCACCGGTGGGCTGACGGGCCGGACGCTGCAGCGCGGAACAAGCGAGCGTGGCCCCCGCTGCCTCTCTTCCAGGCGGCCGGGGCCTGCGTCAACGGGCAGAGGCGACCGCCTTCGTTCTCAATCCCCAGCCAGTGCGTCGGAGGGCCCCTCCGTCACAGCCCCCAGCGCAGCCCGGCCGCATGTACCGGGGCATCCCAGAAGCCCAGCATCGTGGGATCGAGCAGACTGACCGTCAGCGAGCACCCCGCCATATCGAGCGAGGTGACATAGGGGCCCACGAGCGAACGGACGATCGAGATGCCGCGGGCTTCGAGCAGGCGACGGGCACTGTTGTAGACGAGGTAGAGTTCCAGCGAAGGCGTGCCGCCAAAACCGTTTACGAACACCAGTGCCTGACGGCCGGACACATCGCCAAAGTCTGCAACAATCGCTTCGACCATTTCAGCGACAATCTCGTCAGCACTCTTGAGGGTATCGCGGCGGCGACCGGGTTCCCCATGGATGCCGACCCCGAACTCCATCTCGTTGTCGGCGATGTCGAACATCGGTTTGCCCGCTGCCGGAACGGTACAGGAACTGAGCGCAACGCCCATCGAACGGGTGACCCCGTTCACGCTGTCGCCCAGCGCCTTCAGCGCCTCGAGATCGTGACCGGCTTCGGCTGCGGCGCCGACGATCTTTTCGACCACGAGCGTTCCAGCCACGCCCCGGCGGCCGGTGGTATAGAGGGAATCCTCCACGGCAACGTCGTCGTTGACGAGCACCCGCGCGATCGGGCCGGCAGCCATTTCTGCGGCCATCTCGAAATTCATGACATCGCCTTCGTAATTCTTCACGATCAGCAGCACGCCGCTGCCTGTGTCGATTTCCGCAATGGCCTCCAGCATCTGGTCGGGCGTCGGCGAGGTAAAGACCTGGCCCGGGCACGCGGCATCGAGCATGCCCAACCCGACAAAGCCGCCATGCAGCGGTTCATGCCCGGCCCCGCCGCCGGAAAGCAGTCCCACCTTGCCCGGCTTCAGCGTCTTGCGCCGGACAAACTTGTGCCCGGAACCAAGCGCAAGGATATCCGAGTGTGCGGCAACGAGGCCGTCCAGGCTCTCGACCAGCATGGTGTCCACGCTGTTGAGGAACTTCTTCATCCGACGCTCTCCCTAATCATCGTCATTCTTTTTCATCAAGCCGGCGATGCGCGACACGAACTCGCTGACTGCCTTGTCGAACGCGGCGTTGTCGGCACCCAGATCGGGAACCAGCAGCGTAAGGTGGCGGGTTCGCCTCGTCGCGTCCCCGATCGTCCGGCGCCCCGGATGAGCCATCTTGTAGGCTGCCATGAAGCTTTCGCGCTCTGCGGGCGAGAAGTGGCAGACGGAGAAGATCGTCGCGAGGTGCTTCTGTGGGATCGGAGTGGAATAGCTCGGGCTGGTGATCTGGGTGATGAAGCTTCTGTGCTTTCCGAGGGCATCTGCAAGGCGCTGCCGAGCGCCCGACGGTCGGGTTTCGAGCACCCGGGACAGCACGCCCTTGTAGGCGCGAATATGGACCTCCGGGCCCTCGGCGGACGGCTCAGGCGGCGCCATCACGGCTATCCATGGCCCGTGACGCGGCGATCGTCGCCTTCGCCAGCGGCAGCTGCGCCGGAGTGACAGAGACCGCCCGTATCCCCGCCGACAGGAGCGCCGGAATGGCTGCCGGGTCGCCGCCGGCATCGCCACATAGGCTGACGGGAATGCCATGGGTGGCCCCAAAGCGGGCAACATGGCCGATAAGGGCGATCACCGCAGGGTTGCGAACGTCGTTGAGCCCAGTGACAGCGTTGTTGTCGCGCCCGGCCGCCATCACGTACTGGGTCAGATCGTTGGAGCCGATTGAGAAGAAGGCGGCGGCGGCAAGGTCCTCCGGCCTGATCGCTACGGCCGGCACCTCGACCATGATCCCAAGAGGTGGCATGCGATGCGGAATGCCTGCGGACGCGAGCCCGGCAGCCTCGGTTTCGAACAGGCGCGTGGCGTCGGCGAGTTCGCGCGGCGTACTCACCATCGGAAACATCACCTTGAGATTTCCATGCACGGCGGCGCGCAGCAGCGCCCTTACCTGAACGCGAAACACATCTGGCCGCGACAGCGACAGCCGGATGCCGCGGAGGCCCAGGAACGGGTTGGCTTCGTCCACTGTGTAGCCCGGTACGGGCTTGTCGCCGCCGGCATCGACCGTGCGGATGGTCACCGGCTTGTCGCCCGCCCATTCGAGCACGGTCCGATAGGCGGCATATTGCGTGGCCTCGTCGGGCAGGCCGTGGCCGAACAGAAACTCTGTGCGCATCAACCCGACCCCGTCGCAATGGCTGATGTCGAGCGTGCGCACATCTGTCGGTTCTGCGATGTTGACCAGCACATCGATGGCCACGCCATCGACAGTGACGGCCCGATCGCCTACCCGGAGCTCAGCGTTCTGGACGCGATCCTGATGGGCGGCCGAGGCGCTTAGGAACGCGCGGTGAGCCTCCGTATCAGGCCCGACGACAACATCGCCATGTTCGGCGTCGAGGAGAACGAAATCGTCATTGGCCGCGTCAATCGCACCGACGCCCACCAGCATGGGCACGCCGCGCGAGCGTGCGAGCATGGCGACATGGCTGGCCGGACTGCCAGCCTTGAGCACAATCCCCCCTCCCCGAGTCCAGTCCATGGCGAGGAACTGCGTCGGGGTGAGGTCCTTGGCCTGGATGATCGCACCATGCGGCGGGGCCAGGTCAGCGACGCCCGACAGCTTGCGCAGGACGCGCGCTGCAATGTCGCGCAGATCACTGCTGCGGGCGCGAAAATAGGCATCCTCCGCAGCCTCGTAACCCATGATTTCGGTGGCCAGGGCGTCAGACCAGGCGTCGGCCGCATTGGCGCCGGCCGTGATGGCGGCAAATGCCGGCTCGGACAGCGACTCGTCGTCCAGCATGGCGATCTGGAACTCGAGGATTCCGGCTGCCTCCTCATCCGCGGAGTGCATCAAGGCCGCGATGCTGTCGGCCGCGTCGGAAAGGGCCGCCCGCAACCGGCTGGCCTCGGTCTCTGCCGAGCCGCTCGGGACATAGGCCAGCGCCTCGCTGTTCAGGATGAACAGCGGACCTGACGCATAGCCGATCGATGCTACGGTGCCGCTAGCCCTTGACTTCGACATCAGCTCCGCCCTCGTCAAAGTCGCGCCGCACCAGGTCGACAAGTGCGGCGATCGCCCCGGCAGCATCTTCGCCCTCGGCCCGCAGGTAGAGCGTGGACCCCTTGGGCGCCTTGGTCGCCATGACCTTGACGATCGACTTTGCGTCGACCCAGGGGCCCTCGGCGTTCAGGGCCAGCGCGGTGCGCGCGGCGAAGCCCTTTGCGAGCTTGGTCAGCTTCACCGACGGGCGTGCATGTAGTCCCACTTCGTGGGTAATCAGCACCTGTGCTTCGGCCAAGTCGTTGGTATCCTTCATGCTGGTGACAGCTCTTCGGCAGTGGCACGGACTTCTGCGAGCGACGCGCCTCCGGAAGCTTCGGTGGCGGCCATGACTGCGCCCTCTACCACGGGTGCGTTGCAGACGACCACCTTGTGCGAGCGGCCGGCATCAAGCATTTCAACCGCCATTTCCGAGTTGGTCTCGGCGCCGCCGAGGTCCACGAGAATGGCCACGCCGCGGTCAGACCACGCCCGGTCGATGGCAGCAAGGATCGCCTCCACACTTGTGCCGAGGCCGCCCTCGGGGTTTCCGCCGCACCAGGCAAGCGGCACGTCGTCTCCAACCATCTGCCGCACCATGCTGGCGGCCCCTTCGGCGACGAGGGGGGAGTGGGAAACAATTACGATGCCAACATTCTTCATGGCAAAACTCCGGCAACAGCTTCGATAAGCAACAGGCTCGACCTAGCGCCTGGGTCGACATGGCCGATGGAACGGTCCCCGAGAAACGAGGCCCGGCCGCGAATGGCCTTGCGATCTCTTGTTCCAGCCACCGCCGCGCGGGCTATCTCCACCACGTCGGCCTTCGACCTCCCCGCATCGAGGGCGTCCGCGACCGGGTAGAGCACGTCGAGCAATGTCTTCTGGTTGATTTCGGACTTGCCACGCGCCGCCACCGCATCAACTGCCTTGCGGAAGGCGGCGGCATAGGCCTCCGGATTGGCGGCAAGTTCCTTGCCCAGGGTGAGGAACAAGGTCCCATAGAGCGGCCCTGAGGCACCACCGACGGTCATGACCAGCTTGGTACCGACCGACTTGAGCGCTTCGGCCAGCGGCTTTGCACTGATCGCATCGAGATCCGCCGCGACGGCATCGAAGCCACGCTTCATGTTGGCGCCGTGATCGCCGTCGCCAATGGCGGAATCAAGGGCGGTCAGTTCTTCGGCATGAGCCGAAACACTTGCTGCGATCGCGAGCATGGCCGCCCTGAGATGGCTGGATTCAATCATGGCGCTCTCCCCAGGCGGTCACCATTGGCGTCGAAGTAGAGCGGGTCCTTGTAGCGAATAGCCACCTGGTCGCCCGCCGTGAGCGGCGAGTCGGGCGGAGCCAGCGTAATGATCTTGCGCTCACCGACCCGCAAGTGAAGGTGGTTCTGGTCGCCCAGATGCTCGATCCAGTCAACAACGCCATCGGCGTGGCCATTGCCCGCCTTTGCGATGACGAGGTGTTCGGTGCGGGCGCCGATGGTCTGTGCCTCCGCAGCAGCGTCGGCATCCGGAAGCAGGCCGCGCGGCAGCAGATTGATCGCGGGTTGACCGAGTCGCGTCGCAACATGAGTGTTGCGGGGCGCGGTGTAGATTTCGCGCGGCGTTCCGATCTGGACCAGTTCGCCCTCTTTCAGGATTCCGATCCGATCAGCCATGGTCATCGCCTCGATCTGGTCGTGCGTCACATAGAGCAGCGTCGCGCCCAGGTCCTGCTGGATGCGTTTGAGTTCGAGGCGCATTTCGGCGCGCAGCTTGGCATCGAGCGATGAAAGCGGCTCGTCCATCAGGTAGATGGCCGGCTGGCGGACCATGGCCCGACCGATGGCGACGCGTTGCATCTCTCCACCCGAGAGCCTTGTGGCGCGGTTGTCGAGCTTGTGATCGATGCGCACTGCACGCGCCGTATCGCGAACGCGGCGGTCGATCTCGAGCTTGTCCATGCGTCGGGCCGGCGAACGCAGGGGGAAAGCCAGGTTCTCGTAGACGCTCAGATGCGGGTAGAGTGAGTATTGCTGGAAGACGAAGGCAACGTCGCGGGCCGATGGCGGCAGCCCTCCCACGTCTTCGCCGCCTATGCTGACACTGCCTTGCTCGGGGCGCTCCAGGCCCGCGACGATGCGAAGCGTCGTCGTCTTGCCGGCGCCTGTGGGGCCCAGCAGCACAACAAACTCGCCATCGGCAATAGTCAGGTCGAGCCCCTTGATCGCCACATTGTCCTTGAAGCGCTTGACGACGCCGCGCAGCGTGACCTCAGCCATGGGGTGCCCCCTCGTAAAGGGCGGTCTCGATAGCGCGACCGGAGGTCGCGTCAAAGAGCGACAAATGAGCTCCGCTAAGGGCCAGGCCGACGGTCTCGCCGGTCCGCACCTGATCGCTGGCGGGCACCCGCGCCCTGATCAATCCCTCGCCGGTCCGGACAACCACGATCTGCGTGGTGCCCAGATATTCCGTGCCAAGCACCTCGCCACGCAACCCGCTGGCATCGTCGAGCCGGATGTGCTCCGGGCGGGCGCCAAGCGCGAGTGCGGACGGCGCAATGTCTTCGCGGATCTGTGGAACGGCGATTTCAGCGCCGTGCAGCGAAACCGTGTCCGCGCCCCGAACGAGGCCGCTGTGGAATCTGAGGAAGTTCATCGGGGGTGAGCCCATGAAGTCGGCGACGTACATGGACCTCGGCCGATCATAGATCTCGCGGGGCGAGCCGAACTGCTCGATAATGCCATGGTTCATCACGGCGATCTTGTCGGCCATCGACATGGCCTCGAGCTGGTCATGCGTCACATAGACCGTCGTGGCGCCGATGCGGTTATGCAGTTCGCGCAACTCATGCACCATGAGGTCCCTGAACTCGGCATCGAGCGTGCCGAGCGGTTCGTCCATCAGGAAGCAGAGCGGTCGGCGCACGATGGCGCGGCCCAGGGCCACGCGCTGGCGATCGCCTCCTGCAAGCCCGGATACAGGGCGATCCAGAATGTGGTCGATGCGAAGCAACCGCGCCACCTCCTCGACCTGCTTGCGGATCTCCGCCCTCGGCATGCCTTGGGCGAGCAAGGGGAAGCCGATATTCTTCCGCACGTTCATGTGTGGGTAGAGCGCAAAGAGCTGGAAGACGAAGGCGATATCGCGCTCGCGGGCGCGCTTCATGGTGACATCTTCGCCGCCGAGCAGGATGCGGCCCGAGGTCGGAAGCTCCAGCCCTGCAATCATGCGCAGGGTTGTGGTCTTGCCGCAGCCCGAGGGCCCGAGCATGACGAAGAAGTCGCCATCGTCGACGGTGAAAGACGAATTCTGCACGGCGGTGAAGCCTGAGAATTCCTTGCGCAGGTTTTCGACCCGGATCTCAGCCATGCCTCACTCCGGGAACTTCGAGACGATAATGAACATCACGGTGCCGATCAGCATGGTGATGAAGGAGTACGAGTAGAGCTCCAGCAGGAACGGCTGGAAGAGCATGAGGAAGCCAAGGGCGATCAGCGCAATCGCCGTCCACTCCATCGGTCCCCGCCGGAAGATCTTTGGCCAGGCCTTCATTTGCGAACCGCTCCGAAGGTTATGCCCCGCAGCAGCTGCTTCCTGAGCAGGATGGTGAACACGAGGATTGGCACGAGGAAGATCGTCGTCCCCGCCGCGACGGCCGGCCAGTCCTGTCCACCCTCACCGATGATGGTGGGGATGAAGGGGGGTGCCGTCTGTGCCGTGCCGGAGGTCAGCAGGGCGGCGAAGGCATACTCGTTCCAGGCGAAGATCAGGCAGAAGATGGCGGTGGCCGCAATACCGGTGGTGGCCTGCGGGAGCACCACCTTCCAGAAGGCCTGCAACCGCGTGTAGCCGTCGACCATCGCGGCCTCTTCGTACTCGCGCGGGATCTCGTCGATGAAGCCCTTGAGCAGCCAGACCGCCAGTGACACGTTCACCGCTGTATAGAGCAGGATCATGCCCAGCGCGGAGTCCGACAATCCGAGCTCGCGGTACATCAGGTAGATCGGAATGGCCACCGCGATCGGCGGCATCATCCGCGTCGAAAGGATGAAGAAGAGCAAGTCGTCGGCAAGCGGCACCTTGAAGCGCGAGAAGCCATAAGCCGCCAGCGTTCCAAGGAACACCGCGCAGAATGTCGACCCAAACGCGATGATCAGCGAGTTGACGAAGCGCGGCAGGAAGTTGGACGGCCCGGCGATGACCATGTTGCGCTTGCGCGTGACCTCGTCGCAGAAGGAGGTCGCAGGCGGCAGGCTGGCAATGTATTCCGCGGTCTGCCGGGTCCGCGTGGTGAACAGGTTGCAATAGCCCTCTGTCGAGGGTTGAAACAGGATCTTTGGCGGATAGGCAATCGAGTCGGGCGGCGTCTTGAAGCTGGTCGCGAAGATCCACAGCAACGGCACGATTGAGATCAGCGCGTAGGCAATGATCAGCACGGCGGCGATGCGCTTGGACGTCGTCGACGGCACGACGACCGAATGGGCGGTGGTCAGGCTCATCTCTGCTTCACCCGGTTGAGTGCCTTCACATAGATGTTGGCGAGGCCGAACACGGCCACGAACAGAATGATGGCAAAGGCTGAGCTATAGCCGGTGCGCCATTTCTCGAACGCCTCCCGCTTGAGGGTGATCGAGGCCACTTCGGTCGTCGAACCTGGGCCGCCGCCGGTCAGCAGGTTGACCATGTCGAACATTTTGAAGTTCTCGATGCCGCGGAACAGGATGGCCAGCATGATGAAAGGCAGGGCCATGGGCAGCGTGATGGACAGGAATTGCCGTATGGGGGAGGCGCGATCAACCTCGGCGGCCTCGTAGATGTAGTCCGGTATCGATCTGAGCCCGGCGAGGCAGATCAGCATGACATAGGGCGACCACATCCACGTATCGACGATGATGATCGACCAGGGCGCCAGCGCGACATTGGAGAGCATTTCGATCTCGGTGGGCGGAATGCCCGAGACAAAGCTCACCGCGTAGGCGAACAGCCCGATCTGCGGCTCATAAAGGAAGCGCCAGAAATTACCGACCACCGCGGGCGAGAGCATCATCGGCACGAGGATGATGGTCGTCCAGAAGGCGTGGCCGCGGAACTTTCGGTCGATGAGATAGGCAAGCCCGAACCCGATCACGGTCTGCAGCAGAATTGTCCAGAAGACGAAGCTGGCCGTTGTCTGCATCGCGATCCAGATGTCCGGATCGGTCAGGATGCGCTCGTAATTGCGCAACCCCACGCCCTCGACCGGCTCGTTGGGCCGGTTGGCGCGGTAATTCGTGAAGCTCAGCCCAATCGCCCAGAACAGCGGGAAGATGTTGATGGCGAGCAGCAGCACCATGGTCGGGCCGATGAACAGCCATGCGACCATGCGGTCCGATAGGCCGGTGACCCGCTTGACCAGCTTCGATGGCGTCGAGCGGGCAACAGCCTCGGCAGCGCGATCGAGTGGAGATGTCTTGGTGTCAGTCACGGCGCTGAAAACCCTGCATGAAGCGCTTGGAGGAACCGCGCTCCGTGCTCGTGTGCACGGAGCGCGGTAAGGCTGGGAGGAGCCTAGAGCTTGCCTTCGTCCTCGAATACCTCGGTCCAGTCGGCAACCAGGGCGTCGAGGGCTTCCTTGGCGGTGCCGTTGCCGGCAACGACATAGTCATGCAGACGCTTCTGCGATGCCTGGAGCAGCGACGCATAGGCAGGTTCTGCCCAGAAGTCCTTCACGATCGCCATCGAGTCGAGGAAGGTCTGCGCGTAGGGCTGGGTGGCCGCGAAGCCAGGGTCTTCGACCACAGCCCTGAGGCAGGAGAAGCCACCGAGCGACCACCACTTCGCCTGCACGGCGGGGTTGGCGAACCACTTGATGTACTTGAGCGCGGCTTCCTGCTTGGTGGAATAAGCGACCACCGAGATGCCCTGCCCACCGAGCTGGGCGAACCTGTCGCCGCCAGGCCCTGCCGGATTGGCGAAATAGCCGATCTTGTCGCCGCCCACGGCCTCGTCCTTCTGCAGGCCCGGCCAGGTGAAGGCAAAGTTCATGTGCATCGCCACCTGACCGGATTTGAAGGCATCGACACCTTCGCCCATGTACGAGTTGGCAGAGCCCGGCGGGGTGCAGCAGTCATAGAGCGCCTTGTAGAACTCGAGCCCGGCCACGGCGCTGTCCGAGTTCACGAAGCCGTTCATGTCATAGGGCTTTTCCGGATTCTCATACTTGAAGCCAAAGCTGTAGAGGACGTCCATCGCGCCCATGGTGATGCCTTCCGAGCCACGCTCGGTGTAGATCGAGGCACCATAGACCGTCTTTCCATCCACTTCGCGGCCCTGGAAGAACTCCGCGATCTGCTTGAGCTGCTCAAAGGTGGTCGGCGCGGCGAGATCCCAGCCGTACTTTTCCTTGAACTCGGCCTTCAGCTCAGGCCGTTCGAACCAGTCCTTGCGATAGGTCCAGCCGACCACGTCGCCCATCGCCGGCAGCGCCCAGTAGTTCGGCGTGCCCTTGGGCCATTCGGAATACCCCGTCACCGTCGCCGGGACGAAGTCGTCCATCGTGATGCCTTCGGCCGCGAAGAAATCATTGAGCTTGATGTAGTGGCCATTCTCGGCCGAGCCACCGATCCACTGGCTGTCGCCGATGATCAGATCGCACAGCTGGCCCTTCGAGTTGAGCTCATTGAGGAACCGATCGGCATAGTTGGTCCACGGCACGAACTCGAACTTCATGTTGATACCGCTTTCGGCGGTAAAGTCCTTGCTCAACTCAACAAGGGCATTTGCCGGGTCCCATGCCGCCCAGCAAAGGGTCAGTTCTTCCGCCTGCGCCGCGGTGACCGACACCATCGGCGCAAGTGTCAGCGCAGACAATAAGGATACGCCCGCAAAAGCGGCTCTCAACGTCCTGGTCATTGCATTCCTCCCCGTGGCGGAACCCTCCTCGGCCCGCCTCCATTCGGGACACCTCGGCGCCCCATATCTCCCCGAACAAGCCGACACTTTTCGTCCGCCTGTTTAGTAAGAGTGTTGAGTAATGCCCATTCTACTCAACATTGCAAGTGGCAATCGGCGTGAAGGGGTCGTTGCTCCGCATCTGCCTGCTGGTCGACCGCAGATGGCTGTCCGGTGTCGAAGAGGTCGTGCATGGAGCCGCGCGCCGCCTTCGGCGCGGGAGGAATGCGGTAGCGCGGGCGCGTGGCGCTTGACGGGGCCGCCAACTGTTGTGCAGGCGGATGCCCCCGAAGGACGAAACATTCCCGCGATTTCATCGATCTGATCGTCCGGGGCTAACCGCCGGATCTTCTGTAAGGCCAGCCGTTCGGATTATGGGTCACGGGGTAATGGCGTCGCTCTGCCTCGGTCGCTTGGTAACGACGCCCACTCGAATCGCGGGGCTTGGTGAAACGCGGCTGGAAGCTGACGCGATGCGATCGGTCCGGACGCGCGGCTAGACAGGAGCCCGGACTGCCTCTGCGTCCCGGTCGCTCCGTCAGTCGATGCAGGCCTCCGGATGCTCGAGTCGGGCTCGAGCCGCCGGAGGGTTGAAAGACGCACCGGGGGCCCGTCTTTCTTCACCAAGCACAGCCGCTCAGGGCTTCGGCTCGTAAGGCAGCGAAGAGTGCTGCAGGAACAGTTCCAGGTGGCCGTCACCAGGCGCGCGCTTGAAGCCCATCGTAAAGTCGACCTTCACTTCCTTGCCGGTCTTGGCGTCGGTGAAGTAGTAATTGCCCATGGCGATGGCGCTGTCCTCGTCGATGTAGAAGCCCTTGTTGTCGAACCGAACTTTCGACCAGGGGTTGATTGCGAAGCCATGATCCTCTGGCTCGATGCCACCGACGAAGTAGGAAAGCGCCTGCTGCTTGTCTTCACGGAATTCGTCGACAGCTGCCTTGGTGGGCTTGAAGAGCACCACGCCATCCTTGAACGCATAATGGGCGTCGATGAAGCTCGATGCGGCAGCCTTGTAGTCACCGCCCTTGGTGAAGACATCGCCGATCTGCACAAGACCAGTACCCCAGGAGGTCTCGGCGGCAACCACTTCCGCCTCGGTGATCGGGGCCTTGGGGCTTTCGGCGAAGACGGGCGTGATTGCGCCGGCGACAACCGCCAGGAGAGTTGAGGCGACGAGGTGCCGTGCCAGCCGCGTCTGATTGTTCTTGCTCATGATGATGCGCTTCCAGGAGTGCGTTGGTTTTGTGGTGACCGTTCGGCCACGGCGATTGGTCTAGCCCTCGTGGTTTGCAGGCACATTTGCCGTGCCTTACAGATAGTTCAGCTTGCGCGGCGAAGATTGAAATCCATGATCCGCCGGCTCTGGCCGATAGGCACGGGGCGGCGGTTCACCCAGGAGGACGAATGGGGTGCTTCCATCGCTCGCATAGGGGCAATGGGGCGCTGCCGGACGCCTGATAGCGCCCGGCTCGCGTGGCGCCAGCTCATGCGTTAAACCGCGATGGGGCGGGCCCCGGACCAGAGCCTCAGGCGACGCCTTGGATGCGGGAAAAACGCAGGGTCACGCGCAACCCTGGGGCGGCATCGGTGAGCGACAATTGCGCCCCATGCAGGTCGGACACTGCCTTGACCAGGGCGAGGCCGAGGCCGGTTCCTTCTGTGGTGCGGCTCTTTTCCAGCCGGTAGAGGCGGCGCAGCACCTTATCGCGTTCAGCCTCGGGTATGCCGGGCCCGGTGTCGCTGACGGAGGCCGCGACCTGGTCACCCTCGACGTCTACCTTGCATGATATTGCAGTGCCGCGCGGGCAATGCCGAATGGCGTTCTCGATCAGGTTCGCACAGGTCTGGGTCAACAATTCCCGGTCGCCCATGACCCAGGCCGGGGCGCGCGTGTCCCAGACAAGTGTTGTTCCGGCATCCTCGGCGACATCGGCATATATGTCCGCGACATCCGCAACCAGGGCTGCGAGATCCAGGGGCGCGAACTTCTCCCGGCGGGCGCCCGCCTCTATCTGGGCGATGCGCAGCAGGGCGGTGAACGTCTGGTCGATCGTCTCTCCCTGCGCCAGCGCAGCGGCAAGATCGTCCTCCGGGTTCCCACCGTTTGCGGCCTTGTGTGCAGCCTCCATGAGGTGGATTCTGAGCCTGTTCAGGGGGGTCCTGAGGTCATGGGCGATGTCGGAGCTCACCTGTTGGCTCGCTTCCACCACTGAAGCCAGCCGCTCGACGGCTGAATTCATGGCCCGCGAAATCCGGTCCAGATCGTCCCCACTCCCGGAGATCGGAAGACGTGCTGAAAGGTCGCCCTGGGCGATCCGGGCGGCGGCGGCCTCTGCCAGAGTGATCCGTGCTTGCACCCTGACGGCCAGGGCAATGCCGGCGGCGAGCGCCGCGACCAGGGTCGCCAGCGCCGCCCAACCGAATGAGCCCAGCAAGTCCGCCTGCAGACCATCCTGATCCGCGCTGGAGAGGCCGACAGTCAGGCTGTGGCGCCCTACCCCGCCCGAAAAGAACCGATAGGAATGCCCTGCCGCCGATGTGATGCTGGCGTCGGGCATTGTCGACCATCCGTCGGGGGTAGCGACGTTGGGAATGTTGCTTGCAACAATGGCGCCCGTCGGCTCAACGAGCCGATAGACCGTTGCCAGGCGAGGGCTGGCCTTGATGCGGGACTC
Source organism: uncultured Devosia sp. (assembly GCA_964414845.1). Classification (GTDB taxonomy): domain Bacteria; phylum Pseudomonadota; class Alphaproteobacteria; order Rhizobiales; family Devosiaceae; genus Devosia_A. The sequence goes on along the minus strand of CAYPYV010000008.1, from coordinate 5,868 downwards.
AACGGCCTCGATCAGATCGCCCTCGTCGCCGAATTGCCCCGTCTCCGCGATAGCAGCAAAGATTTCAGTGATGCGCGCATCCTGCCGCGCTGACAGTTGGGACTGGACAAGCCCATAGCCAACACCGCCAGCCAACAGGAGCGTCGCCAGCACGAACAGTGCGACACCAAGCGCCACACGGAACGAGGTGTGCCGCCACAGCTCACCGAGGCGCATGAAGCGCGTATCCCATATTCTTGACGGTATGCAGCAGGGCCACTGGGAACGGTTTGTCGATCTTGGCGCGCAGGCGACTGATATGGGTTTCGACGACCGAAGTCCGTGGGTTGAAATGGAAATCCCACACCTGCTCGAGCAGCATGGTGCGCGTCACCACGCGTCCCTCATTGCGCATAAGCACTTCAAGCAGGGTGAACTCCTTTGGCAGCAGGTCGATGGCCTGCCCGGAGCGCGCTGCAGTTCGACGCAGCAGGTCCAGCGTCAGGTCTGCCACCCGCAGAACGCTTTTCACATCCTGCACCGGGGGACGACGTGCCAGCGCATTGACCCGAGCCAGCAGTTCCGCAAAGGCAAAGGGCTTGGTGAGGTAGTCGTCACCACCCGCCTCGAGACCCTCGACACGGTCGTCGATGCCGCCAAGCGTAGTCAGGAAGATGACGGGCGTCTTCCGCCCCGCCGCCCGCAGGGCGCGCACCAGCGACAGCCCGTCCAGCCCCGGGAGCATCCGGTCCACCACCAGCACGTCATAGTTCTCGCGGGTGGCCTGGAAAAGGGCGTCGGCACCATCCGCAAGCACATCACAGACGTGCCCCTGCTCAGTCAGGCCGCGAGAGACATAGGACGCGACCGAAGGATCGTCCTCGACCATCAGGATACGCATGTTGCGCCTTCGACTGTGAATGTGCCGGACATATCAGGCGGCTGTAGTTTAACCCATGCTCGCGGAAAACATACAAATCTGTAAGGTCGGGTCACCCTCGCGTGCAGCCGGTTGGCGCCTTGGGCCAGCTGGGCGTGCCCCCCGAGTGAGCGGCCGCGGCTTGAGCATTCCTACGCCGCGCGGCCATTGGCCTCGCCTTGGCTGAGTGGGGCCACGCGCAACCTCTGTGAGGATGGCTGGTAGCATTTCCAGAGGGAGTGATGCCCGCTCAACCACTGCTCTTGCAGGAGGGCAGCGATGAGGCAGGACGGGTGGGCGAAGCGGATTGGCCGTTCCTCGCGCCACTCCGGATCGACGGGCGGACATGCTGGGAAGCATCAGGGGGTCGGCTGGGCTTGTGTCGCGGGGGCGCTCTCTTCGAAAGCGCCCGGCGCCCGCGATGGAGCGGGATGATCCCCCTGCCATTCACGACCGCGTGGCGCTGGCTGACAATTGCCACGCCAACGCGACATTGGCGACCTGGGGGGCTGACCAGTCTTGAGCGTTGCGGTCTCGGTCATAATTCCAAACCGGAACATGGGGACGTTCCTCCCCTTCGCCCTGCGTTCGATCGCACGCCAGGAGCATCAGGGTATCGAAGTAATCATTGCGGACGCCGGGTCGGAAGACGATTCCAGCGAGTGCCGCAGCGCTGGCCCATCACTTGGTGTCAACCTTCACTGGCTCGAACTCGGCAAGCCGGCCACGCCGGCCGTGGCGCGCAACCGCGCAATGAATTGTGCAAATGGCGAGTTCATCGCGTTCCTCGACGCTGACGATCTTTGGCCCGCCGGCAAACTCACGCGGCAGCTCAGTTTTCTTGCCACCCATACCGAGGCGGTGATGGTATCCGGCAGGGTCCGCTATTTCGACTTGGCCAGCACGGATGGGCTCGCGCCCGCAATGGATGCCCGCACCAGCGACTTGATCCATGTCCATGTCGGTGCCTCAATCTGGCGCCGGTCAGTCCTTCGCGACCTTGGTGGCTTCGACGAGAGTTTCACATTTTCGGAGGATGTCGACTTGATGCTTCGCCTCCGTGAGGCGGAGATGCCCTTTGGCATACTTCCAACTATCGAACTATACTATCGCCAGCACCCTCGCTCGATGATGGCGTCGGCCGACCCAGCGCGCGAACGCGACTTCCATCGGGCGGCACTATGGTCCATCCGGAGGCGACGTGCGGCTGGGCGAATTGCTACACACTTGGCGCCACTCGAAAGTTTTCTCGTGTCATGACCAACGTCAGCGTACTTGTTCCCGCCTACAATGCAGCGGAAACACTTGGCGAGACGCTGGCCAGTATTGCAGCCCAGACCATCCAGCCGCGTGAAATCATCGTAATCGACGACGGATCCACCGACGCGACGGCAGAAATCGCAACGCGGACGGCCAACGTGAATCTGCTCTCCCAGCCCAATTCCGGCCCTTCGGCTGCGCTGAATCTGGGCGTGACAGCCGCCCGAGGGGAGTGGCTTGCCTTTCTTGACGCAGACGACGTGTGGACGCCGGATGCAATTGCAGCCCACATTTCAGCCATCAGGGAGAAGGACTGCGACATTGCAGTCGGCCTTGTAGAGGAGTTCCTGCACGATACTGCCGATAAGTCCGTCGAGATCCGCCACCCATCTGTGGGCTGGCTCGGCGGAGCCACCCTGCTGCGACGGGCGCTATGGGACGAACTCGGCGGAATGCCCGCACAGTTGCGGGTCGGCGGCTGGGTCGACCTGATGGATAGAGCCAGGCGGCGAGGGGCCAGAGTTGTTCAGCACGACACTATAGTTTTGCGCCGTCGCATTCGGCGCGGCACGCTGAGCAGCAGTCCGTCCCGCAACGCGGACTGGCTTCGTATTGCGCAACGCGCAATCGAAAGGCGGCGAAATGGCCAATGACGAATTGGACGCCGGCGAAACTCAACGCAGAATTCATTCGCTTGATCGGCTTTGCGTCGCTGCGCTGGCCCATGATGATCTTGCGCGTGACGCTTGGAGCACCTGGCTTGCCGAGCAGGACATCGACCGGGCAAGTTGGTCAGAAGTTCGACTGTTGGGCGTCGTTGCCGGTCGTCTGATGGCGTTGGCGACAGGCCATCCCGCCGAAAACCGGCTGCCGGGCATTCGCAAGTTTCTGTGGGTCCAGACGCTTGGCTGCCTCCAGAGCTGTACACCGCTCCTCAGCGAGATCGCAGCGCTGGACGTCCCATTGCTGCTACTCAAGGGGGCTGCACGAGTTGCGCATTCGCCGAAGTCCGCGGCCGAGCGCCTGATAAGGGATGTCGATGTGCTGGTGCCGCCCAAGGACGCCAACCGGGTCCTGCAGTTGGCAATAGCGCACGGCTGGACCTTCGACGGTTGGCAGATTGCGGCGCGCCACAGAGATCCACATGCATCGCACCATGCATGGTCCGTGCGGAAGCCAGGCGGCGAGTTGGACATCCATCACTTCTCCAACCACCTCAACCGCCTCAATGGTGACGACGATGGCATGTGGGCACGCGCCCGCCCTGCCAGCATCAATGGGATTGGTTGCCTTGTCGCTGCTCCCTCAGATGCACTTCTGACCAGCCTTGTTCACGGGGTGCGCTTTTCGCATGACGGTGCGCGCGACTGGATGGTGGATGCCTTCGAGCTGCTGTCCAGTGGCCAGGTTAATTGGGAGCTGTTCTGCAGGGAGGCGCGCCGGTGCAGATTGGAAGCCATTGTCCTCGCCGGCATCGATCAGATCGAGCACGCAGTCGGCATGGCCATACTGCCGTCGGCCATTCGCACGGAATTTTCCCACCTGCAGGATGTTGCACAGGCAGCCGAACTGGCCACTTACGCAGCGGAAATCTGACCGCGAACCCATGCGGCACAAGAGGCGCTTGCCGCCATGGCGCTATCCAGGGCACTCGAGGGGGAGGCCAACAGCGACCTTTCACCCGTTCGATCCGGTCATACGGCTCAACTGCACTTCGGCGAAAGCACCAACCACGCCCGCATCGACCTCCATGTTCCAGACCAAGCGAGGCAGGCGATGCTTAGAGTGCTGCTTCGCTGCGCGAAGCTGGCGCCGGGCCAGAATCTTGTGGGGCGGCTGAACCTTCCCGGGCTGCCCCTTGGTCGACACGGCACCCAGTCGGTTCCGATCATGTCCATGGGTGTCGCCGGAATAAGCTTCACGCTACCGGCGGCTTTGCTTCGTCGGCGCGGAATGACCGGGGGAACTTTTGAACTTCACCCACCTCACGGGATTCGCCCGGACGAGGTGGAAACGATCGCGCGGTGGGATTTCAGCTGACAGCTGTGGCAGGAAAGCGTCACTGTAGACGGGAGAGTTCCTGCTTTTCCCCATGCTGGCAGCAAGGACTCGACAACTCGTCGATAAGGTGGCCAGATAAAGGCGATATGGTGGGATCGAGGGCAAACATGTCGGTACAGGGATTTGATTCGGCTTCTGCGCTACAGCAGGTTCTGAATACGTCGGGTCTGCCAGTGTTCTCGGCGCGGCTCAGTCAACACAAGCGTACAGTGGTGGAACTGGGTACATTCGAGCGACGAGTTGACGCCCAGTTTCGTCGGCAGGCCGAACTCAATGTGCATCGGGTCTTTCAGGGCGCGAAAGTTCGCGTTGTTCGCCATGATCCTGCAAAGATGGCCCGTATCCGCTCGCTCGATGCATTCCTGGCACGGACCGGCCAAGGACAGCTGCTCGTGGACCGGACCATGGTGCTGCAGCGTGCCGAAGCATTGACGTCGCTGACGAAGGCTCTGAGGAGCGTTCTCGGTGCGGCGGTCTCCGGTGTCTACTTCCATAGTGCGCGCCGCGTCATGTTCATCATTCTCGACCACAGCGTGCGGGCCGAGTATGGTGATCGTGACAGCAGAGCTGCGCTAGAAGCCAAAATTGCCGAGACGGAGGCATCTTGGCGCGTCACGTATGGCGCCAGGCCTTTCCAGATTGCTCTCCGTGTTGGTTTCGATTTGCCGGCTGGTCTCCAGGTCACGGCAGTGGATCGCATGACGGTTCTTGCGACGTGGAAGCGCATGCTTCGGCGTCCCATGAAGACTGGCCTAGTGGCGGCGATGCTCGCCGGTCTCGCCGGTGGCGCGGTGACGGTTCCGGCAATGGCGTCCGACCTTCTTCTTGAGCCAGAGGCCGCAGCGGCAAAGGCAACTGAGCCCGCAGTAAGTGCTCCTAACGTGTCGCTTGGCATCGTCGGGGTTTACGATTCCCAGTTCGAGGACATGTGGGGCGGCCTGACGGCCAAGGCAACGGCGCCATTGGGGCATCCGTTCGGCGCCCAGCTGGATCTCGAAGTGGCGTCAGACAGCTATTACGGGGCTGGTCTCCATCTGTTTACGCGCGACCCGGCCATTGGGCTATTCGGCCTGGTTGCGTCGACAGAATCGCTTGATGGCGACGTTCTCAACCGTGCGGGAGCCGAGTTCGAGTATTACGTGAATGACCAGTTCACTCTGGGTGCCCGTGTTGGGTATCAGGAAGGCGTGGGTCAGAACGGGGCATTCGGACGTGTAGACGTTAAGTTCTATGCGGATCCCGATATGGTTCTCTCTGCAGGGTTGGAAACTACACCAGAATTGAATCTCGGTCGCATCGGGTTCGAATGGGTTCCCGCTGCCGAGAGCTTCCCCGGGATGTCAATCAGCGCCGATGCGAGCTACACCAGCGAAGGCGATTGGCGCGCCATGTTCGGCATGAACTTCCAGATTGGCGGTGGTGCTAACACGCTGCTTGATCGTGATCGTCGTGCAGATCCGGATACGTTGCTGGATAACCGTCAGGTGATCGCCAACAAGAAGGCCTATGGTGAACTCCCGCCAGGCTGAAACGGGATGACGCCTTGACCATAGCAAAGGCCCGGCTCCTTTTTTGTTGGGAGCTCGGGGCTAATTTTGGCCATCTGTCGAACATCGCCCTCCTGCAGCAAGAGCTGGAGCGCGAGGGTT
>CAYPYV010000007.1:0-39622 GCA_964414845.1 uncultured Devosia sp. | reverse complement strand
TCCTGCACCTTCAGGAACTCGATGCAGCCGAGCCGGCACCGCGCAAGCCCTGACCGGGCGAGAAAGATGCAAAGACTGCCGACTTGAAGCTGTCTTCTGGGGCCGCCGGGCAAGCGGCGGCTCCGATTTCTGGCCCATGAATGCTTTCAGCCGGAACTCGGCGGCCACGGAACAGTGCTGGGCTCGGGCATGCCGGGGCGCGTCAGGCGGGGAGACCTCATCCCCCGATCGCCAGTCGCCGGACGCGACCGCGCAGATGGGCACTGCAGCCGATCAGTGCGCAGAGCTGCTTACTCGCCGACCGTCCTGGTCAATCACCACTTCCCCGTCCTCCTTGATGAAGGGGCCGATTTCGGGGTTGAGCAGGATGTCCAGCACCAGCTCGGATGGCCGGCAAAGCCTCACGCCCCTTGGCGTGACGACGAAAGGCCGGTTGATGAGGATGGGATGCGCGACCATGGCTGCAAGCAGCTCGGCATCGCCGAGTGCCGGATTATCGAGCCCGAGCTCCAGATAGGGCGTGTCCTTCTGCCGAATGGCGTCGCGCACGGTGAGCCCGGCCTGTGCGACGAGAAAGGCAAGGTACTCACGGGTTGGCGGGGTGGCGCGGTAATCGATCACCAGCGGCTCCACGCCGGATTGCCGGATCATGGCGAGCGTGTTGCGTGACGTTCCGCATTCGGGGTTGTGGAAAATCGTGACGCTCATGAACGGACCTCGGTGAAGCGGAACCAGCGGGCGATGACGAGAGCGGCCAATGCGCCCCCACACTGAAACAGGATGAAGGGGAGAACATCTTCCGGCCGAATGCCAGAGAATGTCGTGGTGAACATTCGGGCCACGGTTACGGCAGGGTTGGCGAATGACGTAGAGGCCGTGAACCAGTAGGCTGCGGTGATGTACAGGCCGACAAGGGCCGGGATGGCGGTCGGCTTGTAACGGATGCCGGCAAATATGGTCAGCAGGAGTCCGAAGGTCGCGACCGCTTCGGCGAGCCATTGGCTGCCTCCGGTGCGCACAGTCGTGCCAAAGGTCAGCGGAGAAAGATCGAACATCAGATGCGCCAGGGCCGTGCCCGCGATGCCGCCGACCAGTTGCGCTCCGACAAAGGCTGCGGCCATTGGCCAGGTGATGGCCTTGAGGAGAGCCATTACGACGCTCACGGCGGGATTGAAATGCGCCCCGGATATGGGCCCGAAAATCGTTATCAGCACGAACAGGATGGCGCCGGTCGGGATCGTATTGCCAAGCAGCGCGAGCGCCGTATCCGTGGTCAGCCTGTCGGCCATGATGCCGGAGCCAACCACCGTGGCCACAAGCAGCAAGGTGCCCAGCGCTTCGGCTGAGACTGCGCGGGGGAGCGATGTTCTATCTGTCATTGGAGCCGCTCGATCGTGCCGGTGAGCTCGGTGCCCGCCGCGAGGGTGTTGAAGATGGTACCGTACTTGCGGACGTTGGTGTGCAGCAGTTCGAGCCGCTGTTCCGTCTCTTCGGTGCGAACCTTCAGCCGATAAGAGATGTGCGTGAGCTTCGGCGGCGCATCCTGTCGATGCGCCTCAAGCTCAACCTGCACCCCATCGAGGTGAAAGCCAATCATCGGAGTTACCCGCTCGATGCCCTTGATGATGCAAGCCGCCAGCGCAGCCAGCAGCAGCTCCACGGGATTCATGGCATCGTCCCGGCCGGCAAGGTCTGTATCCAGGACAACCTGGGCGGACTTTGCAACGGCAAGGCTGCCGTGGCTATCCACCCGGTTCGCGGTCAGGCGATAGACGCCCGTCATGGTGTACCCGAAGCCTTGCTTGTCGACCCCTCCATGGCGCCGATACCGCGAAGCCTGGAGCCGAGCGCCATGCGGTCGATGCTGTCGATCGGCAGGTTGACGAAGGCAGCGATACGATTGCGCATGAAGCGGAGCGCGTCTTCGAACGCCTGCTGCTTCTTGAAATCCGGCCCCTCGACGGCTGCGGGGTCTTCGATCCCCCAATGAGCCGTCATGGGCTGTCCCGGCCAGATGGGACAGGCTTCACCGGCGGCATTGTCACAGACCGTGAATACGAAGTCCATTTTCGGCGCATCAAGGCCGGCAAACTCGTCCCAGGACTTCGATCGCAGGCCTTCGGTGGCAATTCCCGCCTCGGCAAGGACCGTGAGGCTCATGGGATGGACCTGCCCTTTGGGCATGCTTCCTGCAGAAAACGCGCGGAAGCGGCCATTTCCCATATGGTTGAGCATCGCCTCGCCCAGGATCGAGCGGGCGGAGTTTCCAGTGCACAGAAACAGCACATTGTAGACGCGTTCAGCAGCAGCCATCGATTCCCTCCCTGGGATTGCATGGTGGGTTAAGGTCCTCGACCAGCGGACCGCAGAGTTCCGGACGGCCACCGCAGCAATCGTTGACCAGGAAGCTGGTCAGGGCCAGAACCCGGTCCGGGGCAGCGCGGTAGACGATGGAGCGGCTTCGGCGCTCGGAGGTCACGAGCCCCGCCCGCTCCAGTATCGCAAGGTGCGTCGAGAGCGTGTTCTGCGGCACATCGAGCAAGCGCGCCACCTCGCCGGCGGCAAGCCCATCCGGTTCATGCGCAACAAGGCAGCGAAAGGCCGCAAGCCGGGTGCGCTGTGCGAGGGCTGCCAAATTCTCGATGGCGTGAATTTCTTCCATATATCGGCGAGTATCGATATTTCGGCGCGCCGTCGAGTGAACCTTTTATGACAACTCAATGCGCGCCCGCCGAACGAACAGCGTCGTCCTGCAGAGCGGATCGGCAGGCTCGGAAGCGCGGGACAGGGCCTCTCGGGCGAAGAACGGAATGGTCCGAGCAGTCACTTGTTGGTCGCCGCGAGGGCCTCGAAGGGGCACCCGAGCCTATTTGAGCCGTCCGTCCGCCAGCGCCTTCAGGATCCAGTCGCGATACTTGGGATCCTTGTCGTTGATCTCGGGGATCACCTTGCTCGCTTCGGACATGAAGAAGTAATAGTCGCGGCCCATCTCCTGGCCGCGGCGGGTATGCATGTCGAGCGCCACGTCCGGTATCTCAGGCAGGTTCTCACCAAGCTCTACCGAACGCTTGGCCCAGTTGACCATATCGTCGGTGGTACGGTCCTTCTTGGACGTCGCCAGCACGCGGATCGCATGGGCGGCAAAGAGGAAACGGTCACCGATGGGGCGCGGATAGCGCTTGTGCTGCTGGTACAGCGTCTCGGTGAGTACAGGCGCGTCCACATTGCCGAAGCCGATGTCCTCGACCGCCATGACGCAGAGCCGCGACCAGAGCATTTCCTCCATTTCGGGGCTGGTGATGTACATTTCCCAACCTAGCAGCAGAACATTGTCGAGCATGCCGCGCCGCATGCACTTCTGCAGCGCCGAGATAACCTCGTCAGCGGCAAAGCCATGCTCGGTGGTGGTACGCTGCCACGGATCGGGGGGCTGCTTGACGTCGATCATCTTGACCTTCCCTATCGCGACCAGGCAACCCGGCCGGAGGACCCTTGGCGGCGGCGGGAGTGCCGCCGCCGACAACTCACCTATTTCAGCGTACTCGGCGACACCGAACCCTGCAGCTGGCGCTGGAAGATGATGTAGGTGACGAGAACCGGCAGGACGGTGATGACCACGGCGGCAAACAGCGCTCCGAAGTTCACCGCATAGCCTGCCTGCGAGGCGAATGAGGCCATGCCCTGGCTCAACACATAATTGGCCGTGTTGGTGTTGAGCGCGATGGGCAGGAGGAACTGGTTCCACAGCCCGAGGAAGTTGAGAATGGCGACCGACGCCATGCCCGGACCAGCCATCGGCAGCATGATGGTGAAGAAGATGCGCCATGGCCCTGCCCCATCAAGCATCGCCGCCTCGGCGACTTCCTGCGGCAGGGTTCGGAAAAAGGCGTAGAGGAAGAATACCGTGAAGGGCAGCGCGAAGGCCACGTAGGTTGTGATGAGTCCCGGGAAGGTGTTGAGCAGTCCGAAGCCTTTCAGCGTCTGGAAGAGCGGCACCACGGCAAGGAAGATCGGGAAGGTCAGCCCCGCGAGCATCAGGTAATAGATGACCTTGCTGCCCTTGAACTCGTATCGCGCAAGATAGTAGGCGCACATCGATCCCAGCAGCATCACTAGGAACAGCGAACACCCGACCACCAGCACGGTGTTGAAGAAGTAGGAGCCGATATTCGCCGTGGTCCAGGCCGAGACGTAGTTGTCGATATTGACGCTCGTGGGCAGCGAGAACGGCGACTGGAAGATCTGCGCCGTGGTCTTGAAGGAACTCATCAGCACCCAGAGCAGCGGCGCGCAGATGATGACCACCCACGCAATGAGCGCGGTATGCGAGATGGCAGCGACCTTGCGGTCGGTCCAGAACTCACGCTTGGCGACCGGGCGCACCCGGGTTGCGGGGGCCTGCACCGGCTTCGGCGCTGAGACAACAGGGGCCGCGACGGCTGAGGATGTGCCACCCTTGCCCCATTTTGCCGGTCGCCCGGTCCACCAGAATATGAAGAAGATCAACGCGGCAAAGACCAGCGTGATCACCGCCAGGGTCGCGCCCATCGAGGTCGCGTAGCCGAACTTGCCCTTCTTGAAGGCGGTGTTGAGCAGATGCTGTGAAATGACCACGGTCGAGTTGGCCGGGCCGCCCGAGGGGTTCAGCGCCTGCATGTAGACGAACGCGTCGAGCGCGAGAATCCCGAGATAGATATAGGCCGTGCGGATAGTGTCGCGGATCATCGGCACCGTGATCGAAATCGCGGTGCGGAACCGACCGGCGCCATCCACACGCGCCGCCTCGTAGACATCGGACGGGATGCCTTTGATCGCCGCGATGAACAGCACCATGTAGAAACCGACCATCGACCAGGCGATCACGAAGATCGACGCCCCCATCGCCGTGCGCTCGTCACCGAGCCACGCGAAGGACTTGAAGAACTCGAAACCCATCGCGGTCAGGATGCCGTTCAGCAACCCGCTCGAGGGGTCGTACATCTGCGCCCAGAGGATGCCGATGACGATGGCAGGCACGGTATACGGGAAGAACGAGATCACCCGGTAGATGCCGGAATGCTTGAGCCCCTGCACCTCCCCCTTGGTCACGCCCCCGACGGTCACCAGGGTGGCGAGCGTCAGGGACAGGATGATGACCAGCGGCGGCAGGACCAGGACCAGAACGATGGAGTTCATCACCGCCTTGGTGAAGACCGGGTCCTGCAGCAACGTAAAGTAGTTGGCCAGCCCCACGAAGTTCATCTTCTTCGAGAAACCGGTCCAGTCCGTCATCGAGTAGTAGAAGGCCTGCACGAATGGCGAGATCACGAAGACCACATAGATTGCCAGTGGGAGCCCCAGAAACACCAGCGCGAACGCCGACATTTCAGGGCTGGGTAGTTTCCACCGGCGGGATTGCGTGACCGGTGCCCTCGCCATCGTGCTGTCCATTACTTCACTACGACCTTTGTGACCGAAGCGTCATTGTACACGGCATCCGTGATCGCCTGCAGCGCAGCGGTAAAGGCCGCCACGTCGAGCTTGCCATCGAGGAAGCTGTTCCACACCACGAGTTCGTCCTGGTTCGTTCCGTAGAGGTCGAACGAGTTCCAGGTGAACACGTCGTTGCCGGCGTCGGCGAGCAGCTTGCTCTGCGACACGAGCGCGGTGGAGCCGAAGCCGTCGGCGGGCACGGTGTCCTTGACGATGGTCGGAGCGAGCTTGTTCTTGGCGAAGTTCGTCGCGGCCTCTTTCGAGAGCATCGTGCGGAGCAGTTCCTTGCCGCCGGCGAGGTTGAGCGCGCCTGCGGGAATGATGAACGGCTCGCCGGCAGTGGCATGCAGTGCCGTCTTGGGCAGCTTGCCATTGTCGGAGACGGAGAGTTCCGGCATGCCGGTCATGCGGAAGCCAGCCTTGGTGGCGGGCTTCATTTCGTTCTCGATCCACGAGCCCGACGGATAGAGCAGGAACGACTGGTCATTCGACCACTGTGCCTGGGCAGCAGTAAACTGCGTGCCAGCCCCACCCGGCTTCATCATGCCGCCCTGGATGATCTCGTAAAGGCTGTTGAACACAGCCTGGAAGGCAGGATGCGACCAGAAGCCGGGGGTGAAGTTGTCCACGGCAAGACGAACTTCGTCGCCGCCTTCCTTGATCGCCGAAGCGACTGCAGTCGTGCGGTAGTAGGTAGCGGCTTCCTTGCCCCAGCCAAACAGGTAGAGGCCCTTCTCCTTGGCCTTCTTGCCCAGTTCGATGGCTTCGGCCCAGGTGGTCGGCGGGGTCCAGCCATTGTCCTCGAACAGCTGAGCCGAGTACCAGATGGCATAGACGGTCATGACGTAGTTGAGCGCCACGAACTTGTCGCCGAACGTGCCGGGCTTTTCGACGCCGCCCACCAGGGTGTCGCGGATCTTGACGCCTTCGAGGCTCGGTGCGTCGAGCACAGAGTTCATGTCCTCGAGCTGGTCGATGATCGCCGAGAAGCCGATCGCCTGCGCGCCGGAATTGTCGATCAGGTCCGGCGGATTGCCGCCGAGGAAGCGCGGCTGCAGTTCCTGGGCGATCTGGGTCGACGGCGACACCTTAACGGTGACGGTCGGATGGTTCTTCTGCATGATGCTGGCTGCGAACTCGACATAGTCGATGCCGTAGCCACCGTTGAAGATCACCGCGTCGACGGTCGAGCCCTCGGCGACGCCGAACGGATTGGCGGCGTCCTGCGCGAAGGCGCGGGTAGAGCCGAGCAAGCCGGCGAACGGCGCCACCGCAGCAAGTGCCGTCGATCCGCGCAGGAACGTGCGGCGGTCGAAAGTCTTGTTAAACTTCATTCTTCATTCCCTTCCTTGTCGTCAGTTGAGTTGAGACACCTTCCGTCGGATGGCTCCGCTTGCCGTTCAGGCTTCCCTGCGGATCCGTTCGCCGTAAAGATCTTCGAGGGCACGATTGTGCTCGTCCCCACCGGGGATATTCGCCGAGATATAGACCGGCGGGGTCTTGCCGCGCTGGCGGATCGTCTCGGCGACGCCGATCGTGATGCGCTGCGCAATGAACGCGGCAGTGAGCGATGACACCGCCCCCACGCCGATGCCTCCGCCGATCTGCATTGTACTGTCGCCATAGGGCGCAAGGTTGTCGATCACCACGTCGGCCACCTCGCACAGGCGCTTGCCACTCGGATGCTTGGGCGTGACCTTCATGGTGTGGTCCATGCTGGTCACTGCAATGACCTTGTGGCCGCGAGCCTTGGCGGCCAGCGCCACGCCGAGGATCGAACCATTCACGCCCGAGTTGGAGGCGATGATGAAGACGTCGTTCGGCTGCACATCGAACAGTGCCAGCAGGTTCTCGCCCACGTTCGGGTCGCGCTCGAACTCTGCACCGCCGAGGGCGGACACGTCGCGGTCTCCGCGCAGCACAAGGGTCCGCAAGGCGATGCGATTGGTGGCAATCAGCCCCCCCGCCCGACCGGCAATCTCCATGGCGAATGCTTCGGAATGCCCTGTGCCGAAAGCCTGCACCACGCCGTTGTTCTCAAGCGAGTCTGCAATCACCGAAATGGCTGCGTCGATCGCGGGATTGGGCCCAGCCAAACGCTCGAGGCGGGAGGAGACTTCCTTCAGAAATTGCGCAGTCAGGTCGGTCATAATATCTACTTTCAAACACTATGCCGTCGTTGGACGGACGTTATGATTGGCGACGACAGCATTGCGGCCAGGACGGCGACGAGGTGCCACGGCCGCGCCCGACGCAGCGAGCAGGCGTGTGGTCCGTTCGAAATTGGCCTGCGCGATCAGCAGATAGAGCAGGTCGACGACGAAGAGCTGGCAGTGCCGCGCGGAAAGATCGGCTGGCTGCAGGTAGCCGTCTGGCGACGCGGCGATGAGCACGTCGTCAGCGAGCTTCCCCAGCGGAGAGTCTGGGCTGCCGGTTATCGCTACCGTATACGCTCCAGACGCCTTGGCAACCGTCAGCATCTGGATAGTCTCATCGGTGCGGCCGGTATTGGAAATGGCGATCGCCACGCAATCCTTGTCGAGGATCGCGGCGCTGGTGAGCCCGTTATGCACCTCTGCCCAGGTATGGACATTGATGCCGATGCGATAGAGCCGCGCCTCTGTTTCGAGCGCGGTCAGCGCGCTGCCGCCCACCCCATAGACATCGAGATGCCGCGCATTGCCGATTGCCGCTGCAACACGGCCGGCCACCGCCATGTCGAGCAAACCGGCGGTGGTCTGCAACGACTTGGTATGGGTATTGAGCAATGTCTGTACGATTTCGTCCGGCGGATCATCGGGACCGAAGGAACGGCCGATATCTGTGATCCATGCTTCGCGAGAGCCGCCGCGCCCGACATCCTCGGCAATGCCCACCCGCAGCTGACCGTAGCCCTTGTAACCGATCATCCGGCAGAAGCGGGTAACGCTTGCGGCGGAGGTGCCGGCGCGGGCGGCAAGGTCGGTGATCGACAGGCTCAGCGGCGCCTTGGGATCATCCATGAGAACGGACGCGATCTTCGCCATCGTGCTCGGCATCTGAGACTGGTAGGTCTCGATGCGGGACAGCACGCTGAACGATGTTGCGACGCCGCTCATGTGTGATACCAAACCGTCATGAAAATCGATCTCATCCTTGGCGATCGGTTGATGAAAACAATTCTTATGCACGGCATTTGCGGCTGGCAAGTGGGTAAAGGCGAAATGATAACGGCATTGCTGGCCATCGATGTGGGCGGCTCAACCTCCCGGGCAACGTTGATCGACTATTCCGGCAATTGCCTGGGACAGGGCCGCAGCGGTGGCGGAAATCCCGGCTCGAATCCGCCGGATGCCGCTGCTGCGGCAATCATCGCCGCCGCCCGGGCAGCGGTCGAGGAAGCAGGCAACCCGCTCGACATCACGGTAGCGATGCTGGCTGTCGCGGGCCCGCGAAACGCTGAAGTTCGACAGCGCCTTGATCAGGCCTTCCGCGAAATGGGGCTAAGGGGCCCTCTGGTCATGACTGGCGACGCCCAGGCCATGCTGCCCTCCGTTACCGCCGCCCTCGACGGCTATTGCATCTTTGCAGGTACCGGTTCGGGCGCCGTGCGGGTACGGAACGGCGAGGTTGAGGCGGTCGTCGATGCCGTGGGCTATCTCATCGGCGATCTCGGTTCCGGCTATTGGCTCGGACATCACGCCGCAATCGCCATTGCCGCCGCGCTCGAAGGTCGAGGTCCGAAGACAGCCCTCACCGAAGCCGTTCTCGGCGGGCTGGGTATCCCGGTGACAGAAGAGCCAGCGTCCGATGGGCGACCGCAGTCACTCCGCGCCTTCATCGACACCATCTACAACGGGATGCGGCCGATCGAACTGGCGAAATTTGCGCCGCATGTGCTGGCGCATCCCGAGGACCCGGTCGCCGCGGACCTGCTGCGGCGATCGGCGCAGTACATGCTCGCGAATTTCCGCCATGTCTTCGATCCAGCCATGCCAGGGCCGGTCGTGCTGGGCGGTTCCGTCGCTACCCATCTCGGTGGACTGCAGGAAGCAGTGGCCGAGGTGTTGCTGGCGGCGGGGCATTTGCCCGATATCCACCTGACCGGCGATCCGTCGGTCGGCGCTGCTGTGCTTGCGCTGCGCCACGAAGGCGTGACAGTGGATGAAACCCTCAGGGCTCGCATAGCCGCATCGGTCGCCGCGCGCCGGATGCAGCCGGCCTGAGGCGAGACGCGCGGTCAGTCCGTTTCCAGCACATGCATCCGGAGGTCCAGCGTACGCGGCAGCGGATGCGCCGCCAGATCGGCATTGACCTCCTCCCGGCTTGCGGCCCGACCAAGTGCCGCCTCGAGCCTACCCTTCCGCAGCTTGACCCATAGATCCGACAGCAGCGTCTCGCCCTCGCGGATCGTCGCGAATTGCCGGCTGAGCAGCAGTCGCTCCGACAGGTCGAAATCGCCGGAATTTGCCGCCACCACTGCCCGCGCGAGCAGGATACGCTCGTTATCGCGTACAGCCTCAGGAAGCGAATCGACGAAGCGCTGCAGTTCAGCGGGCCGGTCCGCCGCCATCAAATGCTGCGCGATCTCGACGGCGAGTTCTGGCGGCGCTTCGCCTGCTGTCCAGGCCTTGAGATAGAGGTCAACCGCTGCGTCGCTGTCGGCAGCCAGCTGCGCCGCGATGCGATAGCCGAGCCAGCTGGGCTGCTTTGCCAGTGAAGCCTCGACATGCCGCCGCGCCTTTTCCCCATCGCCCCGGTCAAGCGCCGCTATGCCGAGCATCAGCTCGTGCAGATGCGTACCGCCATGTAGACGAGCGTTTTCCTCGATTCCGGCAACCCAGGTTTCGGAGACGGCAATGCCGGTCGGCAAGTGCACGACATGCGCGGCCGCAACCTTTCGCCCGCCCGCGATATCGTCCCAGAAATCAGGCGCGTATGGCAGGGAGAAGTCCAGCCCCTGG
This sequence comes from uncultured Devosia sp., assembly GCA_964414845.1. Taxonomy (GTDB): domain Bacteria; phylum Pseudomonadota; class Alphaproteobacteria; order Rhizobiales; family Devosiaceae; genus Devosia_A. The sequence continues at coordinate 29,207 of CAYPYV010000007.1, read as the reverse complement.
GCCAGTGATCTGCCGAGTATCTGTTCCTGACGGAAACCCCACGCCTCGCCGGCAGAGACGCGGGAGGTCACAGGCTGGCGCGCCTCGCGAGCAAGGAACGCATCGATCCGCGCCAGCTCCGACGCCGGAACGGCCGCGTCGAGCCGCTCTGCCGCGTGATCTACCGCGGCCAGATAATCGCTCACATGGGCATTCACAGCGTCGAGCGCGATCGGGCTGAACGCCTCGGTCCACTCGAGTTCCGAATGCGGCGGCAGCTCGAAGCGCTGGTTCTGCGTCGGTGCGATGCCGCTCTGGATTTCCAGATACTGCCCCTCACCGGGGCTGGAGAGGTAATCCATCCAGTTCTGCCCGCCCTGGGCATTGCCGAAATAGAAGAACTTGCGGCCGCGCATCGGGGCCGTCGACGTCTGCACCAGTCCGTAGCCCGTCTTGTCCACCGACGCGATGAACAGCCGAGACGCGTCGGGCTTGCGGAAGAACACCGACGTCGCGTTCTCCCAATTGTCCGGATAGGACAGATCGACGGGTGGACGCGGAAACTCCAGCCGACCCAGATTGTTGCCCGGCCAGACATGCTCGATCGAGTAGTCGGCGGGGCTCAATACGCGTGTGCCCGCGCTCATCGGTGCTGCGATATTGGTCCACCAATAGGCGAGCCGCATGTCGTCATTCGGGTTGACGATGCGGCCATGGGCATAGAGGCAGGCGCTGTCGTTGGGCAGGAACAGGTCCACCTGCCACGTCGCCTCGACGATGCGATCGAACTCGTAAAGCCTCAGGATGGGCCCCTCATCCGTCTCGCGAATGCCTGCGAAAATCGGCGCACAGGTGAAGGGAGTATGCCCGGGTATGAGGCCATTCCACTCGATGCCGCCCGAGAACCAGGCGTTGAGCGCCGCTAGATTGGCTGGCTGGAACACGGGATTGCGGAACACCAAGTCGCGGCCGGTCGCCAGATCCTTGAGCTCGAGCAACCGCCCTCCGAGAGAGGGCGCAATCACAGCGCGGAGGCGGTCGTTCTCGATGGTCACGCAAGGCAAGGCGCCTGGCACCCGGTTGCGATCGTAGTCATCGGAGACCTGATAGGGCAGGATCGAGTCCTCGCCCCAGTTGAACCCATGTCGGCTCTCATCATCCGACAGGCCGAAATTCGGCGGTGTCGGGCGGTTCGCCATGGGCTGCTGCCAGCGGAAGCGCGGCAGATTGCTGGGATGACCTAGTCGCGCCATAGGGAGCGCGACGGTTCCGGTACGGATGGTGGTCGGCATGGCCTCAGGCGTCCTTCAGGAAGAGTTCGACAACAGGCACGACGACGTCCGGCTGCTTGACCGGAAGATCGAGCGTCAGCGTGGTTTCCCCCACCGGTGGGACGAAATGCGGATCGGTCGACGCCCCGACCCAGCTGACCTCGCTGGCGTCGTTGAGCAGTTGCGCATACTTCACCTTCCCCGCCAGACCATCGAGATGCAGGTAGCGATTGGGCCAGTTGTAGATGTGCAGATAGAGGCGGTCGCCCTTCTGCGTGAAGCGGCAGCCGTCAGGGGCCGAATGTGCAGAGCGACCGGCGCCATAGATGGCGCGCGAATGCAGATGCATCCACTTCGCATAGGCATCTAGCGCGTCGATGGCACGCTGGTCGAACGTGCCGCGGGCGGTGGGTCCGACATTCATCAGCAGGTTGCCGCCGAGAGCCACACCATCGATCAGGATCTGGATGAGCTGCTTTGGGCTCTTCCAGCTTTCCTCATCGCGGTAGTAGCCCCACGACCCTGAAAAAGTCTGGCACATTTCCCAGGTTGTTTCCTTGCCGTTGATCAGCGGCGGAGTGCGCGGGGTATACTGCTCGGGCGTGATGACATCCGGCGTTTCAGAGGCGATGTCGAGCCGGTTGTTGACGATTATGTCCGGCGCCAGCCGGCGCACCAGCGTCAGGAGTTCGAGGCTCTGCCAGTCCTGGCTGCCCTTTCCGGGCATACCCTTGTAGGTGCGGCCCTCATAGCTGAAGTCGAACCATAGGATGTCGATCTTGCCATAGCCGGTCAGCAGCTCGGTGACCTGCTCGCGCATATAGGCGGCGTAGCGTGCCGGGTCACGACCGACATTCAGTGCAGCCGCATTCTCGCGGTTGCGCAGCGGATGGTACATGTCGATGGCAAAATCCGGATGGTGCCAGTCGAGCAGCGAATAGTAGAAGCCAACCTTCAGTCCCTCGGCTCGGAACGCCTCGACAAACGGCGCGATGAGGTCGCGGCCATGGGGCGTGTTGGTCGACTTGTAATCGGTGGCCTTGCTGTCCCACAGGCAGAAGCCGTCGTGATGCTTGGCCGTGAGCACCACATATTTCATTCCGGCGGCGCGAGCGAGTCGAGCCCATTCCTTGGGGTCGTAGAGATCGGGCTCAAATGCGTCGAAATACTTCTGGTACCCCTGATCGTCGATCTCCTCGCGGCTCTTCACCCACTCGTGCCGCGCTGCCAATGCATAGATGCCCCAATGGATGAACATGCCGAAGCGATCGTGGTTGAACCAGGCCTTCTTTTCCTGCGGCAGAAACAGGTCGGGCGATGCGGTCTCGGTCATGTTGTATCCTGTTTGTATATGGCCCTGTGGTTGGTAGCATGTCGGCATCGGCTTTCAAGCGCGGGACGGACCACGGCAGACCAGACCAAGGAACTAGTGCCGGCCCGAATCTGGTGATGAGATATCCGCCGGTGCGATGCGTCAGACGAAGAGCTCCACCGCTGGTGCCCATGGCACCGGGGACGACCAGGCACCGGGGCGCGTGCGCGGACGATGCGATGGCAGGCTTCGGTTCGCATCACAACGGCCCTCTTCGCGCATTCGCCGGCCCCATCGACACCCCAGAGATCGGGCCCGTCGTCGCGACCGCACCAGGCGGCAGGTACTGACCGGCCCCGGAAATGGCTATATGAAGACGCTGCTGACCAGCATGCCCTGAATGCCCGCCGCAAGGAAACCTGCCATGTCCGACCACTATCGCCACCAACTCGACACCTGGAAGCTGAGGCGCCGCGCCGCCCTCACTGCGCCGAATGGTTGGCTCAACATCATCGGCCGTTGGTGGCTCACCGAGGGCACGGTGTCGCTGGGCAGCGCCGAGGACAATGATCTCGTGCTCTCGGCGGGCCCCGCGAAACTTGGCACCTTGACGCAGGACGCAGAGGGCGTCGTCACCTTTAGTCCCGCCGACGGCAGCCAAGGCATGCGGCTGGAACCCAACAAGAAGCGCCCGCCCAGTTTCGAGCGCGATGGGCTCCTCATCGAGATCACTACGCTAAATGGCGAGAACGCCGTGCGCATCCGCGACACGCATTCGACAGCGCCGGCCGAACTCGAGCCCTTGAGCTACTTCCCCGCTGATCCAACCTGGCGGATCACTGCGCGCTGGGTGGCGTTCGAGACACCGAAGGGCCTGACCGTCGGCACGACCAAGGATATCGAGACCGAGGTCGAAGTGACCCACAAGGCAGTGTTCGAGAAGGACGGCCAGACCTTCGAACTGATCGCGACGCATGGAACGCCGGAAAGCCCGCAATTCGTGATTCGCGACCTTACCTCGAAGGACACGACCTACCCCGCCTCACGCTTCGTTTATGGCGAAAGCGTCACCGCCGACACGATCGTCCTCGACTTCAACAAGGCGATCAACCCGCCCTGTGCCTTCACCGAGTTTGCGGTGTGCCCTTTGCCACCAAAGGAGAATGTGCTGCCTATCCGCATCGAGGCGGGCGAAAAGCGGCTCTCCGTATTTCACTGAGTTTGATCAGGCGCGCCGCGGCCCGAGTTCACCGCCGCGGCGCCCCTCATCCGTCACTAGACCGCGCCGACCCGGTCCAGCGCCACCATGATGCCGCGCAGCTCGGCGAGCCCCTTGAGGCGCCCGATCAGCGAATATCCCGGGTTCGTCTTCTTGTTGATGTCGTCGGCGAGCAGGTGCCCATGGTCAGGGCGCATCGGGATCTCGGCATCGGCCCTGCCCTCGCTGGCGCGGCGCTTCTCCTCGCGCAGCAGCACCTGGATGAGGTCGACGAAGTTCACATCGCCGCCCAGATGCTCGCTCTCGATGAACGAGCGATCGTCCTCGGTCGACACGTTGCGAAGGTGAACGAAATTGATCCGGTGCGCGAACTCCTTGGCCATGGCCACGACGTCATTGTCGCGACGCGAACCCAACGATCCGGCACAGAAGGTCAACCCATTGGCAGGGCTGTCCACCGCCTGGGTGATGTTACGATAGTCGTCTGCCGTCGAGACAACGCGCGGCAGGCCGAATAGCGGGAACGGCGGGTCATCGGGATGAATGCCGAGCTTCACGCCAACCTCTTCGGCCACCGGCACCACTTCGCGGATGAACTCGATCAGGTTCGCTTGCATATCCGCACTCGACATCCCGTCGAACAGCGCGATCCGGTCGCGGATTCCTTCGCGTGTGTATGCGTCCTCGCCGCCAGGCAACCCGGCAATGATGTTGCGTTCCAGTACCGCGATCTGCTCTTCGCTCATCGCTGCGAGGCGGGCCTTGGCGGCAGCCAGCAATTCGGCCGAGTAATCCTGCTCGGCGTCCTTGCGCTTCAGCACCAGCACGTCATAGGCGACGAACTCCACCATGTCGAAGCGGAGTGCGAAACCCGTGGTGGGCAAGCGGTACAGCAGGTTGGTGCGCGTCCAGTCGACGACCGGCATGAAGTTGTAGCACACCACCGGCACGCCGGCCTTGCCCAGCGCGACGAGGCTCTTCTTCCAGTTGTCGATGGCTTCGCGCCACGACCCGCTGCGCAGCTTCACCGCCGTCGGAATGGGGATGGACTCACATACCGACCAGCGGAGCCCCGCCGCCCGGATCGGGTCCAGCCGCTCGGCGATATCGGCGTCGGTCCAGGCACGCCCGTCATACTTGTGGTGCAGTGCCGTAACGATGCCACTCGCTCCCGCCTGCTTGACATTATCCAGCGTTACCGGGTCGTTGGGCCCGAACCATCTCCAGCTCTGCAGCATGTCTGCCTCCCCTATTGGTTGGTCTTTGTCAGGCGGTGGCGCCGAGGACGCGAATATACTGTCGCGTCGCCTCGGTGAAGCCGACGAGCAATGCATCGGCGGTTATGGCATGGCCGATCGAGGCTTCGGCAAGATAGGGAACCGCTGCCACGAAATCCGGCAGGTTCTGTAGGGTCAGGTCATGCCCGGCATTGACGCCCAGGCCAAGTTCGTGCGCCGCGTCGGCCGTAGCTTTGAAGGCCGCGAGCACCTTGGGGTGTTCCGCCGTGCCGAAAGCAGCGTTGTATGGCGCCGTATAGAGTTCGACGCGGTCCGCCCCCAGTGCCTTCACGGCGCCCGGCGCAGTGGGGTCCGCATCGATGAACAAGGAAACGCGGATGCCCAGCGCCTGCATGCGCTTGATGGCAGGCGACAGCACGGCATGGTTCGCCGGCACGTCCCAGCCATGATCGGATGTGGACTGTTCGGGCGAATCCGGCACGAACGTCACCTGGTCGGGACGGACGCCCGCCACAAGGTCAAGAAAGGCCTCGTCCGGATAGCCTTCGATGTTGAACTCGCGCCCCGGATAGCCACCCAGCAGGGCCTTCAACTCCGGCACGTCCGATCTGCGAATGTGACGCTGGTCGGGACGCGGGTGTACGGTGAGCCCCGCCGCCCCTGCCTCGAGCACGGCACGGCCGATACCGGTGACGCTCGGCCAGGCAAGGTCGCGCCGGTTGCGGAGAAATGCCACGGCGTTGAGGTTCACGGAGAGGTTGGTCACGGCGAGCACCCAGGGGTGAAGGGATGGACGAGCAGGTAGCCCGGCCCGTCCCCCGTGGCAACTGGAGAGATGGCTGAGGACGGCGAGAGGACGGGCTCAGCAGCACCGAGCCAATCCTGTCCGTGCATCCCCGTGAGCGCGCGCGCCTTAGTTTCAAGTGGCGAACCCCTTTTTTCACATCGTGCTACCCGCGAGCCAGGTGGGCAAATTGAGCGGTCGACACTTTTCGGGCCGATATTTCCGGCTTTCACTCGAAAATAACTTCTGTCCCCGCAAATACGCATTTAACCGAGGACGGATGGTGCACCGTCAGCGTGGACGCGCGTAAAAAACTCACCTGTCGGGCCGCCCGAACGGCCATCTCGACATATACCTTGGGAGGTTGATGGTGAAACTCAGCTTGGTCACCATCGCGGGGGCTGCTGCCCTCGTTTCCGCAGCGATCATTTCGATCGCTGTGGTGCAGTATAATTCCGGCCATCTGGCATCAGAAGAGGCGGCCCTCACAGACCGGACATTCGAGAACCTGGCAACGCTTGGCGAACTTGGGCAGGTCGTCAAGCAGGTCGAACTCGATGTGGTGCAGGTGCAGCAATGGCTCACCGATGTTTCCGCCACACGTGGGCTCAATGGCATGGATGACGGCTGGGCCGAGGCCGAGCGCTTCGCCAAGGCGCTGAGCGCCGATATCGCATCCGGCCGGGCGCTGGCGGACAAGCTCGGCGCGACGACTGTCTCAACCGAACTCAGCCACATCGAGGCCGCCTTCCCCGCCTTTTACGAGATGGGCAAGAACATGGCGAAAGCCTATGTCGAGCAAGGGCCGGAGGCTGGAAATGCCACGATGGGGCAATTCGACGAAAAGGCCGAGACGCTGAGCGGCGCCGTCGGTGCACTCGATGTCGAGTTCCACAAGATGGACGAACAGATTCGGGCCTCGAGCGAGGCTGCCCGCGAGGAACTCCTTGCACGCCAGCAGGCCGGCTCGCTTGCGCAGATCATCACCAATGCGCTCCTGGTCTTGGCGATCGCCTTCACCGCGGCCTTTGTCGCGGGCTACCTTCTCCGTCGCCTGCGCGACATATCGAGCAAGATCCGGCAGATAGCCGATGGCGACTACTCCATCGAGGTTCACGGGTCGAAAGTTTGGGAAGAGCTGAGGGACATCGCGTATGCAGCCGAGCATTTCCGCGAAAGCGGGCTGCGCATCCAGCAGATGCATGCCGATGATACCGCGCGCCGCCAGGTGAACGCGTCGGAGCGGGCCGACATGATGGCATCACTTCGAGACGGCTTCGGTCGCGTGCTCGGCGCAGCCGCGCGCGGTGACTTTTCGCTGCGGGTTCGTACGGACTTCGCCGATACGGAGATAAACAAGCTCGCAGAGCAGGTGAATACACTGGTGTCGACAGTGGATCGCGGCCTCAGCGAGACCGGCAGCGTGCTGGCGACCTTGGCAGACACGGACCTCACGCGCCGCGTCTCAGGCGACTATGACGGTGCGTTCCACGCGCTGAAAAGCAACGTCAACACACTTGCCGACAAGCTGACCGAGATCGTCGGTCAGTTGCAGAACACCTCTGCCTCGGTGAAGACTGCGACCGGCGAAATCCTCTCTGGCGCCAACGACCTTGCAGATCGCACCGCCCGACAGGCAGCAGCCATCGAGGAGACATCCGCGGCGATGGAGCAACTCGCCCGCAATGTCACAGATAACTCGCAGCGTGCGGAAACGTTGAGCCAGAAGTCGCGCAAACTCGCTGGCAATGCCGAGGGCACAGGCGGCGTCATGTCCGAAGCCAACTCGGCCATGCAGCGCATTTCGGCGAGTTCGGCGAAGATTTCCGACATTATCGGGCTGATTGACGACATCGCATTCCAGACAAACCTACTGGCATTGAACGCATCGGTCGAAGCGGCACGCGCCGGCGAAGCCGGCAAGGGCTTCGCCGTGGTGGCCGTGGAAGTTCGGCGCCTCGCGCAGTCGGCGGCACAGGCGTCCGCCGAGGTGAAGACGTTGATCGATGCCAGCGCCAGCGAAGTCATGGGCGGCTCCCGGCTCGTCGCGCAAGCCGCCGACCGGCTGGGCGCCATGTTGCATGACGTGGCCGACAATTCTCGACTGATAGAGGAAATGGCCGCGGCGAGCCGCGAACAGTCGACGGCGATATCGGAGGTGGCATCGGCCATAAGGCAGATGGACGAGATGACCCAGCACAACGCGGCACTGGTGGAAGAAACCAACGCCGCCGTCGAGCAGACCGAGACACAGGCGCGCGACCTCGACCTGATCGTGACGCAATTCACGGTTTCGAACAAACTCGGGGACATGTCCCAGCCAGTGCATTCGCGTCCTGTTGCGAGCCCCAAAGCCATCTCGAGCAAGCCGGCTGGAAAACTCGCCAGCGCTGCAAAGACCTATCCCAGCCACGGCAATGCAGCGATCAAGGCGGACTGGTCCGAGTTCTGATCGCACCGGCAACGAGCCATCTGGCACGAGGGGCGCTCCGGCGCCCTTCTTCATTTCTGGCAGGCGCAAGATTTGCGCTCGATCAAGGCGCAGACCGCAGTCCTCGCCTAAGTCAGCCTTGACACAACCTTGGAGTGCCCGAATGCGCCTGATGCTTGCGACCCTTGCCGCCGCCGCCCTGCTTGCCGTGCCCGCTCAGGCGGCCGACTTCGAAATCAAGATGCTCAACAAGGGCGCCGATGGGCTGCCCATGGTATTCGAGCCGAGTTTCCTGAAGATCGCGCCGGGTGACACAGTCACCTTTGTCGCCACCGACAAGGGCCATGATGTTCAGGCCATTCCTGACCTGATCCCTGCCGGTGCCGAGCCATTCAAGGGCAAGATGGGCGAGACCCTTACCGTGACCTTCACCGTACCCGGAGCCTATGTGGTGAAATGCGCGCCGCACTTCGCCATGGGCATGATCGCGGTGATCGAGGTGGGCGACGCCCCCGCGAATCTCGAAATCGTCAAGGCGGCGAGGCTGCCCGGGCAGGCCAAGAAGCGCTTCGATGCCGCACTCGGTGCCCTTGGCCTATAGGGTGCAGAGGTGCGGGCATGTGCGCTCAGCCCAAACCCTGAGGCTGCAACCTTCGCTCCGCCATGGGCTTACCCCCCGCGGCGGAGAAGCAGCATGCCTGATACCTCTTTTGAATATCCCAGTTCGGCGCCGCGTCGGGCAAGTCCGCGCTTCGTGGTCGAGGCGCGCTCCGCGGTCGCATTGGTCAAGCCGTATCTTGCGAGACTGAATGGCTGGCAACTGGAAGCGGCCCATCTCCGCGCGAAAGCCCTTGCCCGCCAGAGCAGCAACGCCGAACGCATATCAGCGCGATCCCGACTTTCGGAGCTGCGCGCCGAGGCCGAGACGACTTATGCGGAGCTGCTTGCAAAGCTGCCCGACGGAATTGCCCATAGCCGCATCGAGGATACCTGCAAGGCATTGAAGCGCTTTGCCGACATGGTGGGCGAGGAGGCTTCCGAGGTCAGCGCACCCCGCTTGTGATCGGCACGCGGTCATGACAGAGGTCTCTCGCCCACCGACGAGACCGCATGATGGCCAAGCAGACCGACTACCGCCCTGAGCTTCACTTCGCACCGGCGAACAACTGGATCAACGACCCCAACGGGCTGCTCTACAAGGATGGGGTCTATCACCTGTTCTTCCAGCACAACCCGGCAACGATGGTGCATGGGCCTATGCATTGGGGCCACGCCACCAGCACCGATCTCGCTCATTGGCAGGAACTGCCGATCGCCCTCTACCCGTCCGCAGATGGCGAATGCTTCTCCGGCAGCGCCGTCGCCTCTGGTGATGGGCAAGTGGCGCCCGGACTCGAAGACAAGGTCCTGCTCTACTTTACCGCCCACAAGCGCCGCGCCGATGGCAGCGACGATCAGGTGCAGCACCTTGCCCTAGCCGATGCAGGGCTCACCCGCTTCGAGCGCTATCCGCACAATCCCATCCTGCCAAACACGCTGAAGCATGGCGCTTTCCGGGACCCGAAGGTGATCTGGCACGCCGCGACCCGCCGCTGGGTAATGGTCATCACCCACGGCCAGGAGATCGGCTTCTACACCTCCGAGGACGGCGTGCGCTGGGTCGGCGCCAGCACTTTCGGCGCTGAGCATGGCTACCATACGCAGGGCCCTTGGGAGTGCCCGGATCTCTTCCCCCTCCCGTACGACGGCGTGACCCTCTGGGTGCTGGTGGTCGGCATCGGCGGCGGCACCGAGCGCGGCGGTTCGGCTACGCAGTATTTCGTGGGCGACTTCGACGGCCTCACCTTCACCAATCGCTACCCGCCTGAGAAGGTGCTTTGGATGGATGACGGCGCGGATTTCTATGCGACACAGACCTTTTCAGGGCCAACGGACGGCCGCCTTGCCCTCAGCTGGATGAGCAACTGGGCCTATGCCCAGAAAACACCGAACGAGGGCTTTCGGGGCGCCATGACGCTCACCCGCCGCCTCACGCTTGTCGAAGGACGCGATGGACCGGTGCTGGCGCAACACGTATTGCCCAGCATAGCTGCCTCCTTCCCCGTCGCTGCGCTTGCAGATGGGCACAATCCAGCCCCGGGAGCGGTCTGGCATGCGAGCCTGACCCTCAACCTCGCTTCGGGCGAGCAATCGACCATCGCCTTGTTTGGCGAACCGACACCCCATTTCGTCCTGCGCAATGACCAGGGCACGCTGAAGCTGCGGCAGTTCCGCTCGGAAGCGGTTGGCAAGGGCGGCACGCTCGCCGGCTTCGCCCGCGACGTGGAAGTACCGCTCCATGGCACCGGCGCGACCACGATCGAACTCTATGTCGACCACGGCATGGTGGAACTGCTGACCGATGGCGGGCGCGTCTCGGTCAGCAACCTGTTCTTCCCCGCCGATGTCACCGGCGGAGTGACGCTGGGCTGACCAGCGTCACCTTGGCAGGCGCTGGGTATGGTCGGGTTCGAACTCGGCCTTCCCGAACGTGTTGGGCAGGTTTGTCGCCATCCACTCGTAGGGATAGCCGAGCTTCAATGGCATGCCATCGGTCAGCCGCTGGCGGATATCGTCGGGCAGGTCGTAGTCGCCCGACAGCAGGTTCTCTTCCACCTGCTCCACCTTACGTGCCCCTATGATCGCCGCGGTGATGCGGCGGTCACCGAACAGCCAGCTCAGCGCCACCTGGCTCGGTGTCTTGCCGACCTCCGCCGCCACTTCGGCGAGAAGATCGATCATCCTGAGGGAATCGTCGAACCAGTAGCGCGGTAGCGTGATCGCCGCCTGGATACCGATGCGCGTATCCGCATCCGGCTTGTCCTGATTGCGATACTTGCCCGTCAGCATGCCCGCCCCGAGCGGACTCCAGCAGATCATGCCAAGGCCCTCGGCATCGCAGGCCGGCAGGATTTCCCGCTCGATGTCCCGGCGGACGAGATTGTAGAGATGCTGCGCTGATATCAGTTTCTCATGGCCCTTGAGCGCGGCAATTCCGTTGGCCTGCGCAATCTGGAAGCCATAGAAGTTCGAGCAGCCCAGATAGCGCACCTTTCCGGCGCTGATCAGATCGTCGGCTGCCCGGAGGCTCTCCTCCATGGGCGTATGGGGGTCGGGTCCATGGAACTGATAGAGGTCGACATAGTCGGTGCCCATCCGCTTGAGGCTCTTCTCGCACGCCTCGACGATATGCTTGCGGCTCAGCCCGCGCGACGTTGGGGCGCCATTGGTGGGGAACCAGCACTTTGTGGCGATCACGAGGTCATCCCGCTTGTGCGCCTTGAGCGCGACGCCCAGCATGACTTCGGACGCGCCGCCCGAGTACATGTCGGCGGTATCGATGAAATTGCCGCCTGCTGCGACGAACTTGTCGACAATGGCGCTCGAAGTTTCCTGGTCACATCCCCATTGCGGGTTTCCGAAGGTCATCGTTCCGAGGCACAGGCGTGAAACGAGCAGGCCGGACCGGCCGAGATAACGATACTTCATTCGGGAATCTCCTCGGCGCCTTTCCCGGCGCCCCTCGCCAGCATCGAAACGCGCTTCTCACACGAGGTAAAGGGGGCCATCGGTAGAACATGGTGAGACGCCGATAAGGGATTCCCCATAGCCTCACGTCTTGGCATAATGCCCCTGGGCAAGGCTATGGGGGACAAGATGAATCGGCTGATGCGCGCTGTCTCGGCGCTGCTTGCGCTTTTCGCGGTCTCCGTTGCAACGGCATTTGCGCAGGAGGTGAGCGACGAGGACATGGAGGCCGCCATGGCCTTTGCCGTCAACAACTCGACGCTGATCCTCTACCATGAGATCGGCCATCTGTTTGTCGGTGAACTCGGCCTGCCTGTCCTGGGCAAGAACGAGGACGCCGCCGACAGTCTGGCTGCTGTGCTGCTGCTCGACGAGAACGAGGACTGGAGCGACGCCGTGCTGCGCGACAGCGCCGAAGGGTGGTATCTCTCGCCCTTCAACGGCGACAGCGTGCCCGGCGACTGGGCTTTCATGGATGAGCATAGCCTCGACAAGCAGCGCGCGTTCTTCTTCGTCTGCATGATGGTGGGCAACAATCAGGACTATTACGGCGAACTCGCCACCGAATACGGTATGGACGCTGATCGACAGGAAAAGTGCAAATACGTCTTCGCCCAAGCGCATGACAGCTGGACGCAGCTGCTCGCCCCCCACGCCCTGTCGGACGAGAATCCAGCCGTAGGCCAGATTGAGGTCGTTTATGACGAGCCTGGCGAATATGCCTCCTATGCCGAGGTATTGCAGGCGGACAACTTCCTCGAATACGCCGCTGGGGTCGTCACCGAAAACTACGCTATCCCCCGCAACCTGACCTTCCGTGCCACGCAATGCGGGGTTTCGAACGCCTACTACAATCCCGGCGATGCACAGATCACGTTCTGCTACGAATACACCAAGCATCTGGCCGACCTCTATCTTTCAGCCTTCGCCTCCGGCGGCGGAGGGGAAGATGCAGGTCAAGACGAAACTGACGAGACGGAGCAAAGCCAATGAACCGCATCGCCCGCGACCTTCTGCTGTCGAGCGCGCTCACTCTGGGGCTTGCCGCCCTGCCTTTTGCCGCCGTGCGCGCTCAGGACGAGCTGCCGCAGGAATGCATCGACCTTGGCGCGTCGAGCTTCGAGGAATGCCAGGCGATGCTCTCGCCTCCGGTCGAGGAACCACAACCCGAGCCGGAACCAGAGCCCTATGTCGAGCCGGAGCCACAGCCGGAGCCAGAGCCCTATTTTGAGCCGGAACCCCAGCCGGAACCTGAGCCCTATATCGAGCCGGAACCTCAGCCGGAACCTGAGCCCTATATCGAGCCCGAACCGCAGCCTGAGGCTGCGCCGGTCGAAGAGCCCGAACAACCCGAAGAGCCCCAGGTCGATCCCGTGCAACCGGACCAGCCAGAGGCCGACCCGACTTCAGCCGAATCGACCGAGCCGTCTGCCGACACGCAGCCGTCCGAGGAGCCATCGCTGGTAGACCCGCTGACCAATGCGCCACCGGTTGAAGTGATCGAGGATTCCGACACTCAGGTGTCGCCGGAGGACATCGCCCCGCTTTATGACAGCGCCAAGGAAGGCGAAACCTACGACGAGGCTGCCGAACCATCGGGGCCACCGCCCGAAACCGATCAGGATGCGCAGGCATATGATCCGCCTGTGGAGTTCCGCTCCCTTGCCGAGGAGCAGGGCGAACCCTTGCCCGAGGCCCCGAGTTTTGCCCCCGAGCCGGTTGAGGGCGATACCAACATCACCGTCAACATCGTTGAAGAGACCAACAACACCTATATCTACGAGGTCAACAACACGATCATCATCAACAACCCGGTCGAGCAGCGCGATCTTCTCGTGCTCGATGGCGATAGCTATGATTACCAGCGCCTGCCAAACGGGCTCTATCGCGAGGTGATCTATCGGCCGGATGGTTCGAGTGTCGTTACCGAGCGCGACCGCTGGGGCAACATTATCCGTCGCTCGCGCTTTGACGCCGAAGGTTACGAATATGTGCTGGTCTATTTCGACTTTAGCGGCAATTTCAGCTTCAGCTACTTCACCGTCACTGACGATGAGCTGCGCCGCATGGGCCGACTGCCCTATGTGAAGGACTACTATCTCTTCTACGACGACGCCGAGCTCGACGATATAGAGCTGTTCTTCCGTCGTCCGCCCATCGAGCAGGTTCGGCGCACCTATACGATAGACGACGTGCGCTACAAGGCGCGCATCCGCGACATGGCGCGGCGGCTCGATGTCGGCGGCATTACCTTCGAGTCTGGCTCCGCGAAGCTTGATCCGAAGACCTACAAGGCGCTCGACAAGCTGGCGCAGGCGATGCTGTCGTTGCTCGACGACAATCCGGGTGAGATGTTCCTTATCGAGGGGCATACCGACGCGGTCGGCCCCTCGATCGAGAACCTCAAGCTCTCGAATGCACGCGCGGCCGAAATTGCCCGCGTACTCTCGCGCTACTACGACGTGCCGCCGGAGAACCTCGTCACGCAAGGCTATGGCGAGCAATATCTAAGGGTGAAGACCAACGGGCCTGAGAAAGCCAACCGCCGAGTCGCCGTGCGCCGCATCACGCCGCTCGTCGCTCCCACCCGCTGGGAGTGACGCACGCCTCTGTCCGCCCTCACCCCTGATCGTCTCGTGGGGTGGGGTCGGAACAGCAGGCTGGCTCAACGGGGCCGCGGCCCGGGCTCCATTCCGAACAGCTCATGGCGGATATTGCGCCAGCAGAGCCCATTCCCGGCCCTCAACGCGCGGAGTTCCCTGGCAGCGACGCGAATGCCGAGGCCGATCCCTCCGGGCAGCGGGCTGGCCGCGCCATAGAGGCCGTCGATCTGTGCAAGCGCAGCCGTCAGATCCGCCGCCATCCGAACCAATGTCTCGGCGTCACGGTCGACAACGAGATAGAGGCTGCCAAAGGCACGGTGGCCGCCCAACTGCATCGGCAGCCCAGCAATTTCGAAACGGTCTATGGCCATCGGCACGCCACCCACCCGGCGGATCACGACCTCCGAACGGTAGCTGCGGAACGCTCTCTCCCCGCCACCGGGGTCGTGCAGGGTGAAGGCATCACCCACCAGCGCGATACCACCCGCGGCCACCGCGATGTCCATGCTGCTGTCGAGCGCGGCGTCGGGGAACAGTATGCGCGGCTCGGGCAGATATTCCAGCACTCCGCCTTGGGCTACCTCGAGACGCACGTCTTCCTGTGTGCAGTCGCCGGAATGGGCGCGATGCACGCTCGCCGCCCCCTGCGACGTGACATGCGCGGCAGCCTCTGCGCCGACGGCAAGTCGTTGCAGCAACCTATCCTCGCCATGGATCGCACCTGCGCCGGTCTGCAGCACGACACTGAGCATATGGGCAGGCGCCGGATCGATATGGTGGGCACGCGTCAACACGAACGGCCAGGAAAACAGCTTGCGTCCAAGCAGGGTTCGGCCGCCATGCCGGACGAAACCGAGGTCGAGTTGTGCACCAGTCGTCATCGGATGGAAATTCACCGCCGAAACAGCACCTCGCGCTCAATCAGGTCGACCACTGCGTCGATCCCCTCGCCCTTCCTGCAATTCGTCAGCAGCACCGGCCGCCCTTCGCGCACCTTCAGCGCTTCCTCGTGCATCTTCGGCAGATTGACGCCGACATGCGGTGCGAGGTCAGTCTTGTTGATGACCAGCAGATCCGAGCGGATCACGCCCGGCCCGCGCTTCCGCGGAATATCGTCGCCGCCCGCAACATCGATGACGAACATCCAGAAATCCGTCAGGTCGCGAGAGAAGGTCGACGCAAGATTGTCGCCACCGCTCTCGATGAGGATCAGCTCGACGCCGGGAAATCGCCTCTCGAGCTCGTCCGCCGCCTCGATGTTCAGCGTCGGGTCCTCGCGGATCACGGTATGGGGACAAGCCCCGGCCTCGACTGCCGAGACCCGCATGGGGTCGATCAGCCCCGAGCGCCGCACCCGTTCGGCATCTTCCGCAGTCACGAGGTCATTGGTGATCACCGCGATATCGATGCCGCGCGCCATCAGCGCCGGGATCAACCGCTCGACCATCGCCGTCTTGCCCGAGCCGACCGGCCCGCCGATTCCGAGCCGCGCTGCTGCGATCTGCTGTGCCGGCTCGTCTGTGGCCAACTGGTTCATCTCAGCATGAATCTCCGCGCCAGGGGGACCCGCGTGGCCGGCGGGCACATCAGCAACTCGCCATCGGCGCGCACTTCGAAGGTTTGCGGATCGACCTCCACAAACGGCATGGCGTCGTTGCGCACCATGTCTGTCTTGCGCAACCCGCGCACGTTCTTGATCTGCACCATCTGCTTTTCGAGGCCGAGCCGCTCGCGTACGCCGGCTTCGATGGCGAGTTTCGAAACGAAATTGACGCCCAGATGCTGCGGTGCCTTGCCCAGCGCGCCCCACATTCGCTTCTGGATCATCGGCTCGGCGACCCCCAGCGAGCCATTGCCATCGCCCATGGCAGCCCAGACGACGAAGCCATTCTTGATGACCATATAGGGCTTGAGCCCGAAGGTCGCGCGCGGCCAGAGCACGATATCGGCCATCTTGCCGACCTCGATCGAGCCAACATGTGCTTCGATCCCCACCGCAATCGCCGGGTTTATGGTAAGCTTGGCGATGTAGCGCTTGATCCGTTCGTTATCGGCCTTGGCGGTCTTTTCTTCTTTCAGCCGCCCGACCCGCTCCTTCATCACGCTTGCCTGCTGCCAGGCCTTTGCGACATTTTCAGCCAGCCGCCCCATGCCCTGCGTATCGGTACCGAAGATCGAGATCGCACCCATGTCGTGGAGGAAATCCTCGGCCGCCATGGATTGCTTGCGCACGCGCGCCTCGCCGAAGAGCAAATCCTCGGGCGAGTTGTAGTTGAGTTGGTGCGCGATCATCGTCATCGGCACCCCCTCCTCCATCCCATAGGAGGTGTAGGGATTGGTCGGGTTGGTCGAGGACGGTATGACGTTCGGGTAGCTTACCACCTTCAGCAGGTCCGGCGCGTGTCCCCCACCGGCGCCTTCCACGTGGTACATATGTATGGTGCGCCCTTCGCAGGCGGCCATCGTGTCCTCGCAGAAGCCGAACTCGTTGATCGAGTCGGTATGAAGGTGCACCGAGAAGTCATTGCGATCGGCAGCGACGAGGCTCTGGTCGATCACGGCTGGCGAGGCACCGAAATCCTCGTGAATCTTGACGCTCATGCCGCCCGCCGCGACGGATTCTTCCACCGCCTCGGCATTCGACGCGCCGCGCCCGAACAGCGCGTAGTTCAAGGGCGAGAACTCGGTCGCCTGCAGGAACCGCCCGAAGGTCGCAGTCGAGCCCGAGCCCACGTCGAAGATCGGGCCCGGTCCATTGCCGATCATCGTCGTCGTGCCGCCCGCCAGCGCATGATCCGATTGCTCGGGTGATTGCAAATGCGCGTGGCACTCGATGGCGCCTGCCGTCGCAATGAAATTGTGCCCCTGCACTGGCGACGTCGTCTGCCCCACGATCATGTCCGGATGCACGTTCGGCATCACATCCGGATTGCCGGCCTTGCCGATGCCCACGATCCGCCCGTCGCGGATACCGATATCCGCCTTGATGATCCCCTGCACGGCATCGATGATCGTGGCATTCTTGATGACGATATCGAGCACCTTGTCCGAATACTTGAGATGCCCGTTGATGCCTTCGCCATCGCGAAGATTCTTGCCCGCGCCGATCAGCAGCTCATGGCCATAGGTGGTGAAGTCCTCCTCGATCTCGGCAAGGAGCGTTGTATCCCCAAGTCGTATCGTGTCGCCCTTGGTCGGCCCGTACATCTCGGCATAGTAGCGGCGGCTGATCGTGGCCATGGCTCAGGCTCCCAGATAGCCGCGCGTGCGCGCGAGTTGCAGAGCCTTGTCGCGGGCGCCGGGCGCGTCGAGAAAACCATTCACCAGCCCGGCCTGCCCGCGAATCTGGCGGGCACCCGCAATCGGCACCAGCCGCACGGACTTGGTTGCCCCCGGCTCGAAGCGGATGCCGGTACCGGCTGGCCGGTCGATCTTCATCCCCCAGGCGGCCGCGCGGTCGAAGCGCAGCGCCTTGTTGGTTTCGAAGAAGTGCGTATGGCTGCGCACCTGGATGTCACGGTCGCCGGTATTGGTGACGTCGATGGTGACGACAGGGAGGTCTCCGAACATCTCGATCTCGCCCTCGCCCGGCATGATCTGGCCGGGAACGATGTAGTCCGGGCCGGGCTCGGCGGCTGGAGCAATCGGGTCGAATAGCGCGACCACCTTGGTACCCTCGGCAAACATGCACTCGATGTAGAGCATGGTGATCATCTCGGGCACGCCTGGCTCGACCTCAGCGGCGGTGAGAAGCCGTGTCGCCATGTCGCGGATCTCGGAATAGGGCATATCGCGCCGCGCTGCCGTCATGACCTCGTCGGTGAGGAAGGCCACGGCCTCCGGATGGCTCAGCCTTATGCCGAGCGACATGTTGCGTCGCGCCATCTGCGCCGCATTGAAGATCACCAGCCGGTCCATTTCCGTTGGGGACAGGTTCATCATCGCGGCAGCTCCATGGCAAAGGACGGATCAAGTGGCGAACATCCGCACATGGCGAGCAGGTCCGCGCGCCACTGCTATGTCGATCAAGGGGGTGAAACTCTGGGGCTCCGCATCGGCAGCAATGGGGTCGGCCAGCAGGTCGGCCAGCACGCCGCGCGCAATCGCAAGGCTCGCCTGTGCCTCGACATGGCCAATTGCGCCAAGTCTTGTCGCAGCGCTTACGAGCCCGGTCACAAGCGTCCAGCCCGAGAGCAGTTCGGCGGCAGGCAGCGTTACGCCGAAATCGCGATAGACGAGCCCCTGCACCACCGTGAGATGCCCGAGTGTCGGGTCGTTCGCCATCTGTTGCCGATACCCCTGCGCGCGTACCCCACCCAACTTGCCGGCTACTCCGATCAGCGCCTTGCCGGCCCGGCGCGAGCCCTCGCGCATCTGCAGCGTAAGCGTCAGCGCCTCCGTCATTCGGTCGATTTCGGTAAGTTCTTCAAAGCTTTCCGCCCGGAACGTGCGCCCGAGCAGCACGCGATCCAGGCTTGCCCATCGCCGTACCAGATGCTCGGAAATCACCGCGTCGAGCGCAGCCCGGTCCGGCACGAAGCTATCGGCAAGCAGCCCCTCGACCCCCCACGAAAAGGCGAAGCCACCGGCGGGATATGCGCTGTCGCCAAACTGCAGCAGAGCGAGCGTCTCCCCAAGGTCAAACATCACCGACCTCGCTGACTTCGCCGCTTTCGAGAAGCGGCAGGACACGGGCGCGATACTCGTGCAGCGGTCGGTCGAGCAGAACTTCGAGGACGTCTCCCGCAAATCGCACACGCCAATGCAGATTTCCGGCATTCCATCCGAGCTTCAGCGCCGCCGCCTGGTCATAGGGTAGAAGCCGCCAGACCTGCTGTTCACCGAACCGAGCGATGATGGCGCGGTCCGGATCCAGGAACAGGACGCTGCCATCGGCCAATTCCTCGTGGCGGTCGAGGCTTACGGCACAGTCCGTGCCGCGATCCGTCTCGAGCCGAAAACGCTTCCGGCCAACATCGGCGGGCGGCACAAACAGGAGCTCGATACCCCCCTCATGCTCGAGACGGTGAAGCAGGGGTGCGAGATCCAGGTCGCTGGCCTGCCCGATAATGCCGTGCAGCCTGAGCATTCCTGACGCTCCTCAATGCGTGTCGAAGATCTGCTGATAGGCCGCCACCGCCGCCATCAGGGCCTCCACTTCCCCTGATGTCGGCGCATCCGGGTCCTTCGCCGCGGGAAAGTGACCGAACTTCATCAGGGCTGCCATCAGCAGCAGTCGCGCCTTGGTGGACGTAAGGTTCAGTCCGGCAATCGTATAGGGATCAGGATCAGCGAAACCCTCCTGATACCCGCGACCCGTGCGCACCACTGGCAGGCCCATATATGAGGCCTTCCGTAGCATCTTCATCCTGAGCTCGGACGTGCCCATGCCGTAGGGCACCAGCCCTTCAACGACGAAGCCGCCTAGCCGCCCACTCTTCAGCTTCAGTTCGATCAGCATCAGGAGGTCTGGCTCCTGCGCCGGATCATCGCCGAATGTGTCGGCGAAGAAGCCGCCCTCCTTGAGAATTGTCACGGCCGGGATAGCGTCGGCGAGCAGCCTGCCCGCACCATCTTTCACCGGGAAGTCGTAGGTCTCGAGCCCAGCGTCGCCGAGCCGCGTCGCCTTAACGGCGCTCGGCAGCCTGGTGATGTTCACGTCCGATGTTGCCGTGTGCTTGTAGGCCGGCACATACATCACATAAGGCTTGCCGGTATGGGTGACCTGCCCGACAATACCGCCATGGCCGCCGGTCGCGACATAGCCACCCGGCCGGGCATCCACCTTGGCAACCTCGCGCGCAGCGAAGAATTGCTGCTCCTGGATCACTACCGTACCGCAGCGATTCCCGCCCTGCCCGTCCTTCCAGATGCCGCTCTCGATATAGGTAACGCTGTCGACGATGTTCGCCGGCCCGTCGTTGCTGATCTGCCCCTGCGGGCGCTGTGCGGCGTTGCACGCTATCGGAAGTTTGGTATCGATCAGCAAGTTGAACCAGTAAGCTACCTCCTCAACCTGCGGCGATCCCTGCGTCCAGATGGCACCGTCATATTTGCCGGAGCTCATCACCGCCTGCACGTCGTTCACGATCTTGGCGAGCACCGGCCGCGGTGGCGACTTGGCGAGATGCCAGGGCTTGTAGCCGAAGAACTCGTAGCCCATGCGTTCGGGCGGAATATCGCCCTCGCCTTGATCGGCGCGCTTGCCATGCGGTAGCCCCGAGGTGAAGCCGCCCGGCGGCGAAACCCGATAGAAGTCCACTTGGGCGCGCCCGCCGATCAGGTTCACCTTGCCATCGACACCAACTGAAAGCCGATCGATTTCCTCGAAACTACGCGAACCGTCCGGGAAAAAGCCTTGCCGGCTCTCTTGCGATCCCGGCTGCGGCGTCTCTTCTTCCCACGGACTGCCGTCAGCCTGCAGCGCCATATAGGGCAAGGGGTAGAGCCCATCCTCAGGCTTCAGTTCCACCTCGTAGACCGGCTTGTCGGCCTCCGAGGTCTTTGCCTTAGAAAAGCTCCCATCCGGCGCGACATAGCCATCAGGCGGCCCATAAAGATCCGCCGCGTCGGCTTCGAGCGGATGCGCGGAGAACTGTTCGACATAGACTTTCACCGGCGCGGCGAGCCTTTGGGCCCTCAGTGTATCGAAGGCAGATACCTCTCCATTCGCCAGCGAAAGCGGCGGCAAGCCGGCTTTCATGCGTGCCTTGGACGAGGTAACCAGCGGCGGCGTGTTCTGGATGGTGGCCGTCGGGCCGGCGAGATGGGCGATACGGATCTTGCTCATATGGTCCTCGGGCTCACGCCTTGACGAAATTCTTGTCCATCATCATGTGCACGCCTTTCGAGCCGTTCACTGTCTGGGTGACGTGCAAATCGCCAGCCAGCGAACACAGCATGTAGGCGTCGGAGTGCGAGAGGCCAGCCCTCTCGCCCAGAAGTGCAATCATCTCGCGCAGCGCCTTGATGGCGCATTGGTCAAGGTCAGGATCCATACCCATGGTAATGAAGTGGGTGGGAGTCTCGGCACGTGGCCAGGTGAAGCCGAGGTCGTCGCGAACAATGAATTCGAACGTGCCTTGCAGCGCAGTTTCGATAGCCGTCACGTTCACCTCGCCGTCGCCCTGGCAGCCATGGCCATCGCCGCACGAGAACAGCGCGCCTTCATTGAACACGGGCAGGTAGAGCGTTGCGCCCGCAACCAGTTCTTTGTTGTCGAGATTGCCGGCCATCGCCGTCGGGGCCACTGACGAAACCTTGCCCCAACCCTTGGGTGGGGCGATGCCCATCACGCCGAAGAACGGCCTGAGAGGCAGTTCCAGCCCCCAGGGCATGATGCCGACATTCCGCGCCAGATCGATCGGAATGTTGGTGTGCACCATGTCATCATAGTCGTGCGGCAGTGTACCAAGTTGCGGCACGATCAGATTGAAGCCCCAGTCCTGAATGACCTTCACTTCGTGAATGCGCACTTCGAGCACGTTGCCGGGCTTTGCACCCTCGACATAGACGGGCCCGGTGAGGATATGGGGCCCGAAAGGCGGCAGGCTGTCGAGGATTGGCCCAAGCGCTGGCGGAATGAAGAACTTCTCCGGATCCGGCAGCACTGCCTTCGAGCCCGTCACCGTGTCGATGGTGACGATGTCGCCACTCCTTACGCTCAGCGCCGGCTTCAGCGCCGCATCGAAAAACCCGAAATGACAGGTCTCGACACTGGGCAGGAGATGATGCTTGGCCATTCCGGATTCCTTGCTTCGGCTGGGTGGCCGTCTCTTCCGGCCTTATGCTGAGCTTGGCATCCGATTGTCCAATTAGTCAATATTTCAAATAATGATTTTGCAACTAACTTGCGGTCGTGGCTTCAGCCTGCGCCCGCTCTGCCGCAACCCTGGCGTTCGATCGGATGGTGTAGAAGGTCGTGGCGACAACGATCAGCATGCCGAGCGCCAGCGTCGGCTCCGGCTGCTCCTTGAAGAATAGGAACCCGGCAATCGAGAGCAGTACCAGTCGCAGGAAATCGAGCGGGGCAAGTCGTGCTGCCTCGGCATGGCGATAGGCAGCAACAAAGGTCCAATGCCCGGCCGTGCTGACGAAACCAATGGCGATCAGCAGCGCCCAGGTCGTGAGCGAGATTGGCTGCCAGGTGAGGAAGGCAGGAACGGCCAACACCGGAACGACCAGAATACCCTGATAGGTCAACACTGTACCGATTGATTCCGACGGGTGAAACACCCTGACCGTCAGGATAGTGCCGGCAGAGACGATCGCCCCTCCCACAGCGATCAACACATAGACGAGATCGCCGCCCTCGCGCGGGCTGAGCATGATCAGTACGCCGATGAGCCCGATGATCGTTGCCGCCCAGGCCTTGGGCCCAACCTCCTCCTTGAGAACCAGCGCAGCGCCGAGCGTCACAAACAGCACTGCGGAAAAGCTGATCGCGCTTGCGAGCGCCAACGGCAGATGAACGAAGCTGATGAAAATCGCGAGCGTCGAGCCAAGCGCAAATGCCGAGCGTAGCATTTGAAGCTTTATGTTTCCGGTACGGAGGATGAACCGCGCGTTCTTGCCCGCCTGCACCAGCACGATCATCTGCATGATCACTTGTCGCACCAGCACCATGACAAACACCGACACCGCCTCGCCTGTTATGCGGATAAGCAGCAACAGCAAGGTGAAGAACAACACGGAGAGAATCATCAGCCAGGTCCCCTTGATCGTTGGAGACCGCGACTGCCACCAGGCCAGCATGACTTTCCTCCCAATTCCGGCACGATACCTGGGGGCTGGCCCGCGGCTCGCCCGCCCTCGGTTGCGCGGTAGACCCAAGAAACGAAGCGGGCGTCAGCCGGCTAAGGCCAGTTCGGGCTTGGGAGCCGAAAAGCACAACGAGCCGCCCGTACTCTCGACCCCTATGCAGCGGGCATAGTGCCCGCGCGCATCGATGACCGGCTCAGGCATGGACTTCAGGCAGCTATCGACCGCAAATTTGCAGCGCGGCGCGAAACTGCAGCCAGATGGAAGCGCGCGAAGGTCCGGCGGTGTTCCGGCAATGGCTTCGAGTGCCTGCCCCTTCTGCTGGTCTTTCACCGTCGAGGCGAGCATGGCCTTGGTATAGGGGTGCTGCGGATTCATCAGCACGTCCCTGGCCTCGCCATACTCGATCATCCGACCGGCATACATGACTGCCACCTTGTCGGCGATCTGCGCAGCTACCCCGAGATCATGGGTAACAAAGATCATCGACATTCCGAGTTCGCGTTGCAGCTTCCTGAGCAGCACCAGCACCTGGATCTGCACCGAAGCATCGAGCGCGGTGGTCGGCTCGTCCGCGAGCAGCAGGCTCGGCTTGCACGACAGCGCAACTGCGATCATCGCGCGCTGCCTCAGGCCGCCTGAAAGCTCATGCGGATATGCCTTGAGCCGCCGTTCGGGCGATGGCACGCGCACGAGCTCCAGCAGCTCCAGCGCTCGCTTCATGCCCGCATCTCGGTCAACCTTCTGGTGGCGCATCACCGTCTCTGCGATCTGGTCGCCGATCGTGTAGAGTGGGTCGAGCGCCGTCATCGGCTCCTGGAAGATCATGGAGATGGTCGAGCCTCTGAGCTCGGTCATTTTCTTGTCGTTGACCGTCGTGATCTCGTCGTCGCCCACCAGCATCGAGCCCTCGATGACCGTACGCTTCTTGGGGTGGAGCCTCAAAAGCGAACGCATCATCACCGACTTGCCGGAGCCGGACTCGCCAATGACACAGAGCACTTCTCCTCTGGCCAGATCGAAGCTCACACCATTGACAGCCTGCACGGTGGCTTCGCGCGAGACGAACTTCACCTTGAGATCGCGCACTTTCACGAAGGGCGCTGCCTTTGTGCGAGCCGGCTCGGCAAGCACAAGGTCTGGGGTCTGCATGTCGTTCATTGCGGCCTCCGGGGTTAGATGTTGAACAGTTCGGCGAGCGTCGCCGGGGCCTTGGAATGTCCGGATCCCGCATGCACCATATGGCAGGCGGCTAGGTGCTGGTCGGGCGTGGCCTTCAGCACGTCGCCGAGTACGGGCGCCTTTGCCATGCAGATATCCTCGGCATAAGGGCAGCGGGTGTGAAAGCGGCAGCCAGACGGCGGGTTTACCGGGTTAGGCGGATCGCCGGCGAGCGGCGCAGCGTCCACCCGCTCGTCGGGGTCCATGCTGAGGCGGCAGGCGAGCAGCGCCTGAGTATACGGGTGCTTGGGATTGGAATAGAGCTTGTCGACCGGCCCGATTTCCACCACCTGCCCCAGATACATCACCAGCACGCGATCCGAGATGTACTGCACCACATGCAGATCATGGCTGATGAAGATGTAGGTGAGGTTGAGCTGATCCTTGAGCTCGCTCAACAGGTTGAGCACCTGTGCTTCAACCGATTTATCGAGTGCGGACACCGCCTCATCCAGGATCAGCAGCCGCGGATCCAGCGCCAGCGCCCGGGCGATATTGACGCGTTGCTTCTGCCCGCCGGAAAGCTCGTGCGGGTATCGCTGCGAGAAAAGGTTGGGTCTTAGCCCCACCTTGCTCAGGAGGTCCTGCGCCTGCTCCTTGGCCTTCTTTGTCTTGGTACCCTGTACCTTCGGCCCATAGGCAATGGATTGCTCGATGGGCAACCGCGGGTTCAGGGACGAATAGCTGTCCTGGAACACCATCTGGAGCGAACGACGGAGCGTATCGATCGGCACGCCGGACTTCTCTCCGACCAGTTCCCCGTCGAGCACGAGATCTCCCTCGTCGCGCTCGATCAGATACATCAGCAGCCGCGCCAGGGTGGATTTGCCACATCCGCTTTCGCCCACGATCCCGAGCGTCTCACCCTTCATCACATAGAAAGAGATGTCGTCGACAGCCTTTACTTCGGCCACCTTTCGGTTCAGCAGCCCGGCCCGGATGGGAAAGTACTTCTTGATGTTCTCGACGATCAGCATGGGCTGAGCGGGGCCGCCGCGATCGCGCGGATCTGCGGCTGCCTCGATGGCGGTTTCGGTCACGAGGGTCATCTTGGCGCTCCGACGTTACGCTTTGACGTCCATGGCCTGGCGCAACCCGTCGGAGACGAGGTTGAAGGCAACGGAGGTGATGAGGATGGCGATGCCTGGGAGGGCTGTGACGAGGGGCTGAACATAGATCGCCTGCCTGAGGGTCGACAGCATCAGGCCCCAGTCGGCGGTCGGCGGCGATACGCCTAGGCCCAGAAAGGACAGGCCCGAGGCGAGGATGATCGAGATCGAGACCAGCGTGGAGGAATACACCAGCACCGGCGACAGCACGTTGATCAATACATGGTTGAACAGGATCGAGAGCGTCGAGGCGCCGCTCGCCCGCGCCGCGTCAACGAAATCGAGGCTTCGCACCTGGCTCGTGGCAGTCTCAGCGACGCGGCAGATTGGGGGGATAAGCACGATCGTGAGTGTGAGCATCTGGTTGACGATGCCGCCGCCCAGGCTTCCAGCGATAGCCACGGCCAACAGGACCGAGGGGAACGCGAAAAAGATGTCCATGGTGCGCATGATCACCATGTTGACCTTGCCGCCGTAATAGCCGGCGATGACGCCGAGCATGCCGCCCACCAGTGTCGCAAAGACGACGGGCAGGATGCCCATCATCAGCGAAACCCGGCCACCCCAGAGCAGGCGACTGAGCATGTCGCGGCCCTGCTCGTCGGTACCCAGCAGGAACTTCTTGTAGCCAATTGGCCGTAGCCGGTTGGCCATGCTCGACTTTTCCGGATCCATCGGCGACAGCCACGGCGCGAAGAGGGCGAGCAGGATGATCAGTATGATCAGCCCGAGGCAGAACAAGGTTACATAGTCGTAGCGCAGACGGTTCCATACGCTGCCCCAATAGCCGCGAACTTTGGTGGCGGGGGCGCCCTGGGCTGCGGTGAGGCTGGCGCTATCGGCAGGAATGACGGTCATTTTGGCCTCCTCAGATGCGCTTGATGCGCGGATCGATCATCGACTGGGCGAGATCGACGACGAGGTTGATGAGGACGAACACCGTGGCGAGCACGAGAATAGTGCCCTGCAGCAGGGGGATGTCGCGTGTGAGGATCGCCTTGTTGAGCAAGAATCCTGTACCTGGCCAGGTGAACACCGTCTCGACCAGCACAGAGCCGCCGATCAGGTATCCGAGTTGCAGGCCCAGCATGGCTGTGGCGCCTGGCATGATGTTGCGCACCGCATGTATGATGATCTTGCCCTCGCTCAGGCCCTTGGCGCGCAGTGTCTGGATGAAGTCCTGGTTCAGGACTTCGCTCAGTGCCGACCGCGTAGTGCGCGTCATGATGCCGAGTGGCGGCAGCGCCAGCGCGATGATCGGCATCACGGCGAACTTGAAGTCGTTCCAGTCGAAATAGTTGAATCCATGCGAGCCGTCGGCACCCATACCGGTGGCCGGCAGCCAGTTGAGGTTCACCGCGAAAAAGATGACCAGCACCACAGCGAGCCAGAAGGTCGGCACCGATATGCCGAATACGGCAATGGCGGTCACCAGCTTGTCCACCGCGCCGCCCTGCCGGGTTGCCGCGATGATACCCAGCGCCATTGAGGCGACGAAGGCGATGACCACCGAAATGAGCGCGATGGTGAGGGTGTTGAGAAAGGCGCGAACCACCTCTTCGGCAACGAGAGCATTGTTGGCAATCGATCGTCCCAGATCACCGCCGAGCACTCGCCAGAGCCATACGAAATACTGGATGACCACCGGTTGATCGAGCCCGTAATAGGCCCTCAGTTTTGCGACTTCCTCTGGGGGCGTCTCGGGACGCACAAGGTTCTGGATCGGGTCGCCGGGCGCAAGCTTCACCAACGCAAAACAGATAATGGTGACGCCAAGCAGGATCGGTATCGTCAGAAGCAGTCGGCGCAACGCGTAGAGCCACATGGGTTCGCTCTCCCTGGTAGGTAGAAGAGCCACGGATCCTCCGGGGACCCGTGGCGGAGGCTTGCCGTTACGGGTTGACCACTATGGGGGTCAGATCCTGGAACCAGCTCTGGGCCTGCACGAAGCCGGACAGCTTCGGCGAGAGCGCCCGCGGGTTCAGGTCATGCACGATGAACAGTTCTGGCGCGTCGGCCATCACCTTGTTGTTCATCTCGGTCAGGATGGCATCGCGCTTGACTGTGTCGAACTCGGCCATGGCGGCCAGCGCAAGCTTGTCGACTTCTTCGTTCTTGTAGAAGCCCCAGTTGCAGCAGTTCGGCGGTGCCATCTGGCTCCACCACTTGTTCACGATGCCCTGGCTCGCATCGATGGGCGCCATCGAGAAGTTGATGCCATCGAAGCCCGATGCCTTGGAACCCTGGAAGAACACGGCAATCAGCGCATTCCAGTCCATAGGCACAAGTTCGACCTCGAAGCCGGCCTCGTCCATCTGCTCCTTCACAAGCTCGTTCATCGGCAGCGGCTGCATCTGGCCCGAGCCAGAGGTGGAGATGCCGATCTTCACCTTGCACGGGAGGCAGCCAGCTTCTTCCAGCAGTTTGCGAGCACCTTCCGGGTCATATTCATAGATTGGCGGAGAACCGTACCAGGGCTGGGATTCGATCAGGGTGTTGTAGGCGGGCACTGCGACGCCCTGCAGCATATCTGCGACGTCCTGCCGGTTGATCGACATGTTGGCAGCCTTGCGGACCCGAATGTCAGAGAACGGCCCCTCATCGACACGCAGCAGGTAGTCCCAGTTGTGCGGGTACGGCACGGTGATGATCTGCATGCCGGCATTTTTCAGCGCCGGAATGGTGTCCGGCGATGGTGCCTCGACGAAATCGACCTGCCCAGAAAGCAGCGCAGCCGCGCGGGTCGAGGCTTCCGGCATTGGCAGCAACACGAGGCGATCGTGCTTCGGAACGCGGGCCGGGTTCCAGTAGTTCGGGTTCTTTACGAGTTCAAGCCGCTCATGTGGCACAAGCTTGTCGAACATGTAGGGGCCCGTGCCGGCCGGACGCTCTGCATACTTCTCGTAGTTGTTATCAAGCTTGGTGACCCCACAATTCGAGATCATGTACAGCATCGCCATGCTATAGGGGAGCATCGATGCAGGTACTGTCGTCTTCAGCTTGATTGTATAGTCATCGACCTTCTCATATCCGGCAAGGGCCCCCACCGCCCAGCCCTGCATACCCGCATGGCGCGCGTTGTATTGCGGCGAACCTGAATTCTTCACCCGCTCGAAGTTCCAGATGGCTGAGTCGGCATTCCATGGGCACCCATCGTGGAAGGTGACGCCCTCGCGCAGCTTGAACGTCCAGGTCAGTGGATCGGCAGGGTCTACTTCCCAGCTCGTTGCAAGACCGGGCACGATATCGGCGGCTTTGTCGGAGCTTGATAGGTCCCACAGCGCCAGCGCGTCATACATTGTGTAGCCGGCGAACCGATAACCCTCGTACCCTTGATCGGGGGCACCGGTCCAATCCGGGATGTCCGCGGCGGTCATCGCGACCCGCAGCACAGTCTCCGCCGAGGCGGGGGAGGCCATGCCGATACCGCCCATTACGGCGATCGCCGCGGCGGTGAACATGCCTCGCATTCTCGAAACCTTCATGATGCTTCTCTCCTGCAAGCGGTGGCGCTTTTCGGGTTCGCGCCCCTCGTGAGACAGCTTTGCAAGCCCCATGCCAGCCACCCCTGCGTCGGGAGCATGGTTGATAATCGCCTTTGCAAAATGTTGATTATGAAAGGAATTAGCTGCGTTCAGTACCGACTGTTGAGGCTTACAACGACGAGGCCCCAGAAAATCCGCTACCCATATGGACACCCATGCTAGGATGCC